>JBQTHC010000068.1:0-4403 GCA_052390255.1 Microthrixaceae bacterium
GAGAGGAAGCACCAGAGATGACCAGGCGCGCCCGTACCGCCATCGCGATCGCCCTTGCCGCGGCGGTCACCACCGTGGCGGCCTGCGGGAGCACCGTCGCCCCCCGTGAGCCGGCGGCCGACACGACTCGCAAGCCCGTGACGATCCGGCTCCTCACGCATGACTCGTTCGCGCTGAGCGACGGCCTCCTCGCCGACTTCCGCAAGGAGACGGGCATCAAGGTCGAGCTCATCCAGGGTGGTGATGCCGGATCCGTCGTGAACCAGGCGATCCTCACGAACGGCAGCCCGCAGGCTGACGTGCTCTTCGGGGTCGATTCGACGTTCCTCAGCCGAGCGCTCGATGCGGACCTCTTCGTGCCGTACGAGGCAACGGACCTCGCGAAGGTCGATCCGGCGTTCGTCTTGGACGACCGCCATCGCGTGACGCCGATCGACTACGGCGACGTGTGCCTCAACTACGACCGCGCGTACTTCGCCGACACCGGCATCCCCGTCCCGGCGACCCTCCAGGACCTGACGAAGCCGGAGTACAAGGACCTGCTCGTGGTCGAGAACCCAGCAACGTCCTCGCCGGGCCTCGCCTTCCTCCTCGCGACGATCTCCGTGCTCGGCGAGGACGGCTGGCAGCAGGGGTGGCGGGACATCCGCGCCAACGGCGTCCACGTGAGCGACGGTTGGGAGGACGCCTACTACACGCAGTTCTCGGGCGGGACGACGAGCACCGGACAGCGCCCGCTCGTGGTCTCGTACGCGTCGAGCCCACCCGCGGAGGTCATCTACGCCGACCCGCCCATCACCGAGGCACCGACGGGTGTCATCACCGCCGGTTGCTATCGACAGGTCGAGGCCGCTGGGATCCTTGCGGGGACCAAGCACGAGGCGGAGGCGCGCGAGCTCATCGACTTCCTGCTGTCCGCTCGAGTGCAGGCCGATGTCCCGCTGTCGATGTTCGTGTACCCGGTGCGTCGTGGGGTCGAGCTGCCCGCCCAGTTCGTGGTCCACGCGGTCGCGCCGGCCGACGTCGCCGAGCTGTCGCCAGCGGACATCGGCGCGCACCGCGAGGAGTGGATCAAGACCTGGACCGACCTCGTGGTGCGGTGAGGCGATGAGCGGACGCACGCGCGGCGCGCTCCTCGCGCTTCCCACTGCCTTCCTCGGAGCGTTCTTCGCCTGGCCCGTCGCGAACATCATCGCCGAGGGGCTGCGAACCGACGGCGGGTGGCGGCTCGACAGCTTCCGGACCGTCCTCGTCGATCCCGCGCTCCGGCGCGTCATGTGGTTCACGCTGTGGCAGGCGGCGGCCTCGACCGTGTTGACGATCGCGGTCGCGCTGCCTGCCGCCCACGTGCTGGCTCGCTACGAGTTCCGCGGCCGCCGAGTCGTCCAGGCCCTCGTCACGGTCCCCTTCGTGCTCCCGACCGTGGTCGTCGGTGCGGCCTTCCTGGCACTCCTCGGCCCTGCAGGACCGCTCGGCCTCCACCTCGACGGCACGGTGTGGGCCATCTTGCTCGCGCACGCGTTCTTCAACCACGCAGTCGTCGTCCGCACGGTCGGCGGCATGTGGGAGGGCCTCGACCCCCGCACGGAGGAGGTCGCGAGGGCGCTCGGTGCCTCCCGGTGGCGGGCGTTGCGCGAGGTGACCCTTCCTGCCCTGCGACCCGCCATCGCCTCCGCCGCGGTGATCGTCTTCCTGTTCACCTTCACCTCGTTCGGTGTCGTGCGGCTCCTCGGCGGGCCGAGCCGCGTCACGCTCGAGGTCGAGATCTACCGACAGACCGCGGCGCTGCTGAACCTTCCCGTCGCGTCCGTGCTCGCGATCGTCCAGCTCGTCGCGGTCGGTGCGTTGCTCGCGGCGCAGGATCGTCTGGCCGCCCGCCGCGCGCAGATCGCCGTGTCGATGTCGCGACCGCGCCGGCGCCGCGCGGCCACCGCCGCCGAGCGGCTCTGGGTCGGCGGCAACCTGGCGGCGATGGCGCTCCTGCTCGTCACCCCGCTCGCGGTTCTCGTGGAGCGCTCGTTTGCGACGGGCGACGGCCACGGCCTGGCCGCGTGGCGGGCACTCGCCCTGCGATCTCGGGAGTCCGGACTGTTCGTGCCGCCACTCGAGGCCGTGACGAACTCCCTTCGGTTCGCGGCGGCGGCGACCGTGATCGCCGTGCTCCTCGGCGCGCTCGCGGCTGCGGGACTCACCCGCTCGCGGGGCCGGGTGGCCCGTGCGATCGACGCGGCGCTCGTCCTCCCGCTTGGCACGTCCGCGGTCACGGTGGGGTTCGGGTTCCTGATCGCGCTCGATCGACCGATCGACCTGCGCGCGAGCCCGTGGCTGGTGCCGCTGGCGCAGGCGCTCGTGGCGCTGCCGTTCGTCGTGCGGGTGATGACACCGGTCCTCCGATCGATCGACGTGCGCTTGCGCGACGCCGCGGCCCTGCTCGGGGCAAGTCCCGCGCGGGTGTGGCGCGAGGTGGACCTGCCGATCGCGCGGCGGGCGCTCGCGGTGGCGGCAGGCTTCGCGTTCGCGATCTCGTTGGGGGAGTTCGGCGCGACCACGGTCATCGCGCGCGCCGACACGCCCACGGTCCCCGTCGCGATCGACCGACTGCTCGGCCGACCCGGAACCCTGAACGTCGGTCAGGCGTTCGCCTTGAGCGTGATCCTCATGGTGCTCACAGCCGCGGCGGTGATGGTGGCGGACCGGTCCCGCGGTGACGCGCGCGTCCCGCACTCCGGAGGTTGGGTGTGAGCGCGCGGGTCCACGTGGAGGGCGCCACGGTTCGCTTCGCGACGGCGGAGGCGCTCGCGGGCGTCGACCTCGAGGTGGCGTGCGGCGAGGTCGTCGCGGTGCTCGGTCCGAGCGGGTCGGGCAAGTCCACGCTGCTGCGCGCGATCGCCGGCCTCCAGCGGCTCGACTCTGGGCGCGTGTGGCTCGACGATCGTGACGTCAGCGACGTTCCACCGCACCGGCGAGGGGTGGGGCTCATGTTCCAGGACCACGCCCTGTTCCCGCACCGCGACGTCGCGGGCAACGTCGCCTTCGGCCTCAAGATGCAACGACGTCCCACCGCGGAGATCCAGCGTCGCGTGGAGCACCTCCTCGAGCTCGTGGATCTTCCCGGGTACGGGGACCGTGCGATCCACACGCTCTCCGGCGGCGAGCAGCAGCGCGTCGCCCTCGCGCGAGCGCTCGCCCCCGAACCGAAGGTCCTGCTCCTCGACGAGCCGCTTGGCGCGCTCGACCGAAGCCTTCGTGATCATCTCGCGGCGGAGCTTCGCGCGCTGTTCACCCGCCTGGGGCTCACGGTCCTCGCGGTGACCCATGACGAGTCAGAGGCCTTCTCGATGGCTGATCGCGTCGTCATCCTCGACCGCGGATCGATCCTGCAGGCGGGGTCCGCGGCGGACGTGTGGGCGCGGCCACGGTCGGTCCGAGTCGCCGAGATCCTCGGCTTCAGGAACCTCCTCCAGGTCGTCGTGGCAGCCGGCCGTGCGAGGACGCCCTGGGGCGAGCTGTCACTGCCTGACGCCCGCGACGGCGTCCACTCGGTGCTGGTCCGCCCGATGGGCGTGCACCTCGCCGCGGCCACGGATGGAGGTGGCGCCACGGTCATGTCCGCCTCCTTCGCCGGCGATCGCGTGTCCGTGCAGCTCGCGGTCGACGGCGGCCCCGGCCTGTGGGCGCTGGTCCCGCTCCGCGCGGGCCCCACCCCCGGCGACGTCGTGGCCGTCACGATCGACGCCGACGCGGTCGTCACGCTGGAGCCCTGACCGGCCCGGGCGCGGGCCGGTCAGCGCGTCCGCCTACGCTCGCTGGGCCCGTGGACATCACCGCCTCTCTCGCCGCCCCCTGCACCCCTGAGGTGCTCTTCGAGTGGGTCGAGGACCTCGCGCGCTACCCGGAGTGGCTCGACATCGTGCCGCGGGCGGAGGCGGCTGACCACCGCCCCGAGGACATCGGGCCGGCCTGGTCCGTCGACCTGCGAGGCCGCCTCGGTCCGTTCGCCCGTGCCAAGCGCCTGCGCATGGTCCGCACCCTGCTCGAGCCGGGTCGCCGTGCTCGCTTCGAGCGGATGGAGCACGACGGACGTCAGCACTCGCCCTGGGTGCTCGACGCGCGGATCGAACCGGTGAGCGAGGGGAGCGTCCTCACGATGCACCTCCACTACGGGGGGCGCCTCTGGATGCCGGCGCTCGACCGGCTCCTCGCGGACGAGATCGAGCGGTCGCGCCCTCGCCTCCTCGCGCGGCTCAGCGACTAGTGGGGTGGCTCGTAACGCTCGGCAGGTGACCGGCGAGTCATCCGGCGTCGATGACAAGGACGCAGGCCGACGAACTCCACCAGCGAATGCGAGGCCGAGGACACCGTCAGCGGCGGCGGGGGCCGCCGGTTAGCGGCGTTGTGTTGCG
>JBQTHC010000069.1:0-6648 GCA_052390255.1 Microthrixaceae bacterium
GCGGCGGGGCCGCCCCCTCCCGCCCCCCCGATCCGGTCGAGCGCCCCCCGGCGCTCGCCGCCCGACGACAGCGCGCGGGCCGCGTCCTCGAAGCCGTGCGGCACCTCTGCCGCATCGATCGCGCAGCACGTCACGCCGCGGGCCGCGAGCGCAGCGGTGATCGCGGCGCCCGCGTCGGGGCGGTTGCTGACCACGGCACACGCGTGCACGGCCGACGAGGCGGGCTCGCCTCCGAGCGGCTCGTCGAAGATCCCGCTGAACCGCGCGTTGCTACCGCCGTTGGTCGCCTGGTTGGCTTCGGCCGGCACCAGCGCGCCGGCGGTGACCGCGTCGAGCACCCGCGGCAACGACGCCACATCGTCGGTTCGCACGACCTCCAGCAGGCGGGGCTCGTCGATCATCGCGATCTCGGAGCCACCGGCGAAGATCACCTGGCCGCTGCACCACGAGAAGGCCTCGTCGACGAGGTGCGCGCCCAACGGCCCGAGCTGATCGGGCGTGGGCATCGAGGCGAGCGAGAGGCCGCCGGTGGCCGACGGACCCGACCCGCTCGTCGCCGGACGGGCGCGGCTGAGCGCCGCGGTCACCATGCGCGTGGCGGCGATCGGCGAGATCGCGTTGACGACCACGCCGGGCGGCGAGCAGCGGCCGAGCTGCCAGGTGAGCGCGGCGACCGCTCGCTTGGCGCAGCCGTACGCGCCCGTGTCAGCCGGGCGCCAGCCGGAGCCGGACGTGACACCGAGGATGCGACCGTGCCCGGCGGCGGCCATGAGCGGAACCGCCGCGTTGAGGATGTTCAGGTAGCCGTCGAGGTGCACGTTCAGGACCGCGGCCCAGTCGTCCTCGCTGCCCTTGGCGAAGCTCGTCGGCCGGGTGATGCCGGCGACGTTCACGACGGCGTCGAGCCCGCCGAGCTCGTCGACCAGGTCGGCGAACAGCGCACGCACCCCGTCGCTGTCGGTCACCGACACCGAAGTCGCACGCGCCGAGCCGCCAGCGGCGACGATGCGCCCGGCAGTGGTCTCCTCTGACGGCGGCAGCTGCTCGGCGCCGTCGACCGTGACGAGCGGGTCCATCGTGACGACGAATGCGCCCGTGCGTCCCAGCGCCTCGGCGATCGCGGCACCGATCCCGCCACCGCCACCCGTCACGACGACGACCCGCTGGCGCCCCGTCTCGGTCACGGCGCGTCGGAACGCACGTCGAGCTCCAACCCCTCGCACTCACCGTCGGCGAGCCACTGCTCGAGCAGGTCGCGGTAGGCGAAGTAGTCACCCCGGCCGCGGCCGTAGTTGCCGTTGCGCGGGTTCATCGCCTCGGGGTGGCCTTCGAGGTTGATCCGCGACGGCGTGCACGCGGACATCACGACGCTCGCATCCACGAACGAGTCCACGATCTTCTGCGTCCAGGCCTCCTCGGCCTCGGCTGCGACGTCGAACACGCGCACGCCCTGCTTGTCGAGGAGCCCGACCGCCCGCCCGACGAACTCGGCGCCGAGCACGGCGAGGTGCGTGTAGTTGACGGTGACGACTGCCTGCTGGCCGGGCGCCGGCATCACGAACAGGTTCGGGAAGCCGCGGCTCATCATGCCGAAGAGGCTCGCCGCGCCCTCGGCCCACTTGTCAGCGAGACGGATCCCACCGCGGCCGACGATGTCGTGGCCGGTCCGACGAAACAGCGGTGTGAGCTCGGCCTCGAAGCCAGTGCCGTAGACGATGCAGTCGACGTCATACTGCTGGCCACCCACCACCGGACCCCGCTCGGAGATGTGATCCATGCCGCTCGGGCAGTCGACCAGGGTGACGTTCGGGTTGTTGAACGCCTGGAGGAACTCGTCGTGGAAGCATGGCCGCTTGCACAAATAGCGGTAGTACGGCTTGAGGATCTCGGCGGCCTCGTGGTCGGCCACGAGCTGGTCGACGCGCCGGCGATGCTCCTCCATGATCCCGAAGTCGATCTCCTCGGCACCGCGCATGTAGTCCTCGATGGACATCCCCTTGTGCCTCGGTGGGTGCTGCACGGCGGCGTAGTGGTGCGTCCACCCGTCGTCGATCAGGTCGACGTCGACGGGGCGGCCCAGCATCACGGTCTCGAAGTTGTCCATCCGCGCCTGCTGCCACCCGGGCGGCAGGTCAGCGGCGAAGTCGGGCTCGGTGGGACGGTTGCCGCGCTCGCCCACGGCCGACGGCGTGCGCTGGAACACGTAGACCTGCTTGGCCGCTGACGCGAGCGGCGGAAGGCACTGGATGCCCGTTGCCCCAGTTCCGATCAGCGCGACGACCTTGTCGCCGAGCTTCGTGAGCGGCGCTCCCGGGTGGCCACCCGTGTACTCGTAGTCCCAGCGCGCGGTGTGGAACGAATGACCGGCGAACTGCTCCATGCCCGGGATGGCGGGGAGCTTCATCAGGTTGAGGATCCCGACCGCGAGGACGTAGTAGCGGCACGTGATCTCGTCGCCGCGGTTGGTCTCGATCCGCCAGCGAGCGGCATCGTCGTCCCACGCGGCTCGGGTCACGTCGGTGTGGAAGAGCGCATCGCGGACGAGGTCGTAGCGGTCCGCGATCGCCTCGAGATGCAGCCGGATCTCCTCGCCGGACGCGTAGCGGTCCTTCGGGATGTACCCGAGCTCCTCGAGCATCGGCATGTAGATGTACGACTCGACGTCGCACATCACGCCGGGATAGCGGTTCCAGTACCAGGTGCCGCCGATGCCGCCCGCCTGGTCGATGATGCGGATCCGGTCGACGCCTGCCTTGCGCAGGTTGGCGCCCGCCAGCACCCCAGCGATGCCACCGCCGACGATCACGACGTCGACGTCGCCGTCGAGTGGTTCGCGCTCGATCCGCGGGGTGAACGGGTCCTCGCGGAACCGTGCGAAGTGCTCGTCGCGCGTCAGGTCGCGGATGTCGGCGCGGCCCGGCACGAGTCGCTTGTCGCGCTCGGCCAGGTACTTGGCGTGGACGGCATCGGGGTCGAAGCCTGTGCCGCCCTCACCGTCTCGCACCATCGGTCCCCTCGCTCCAGCAAACGTGACGCACCTGTTAGAGAGGCTAGTCGAGCCTGCTCAGGTGGAGCGCAGCGTGCCCCCGTCGACCTCGAGCGTGGCGCCCGTGATCCACGAGGCCTGCTCGGAGGCGAGGAACACGACCGCGGCGGCGATCTCGGCGGGGGTGCCGAAGCGGCCGGCGGCCACGCCCTGCTTCGCGAGCAGTCGTGTCATCACCACGTCGCGTGTGGATCCGGTTCGCTCGGCGGTCGCGGCGGCGTTCGTCTCGACCAGCTCGGTGATCGTGACCCCGGGGACGACGCAGCTGCTGAGGACGCCATCCGCCGCGTAGGCGTTCGACAGGGAGGTCGACAGGTTCAGGAGGGCGGCCTTGGCCGCAGAGTAGGGAGCGAAGAGGGGATCGGGCTCGCGTCCGCTGACCGAGGTGACGTGCACGAGGCGTCCCCATCCGGCAGCCCGCATCGCGGGGAGCACCGCAACGGACAGCCGCGCCGCGGCGAGGAAGTTCAGCTCGAGACCGGCCTGCCAGTCGGCGGCGGTGAGCTGGTCGAGCGGCCGTTGCGTCGCGCCACCGGCGTTGTTCACGAGGATGTCGACTCGTCCGAACGCGGTGCTGCAAGCCGCGACGATCGCATCGGCCGCCGCAGGGTCCGTGACGTCGATCGGAAGGGTCTCCGCCACACCGTCTGCCCTGCGCACCTCGGCGGCGACCGCGGCGAGCGCGTCTCGATCGCGACCGACGAGCAGCACGCGGCATCCCTCCGCCGCGAGCTCGACCGCGATCGCGCGGCCGATGCCGCGGCTCGCGCCGGTCACGATCGCCGCGCGCTCCCGCAGTCCCAAGTCCACGGCCCGACGCTACCGGCGCGGAAGAGATGCGCGGATGGGGAGGCCGCCGGACCTCTTCGTGCCCACGCAGTGGCACTGTGCTGTTGGTCGCCTCGCCGATCGGCTCGGCTCCTGAGCCGGCCGGCATCTCTCCGCCTGAGCGGAGGGTTTGTCGGTCAGGCGAGCTCGGTGCGGCCGAGTGCTCGGGCTGCCTCGGGCACGAACGGCTCGGGCGCGAACGGACCCTTCTCGACCGCGCCCATGGCGACCTCGGGGAGCGACATGCCCGGCGGGAGCGTGTCGAGCCAGACGACGGTGCGCGCGACGTCGTCGACGTCGAGGGCGAGCATCGGGAAGTGCACGTCGTCGAGCATCGGTGTGGCCACCGGCCCGGTCGTGACGACGTGCACCGCGATGCCGTCGCGGTCCACCTCCTTCGCGAGCGCGAGTGCGAACGCGTTCAGACCCGCTTTCGACGCTGAGTAGGCAGACTTGCCGGCCTGCGGCGCGTGCGCCGAGGACGACGACAAGAAGATGATGCGTCCACCGGCGGGCATCACCTCGAGGACAGCCGACGTGACCACGAACGCGGAGCGCAGGTTGGTGCGGATCACCGCGTCGAAGGTGTCTGGGGTCTCCTTGCGCACGAACGTGCCCGCCATCACCCCTGCCGCATGCACGAGAAGGTCGACGCGCCCAGCGGCCGCGACCACTGCTGGGAAGGCTGCTTCGTCGGCGCTGTCGGCGGCGACCCAGCGCGCGCCGATCGCGTCGGCGGCGGCGCGGAGCGGATCCTCGCGGCGCGCCGTGAGCACCACGTCGTACCCGTTGGTGGCGAGGAGGCGACCGCACGCGAGCCCGATCCCGCTGCTGCCTCCCGTGATGATCGCTACCCTCGGGCCTTCGTCCATGGGGAGGAACCTACGTTGTACGAGCTGGCCGGAATAGACGTCCGGGCCGACGGGGCCGTGCGCGTCGTCACCCTCAACCGTCCCGACGAGCTGAACTCGTTCACGGAGGACTTCCACGCCACCTTCGTCGACCTGTGGTCGCACCTCGCGCGCGACGAGGGGGCGCGTGCAGTGGTGCTCACCGGAGCCGGCAAGGCCTTCAGCGCGGGCGGGAGCTACGACGACTTCGAGCGTCGCCGTATCGACCTCGCGGTGCGGCGCCGCAGCCTGCACCTCGCGCGGCGTCTCGTCGACGACATGCTTGCCGTCGCCGTGCCGGTCGTTGCTGCGGTCAACGGACCCGCGGTCGGGCTCGGCTGCACGGTCACGACGCTGTGCGACATCGTGTTCATGGCGGACACGGCGTTCCTCGCCGACACGCACGTGTCCGTCGCGCTCGTGGCCGGCGACGGTGGTGCGGTGACGTGGCCTGCGATGACGAGCATCCTGCGCGCCAAGCAGTACCTCCTCACTGGCGACCGCGTGGCCGCCACTGAGGCCGTGTCGCTCGGCCTCGCCAACTTCGTGGTGCCGCCCGATCGGCTGCTCGACGACGCGCTCGCGTACGCGCACCGACTCGCGGCCCAGCCGCCGCAGGCGGTGCAGCAGACCAAGGCAGTGCTCAACCAGCACTTGCGGGCCAACGCCACGCGGGTGCTCGGCTTTGGTCTCGCGGCCGAGAGCCAGTCGCACGACACCCCCGAGTACGCGGCCGCGGCCGAGTCGCTCAAGCCGAAGGAGCGCTGACGTGACGGTGATCTTCCACGACGCCGACGGCGACGTCGACGAGCTGCGCGGCCAGCGCGTCGCGGTCGTCGGCTACGGCAACCAGGGTCGCTCGTGGGCGCTCAACCTGTGTGACTCCGGCCTCGACGTGATCGTGTGCGTGCGCGCCGACGAGACGCGCGCGCAGGCCGAAGCGGACGGCTTCGCGGCACACGACCTCGACGCGGCATCGAGCGCGGATGTGATGTGCCTCCTCGTACCCGACGACGCGATCCCGGGCCTGCCGCTCGCGCCGCGACCCGACGCGCTCGTGGTCGTGGCGAGCGGCTACACGCTCGCGTTCGACCGACTCGATCCCGCATGCGACGTCGGCATGGTGGCGCCGCGGATGCTCGGGCCCGAGGTGCGCCGCTGCTACGAGGAAGGCATCGGCTTCATCACCGCCGTTGGCGTGCACCGCGACGCAACGGGCCGGGCGCAGGCGCGCACGCTTGCGATCGCCAAGGCGATCGGCGGCCTGCGCCAGGGTGCGATCGAGCTGACACCACGGCAGGAGGCGATCCTCGACCTCGCTGTGGAGCAGGCGCTCTCGCCTGCGCTCAGCCGCGTGTCGCAGAGCTTCATGGGCGTGATGCTGGAGCAGGGGATCCCACTCGAGGCGATCATCACCGAGCTCGTGCTGTCGGGCGAGGTGGAGCGCACCTATCGCCTGCTGCGGGAGGAGGGCTACGCCGCGCAGATGGAGCACCACTCGCCCACGAGCCAGTACGGCCAGCTCAGTCGGGTCCCGAACTTCGCGCACCTCGACGTCGCCGCGCCGATGCGTGAGATCGTCGAGGGCATCGCGAGCGGTCGCTTCGCCGACGAGTGGGACGCCGAACGTGACGCCGGCTTCCCACGGTTCGCCGCGCTCAAGGAAGTCGCCGCAGGCCCCGCCGTGCGCGAGTTCGAGGCCGACCTCCGCACGAAGCTCGGCCAGAGCGCGAGCGACGGCGCATGCAGCTGAGCCGACCGCTCGACCGACCGTCGAGTCGGCCGCCTCAGCGGAGCCCTTCGTCCTTTTAATGGGCGTACACCCCACCGGCGGCGGGGGAATGACCACGGCAATGACGGGGGTGGGGGGGGGGAGCGGCGGGT
>JBQTHC010000070.1:0-11796 GCA_052390255.1 Microthrixaceae bacterium
GTGAACTGCCGGAGCGCGTCCTCGCGCTGGCCCTGGCGCAGGTCGCCGTGGATCGCCGCGGCTTGCACCCCCTCGCCCTGGAGCGCGGCGGCAAGTCGATCCGCGACTCGCTTCGTGTTGGTGAACGCCAGAACGCGGCCGCTGTTGCGAGCGATCGAGGCTGCGACCTTCACCTTGTCCATCTCGTGCACGGCGATGAACCGGTGGAGCATGGCGTCGACCGTGACGGTGTCGGACGCGACCTCGTGGTACACGGGATCGTGCTGGTAGCGCTTGATGAGCCCGTCGACCACGCCGTCGAGCGTCGCGGAGAACAGCAGCGTCTGGTGCTGGGAGTCGACGTGGCGCAGGAGCCACTCCACCTGGGGGAGGAAGCCCATGTCGGCCATGCGGTCGGCTTCGTCGACCACCACGATCTCCAGACCGCCGAGCTCGACCTCCTTGCGGTCGACGAGGTCGATCAGGCGGCCAGGCGTCGCGATGATCGCCTCGACACCGGCGGCGAGCGCCTGGATCTGCTTGTTCATGTCGGCGCCGCCGTAGACGGCCACCACGCGACTCCCGATCGCCTTGGCGAGCGGGGCGAGCACGTCGTGCACCTGGAGCGCGAGCTCACGGGTGGGGACGAGCACGAGCCCACGCGGGCGCCGAGGCTCAGCCTTCGCGAGCCGCTCGAGGAGCGGGAGGCCGAACGCGAGCGTCTTGCCGGAGCCGGTCTTCGCCTTGCCGCACACGTCTCGCCCCGCGAGCGCGTCGGCGATGGTGAGCCGCTGGATCGCGAACGGCTCGTGGATGCCCTGGCCAGCGAGCACCTCGACGAGCCGGGGGGCCACGCCGAGGGATGCAAAGGTGAGTGGCGCGTCGGCGACGGAGGGACGCGCGGCCTCGAGATCGGTGTCGGTGTCGTTCATGATGGTCGGCCTAGGTTACTGGCCGACCCTCAGGATCCCCGCATCTCAGGCGGGCAGCGACGCCTCGATGGCCGCGATGAGCGCGGGATCCTCGGGCTCGACGCCAGGACGGAACCGCGTGACCGCGCCGCCGGGCGCGACGAGGAACTTCTCGAAGTTCCAAGTCACATCGCCGGCCTTGCCATCGGCATCCTCGACGGCGTTGAGGTCGGCGTAGAGCGGGTGCTGCGCGTCTCCGTTGACCTCGACCTTCTCGGCGAGCGGAAAGGTGACCCCGTAGGTGGTGGAGCAGAACGTGGCGATCTCCTCCGAGGTGCCCGGCTCCTGACCCAGGAACTGGTTGCACGGCACACCGAGCACCGAGAAGCCGCGCGCCGCGTACTGCTCGTGGATCTTCTCGAGCCCCGCGTACTGGGGGGTGAGCCCGCACTTCGAGGCCACGTTCACGATCAGCACGGTCTTGTCCTCGAAGTCGTGCAGATCCAGCGGCGACCCGTCGAGGGCGTTCAGGGAGTGGTCGTAGATCGACATGCCGCGAACCTACCCGGCTACGTTCAATTCGTGCGCACCGTCACCGCAGATGAGCTCGCCGACCACGCCGCGAGGATCGCGGAGCAGGGCTACACGATCGTGCCCGACGCGATCGAGGACGACCTGCTCGACGAGCTCACGTCCGCGCTCGAGCACCTCGAGGTGGATCTGGGCGTCGCCCCCGCGACGAACGACTTCGAGGGCAGCGAGACGGTTCGCATCTACAACCTCCTGGTCCATGGCGAGGTCTTCCAGCGCATCCCCGTGCACCCCAACGTGCTCCCGCTCGTAGAGCGGGTGCTCGATCCGGGCTGCCTGATCTCGTCTCTGTCGTCGATCGCGATCTGCGCCGGCGAGACGCCACAACCGATCCACGCCGACGACCAGCTCATGCCGATCCCCAAGCCACACCCACCCACGGTCTGCAACACCATGTGGGCCCTCACGGACTTCACCGAGGCCAACGGCGCCACACGGATCATCCCTGGCTCGCATCTCGCGGACGCCTCACCCGTGTACGGGAAGCACTACGACTCGATCCCCGCAGAGATGGAGCGGGGGTCGGTGCTCGTCTGGCACGGGAGCCTGTGGCACGGCGGCGGTGCCAACACCACCGAGGAGCGCCGCGTCGGCATCGCGATGAACTACTGCGCGGGGTACATCCGCCAGCAGGAGAACCAGCAGCTCGGCATCCCGCGGGAGATCGCCACGACGTTCGACCAGCGGCTCCAGCAGCTCTGCGGGTACGGCGTCTACTTCGGCCTGATCGGGCACATCGACAAGCACGACCCGATCGAGCTCCTCCGGGGTGATGCTGGTCTGCACATGGTGTGGGATCGCGGCTGACCTCGTCGGTGTCCGCGGGTCCGCAGCCCGTGCTCCGTGAGCCGGTAGTTTGCGAGCTGGGCCCGATGCGGCCGGCCGGAGCAACCACCCTATGACCAGAGGTCAAGAAGGCTCAGCGTTGGCGGAGCTTCGCGCACGCACCGCGCTCCGCGGCGCAGGCCTCGACCCTCGCGCGCCGCTCGAGCGAGCGAGCAGCGTCACCAACGAGGTGTGGCTCACGCCGACGCACGCCGTGCGCGTCAACCGCACCCACGACGACCGACTCGCCCGCGAGACGATCATCGCCGCAAGCCTTCCCGACGAGGTGGGCTATCCGCGGATCGTCGCGCGCGGCGGCAAGCCGGGAGAGGACTGGTTGGTGTCCGAGCGCGTGCCGGGGAGCCCGCTCGCGCACCGCTGGCCGGAGATGGACCCAACGGCCCGCCACCGCGCCATCCAGCAGCTCGCCGACCGACTCCGAGCGCTCCACCGCATTCCCGCGCCCGCCGACCTGCCTCCGCTGTCGGGCACTCCCCAGCTCCTCGAGGCCGGCGCGGTCGACCCCACCGCCCCGCTGCTCGAGGCACTGGAGCACGCCGCGCGACTCGAGCACGTCGACGCGCTCGTGATGCAGGAGTCGATCGAGCTCGTGGAGCGAGTCGGGGGCACGCTCCAACCCTTCACCGCCACCACGCTCGTGCACGGTGACGTCACCTTCGAGAACGTGCTGTGGGACGGCGAGTCGGTGACGGCGCTGCTCGACTTCGAGTGGGCGCGGTCCGGTCCGCCCGACCTCGACCTCGACATCGTGCTGCGCTGCTGCGCCTACCCGGAGCTGCACGTCGCGGCCGAGTTCGAGGCCACGACGCTCGCCGCCGACTACGCGGAGGTGCCGCGCTGGTTGGAAGAGGCCTATCCAGAGCTCTTCGCCTTCGAGGATCAGCTGGATCGCATGCGGGTGTACTCGATCGCGTACGACGTGCGCGAGCTGCTCGCGTTCCCACCCAAGGTGGAGCCGGCGAACCTGTCGCCCCTGCATCCGTACCACCGCCTCGCTCGCGTGGTGCGTCGCCGCAGCTACCTCGACGAGCGTGCGCGGGGCCAGGCGCGCGGTCGCGGGCGCACCCGGACGCGCGCGAGGCCCTAGCTCAGAGCTCGGCAGCCGCGAGGTCGCGATTGGTGGCGACCACCGCCGGGAGCAGGCCGGCGGTCTGCGGAAGGATCTGCTCGCAGAAGAACCGCGCCGTCAGGACCTTGCCGGCGTGCAGCGAAGCATCCTCCTCCGACAGACCCCCTGCCTCGAGCGCGCTGGCGGCCGCGAGCGCCTGGCGCGCCATGACCCAACCGCCCGTCACAAGGCTGAAGAGCCGCAGGTACGGCGTGGCCCCGGCGAGCGCGTCCAACGGCTCGGCGAGCCCGTGCTCGAGGATCCAGCTCGTCGCGGTGCGCGCCGTCGCGAGGGAGTCGGCGAGCGCTCGCCGGATCGACGCGAGGTCCTCGCCCGCCGCGGCGAGGTCGCCGTCGAGCGCCTCGATCCGGGCGAGGTAGTCGGTGACCGCGGCGCCAGCGCGCATCGGGAGCTTGCGGCCCACGAGGTCCATCGCCTGGATGCCGTTCGTGCCCTCGTAGATCGGCGCGATGCGCGCGTCGCGGAAGTGCTGCGCCACGCCGGTCTCCTCGATGTACCCCATTCCGCCGAAGACCTGGATCGCAAGGCTGGTGAGCTCGACACCGAGGTCGGTGCCCCACCCCTTCGACACCGGGGTGAGGAAGTCCGCGAGCTCTGCACCGGCCTGCCGGTCCGCCTCGTCCCCGTGGGTCGCCCGGTCGATCGCCGCAGCGTTGAGGTACACGACGCCGCGGAGGGCTTCGATGCTCGAACGCATCGTCAGCAGCATCCGACGCACATCTGGGTGCTCGACGATCGCCTGCTGCGCTCCCGCAGGGCTCCCGGGTGAGCGACCCTGCCTGCGCTCCTTCGCGTAGTCGATGGCCATCTGGAACGCGCGCTCGGACAGGGCCAAGCCCTCCAACCCCACCGACAGGCGAGCGTTGTTCATCATCGTGAACATGTAGCGCATGCCAGCGTTCTCCTCGCCGATGAGGTAGCCGACAGCGCCCTGCCCGCGCTCGCCGTAGGAGAGCACGCACGTGGGGCTCGCCTTGATCCCCATCTTGTGCTCGATCGACACGCAGGTAACGTCGTTGCGCTCACCAGGATCGCCGTTCTCGTCGAGCAGGAGCTTCGGCACGATGAAGCAGCTGATCCCCTTCGTGCCGGGTGGAGCGGTCGGTGTGCGGGCGAGCACGAGGTGGATGATGTTCTCCGACATGTCGTGCTCGCCGTAGGAGATGAAGATCTTCGTCCCGGTGATCCGGTACGTCCCGTCGCTCTGCGGAACAGCGCGGGTGGTGAGCGCCCCGACGTCCGAGCCGGCCTGCGGCTCGGTGAGGTTCATCGTTCCGGTCCACTCCCCCGTGACCATCTTGGGGAGGTAGGTCTCGCGGTGCTCCTCGGACGCGTGGTGCAGGAGCATGTCGATCGCGCCCTGGTTGAGCAGGGGGCACATCGAGAACGCCATGTTCGCCGAGGTGAGGATCTCCTGCATCGCGATGCTCATCAACCACGGGAACCCGCCCCCGCCGTACTCGGGTGGGAAGGACACCGCGCCCCAGCCGGCCGCGACGTAGGCCCGATAGGCGGCAGCGAACCCTTCCGGCGTGGTGACGCTGCCGTCGTCGTTGCGCACGCAGCCCTGGAGGTCACCCACCCGGTTCAGCGGTGCCACGAGGTCTTCCATGAACCGCGCGTTCTCCTCGAGCACGCCGAAGATCGAGTCGGAGTCGACGTGCTCGTAGCCCGGAAGAGCGATGATCTCGCGCAGGTCCGCGAGGTGCTCGAGCGCGAAGCGCATGTCGCGCAGGGGTGCGGTGTACTCGGCCATCGGCCCAGGCTAGGCGTGAGGGCGGCGGGGCTTCGCGGCGAGCGCCACGGCGAAGTCGCCCGCAGCGTCGAGAAGGATCTCGTCGAGCTCGAGACCTGCCGCGTCGAGCTCGCTCGCGAGGCGCTGTGTCGTGAACTTGGCGCTGATCTCGGTGTGCAGGAGCTCGCCTGCAGCGAAGTGGACGTCGAGGTCGATCGCAGCCAGCCGGGCGTGCTGGTCGATCCTCGACCGGAGGTGCATCTCCATCCACTGCTGGTCCGGGTCCCACCGCGCGACGTGGTCGAACTGCGTCGGGTCGAGGTCCCCGTCGAGCTCGCGGTTGAGCACGCTGAGGAGGTTCCGGTTGAACGCAGCCGTGACGCCGGCAGCGTCGTCGTAGGCGGCCACGAGCCGGCTCGCGTCCTTCACGAGGTCGGCGCCGAGCAGGAGCCAGTCGCCCGTGTCCATCTGGTCCGCGAGCTCGCCGAGGAACTTCGCGCGCTCGGACGGCGCCTGGTTCCCGATCGTGCCGCCGAGGAAGGCGACGAGCGACGCGTCGCCGAGCGAGAGCCGCCCGAGGTGCCGCTCGTAGTCGCCGACCACGGCGTCGACCTGGACGCCGGGGTAGCGGGCGGCGAGATCGGGTCCGGCCTCGCGCAGGATCGGCTCGCAGACGTCGAACGGGACGATGTGGGTGAGGGTGCCGGCCGCTGCGAGCGCGTCGAGGAGGAGCTTCGTCTTCGTGGACGTGCCGGAGCCGAGCTCGAGGAGCGTCCGGGCTCCGGTGCGCGCGGCGATGTGGGCCGCCTCGCGCTCGAGGATCTCGGTCTCGCGACGCGTGGGGTAGTACTCCTCGAGGCGCGTGATCTCGTCGAAGAGCTGCGAGCCACGCTCGTCGTAGAACCACTTGGGTGGGAGCCGCTTCGGCGAGCTCGTGAGCCCCGTTCGAGCGTCGTGTCGCAGCGTGGTGGCGAGGTCGTCCGAGCCGAGGTGCGCCACGATCGTGCATCGCGGACCGAGCGGTTCGGGGGTGGTCATGCGGCTCCTTCGGCGGATGCGAGGGGCTCCACGCGAACGGCGCCGATGGCTGCCTCCACGAACGAGCCGAGCGGGACGGCCGTCCATCCGCGGTGGTCGTCGAGCGGTTCGGAAGCGACGAGCACGCCTCCTGCGGCGAGCCCGTCGTCGAGCAGCGTGAAGAGCGAGTTGCCGCACGCCGTCGCGGTGATGCGATGACCGTCACAGATGAGCAGGTTGAGCTTGCCGTCGGTGGTCGCCAGCACCGCGGTGGTGACGGATGCGAGCGCCTCGGCAGCGGTGGCGCCAGCGTCGAGCGCATCCAGCACCAGGGCGAACAGCACCTCGGAGTCGCTCGTGCCCTCGATGCCGATCGCGCGACGGTGCGAGACCGAGCGGCGCAGCTCCTCGCCGATCTCGCCGCGGAAGCCGGTGACGAACCCGTTCAGCGAGAACAGCCACGGTCCGGAGCTGAACGGCGCGTTGCCGGTGTCGACGATCGGTGAGGGCGGCGTGGCACTCCGAACCGCCGCGAGGATGGCCGTGGCGTGGACCACCTCCGCGACCGATCGGAACGAGGTGTCGGTCCACATCGGCGCGGCGGTGCGGTAGCGGGCGGGCTCGGTGCGAACCGCAGGATCCCACCAGCCGACCCCCCAACCGTCGGCGTTCATCGCTCCTTCTCGCTGATGGGTGGGGCGCCAGCTCTGCTGCTCGAGCGACTGCGACGGCTCGTACAAGAGCGACGCGAGCGAGCGGGGTGGGCCGAGGTAGGCGAGGTGGCGGCACATCAGCGGGCATCCCGTGCGCAGCGGAACCCGGCGAAGATCTGACGCCGGATCGGGAGATCCCAGTTGCGGAACGAGGAGCGGCACGCCACGGGGTGCGTGGCCCACGAGCCGCCGCGCAGCACCTTGTACGCGTCGCCGTGGAAGACGGCGGAGTACTCCTGGTACGGGAAGGCCACGAACCCCGGGTACGGCCCGAAGTCGGTGGCGGTCCACTCCCACACGTCGCCGAGCATCTGGTGGCACCCGACCTCGCTCACGCCGCTCGGATAGGCGCCGACCGGAGCCGGACCGAGGTGACGCTGACCGACGTTCGCGACCTCGGGATCGGGCACGGTGCCACGTGCCGCCCGCTCCCACTCCGCCTCGGTCGGCAGACGCTTGCCGGCCCAGCGGCCATACGCATCGGCTTCGTACCAGCAGACGTGCTGCACCGGCTCGTCGGCGGGCACCGGCTCGACGCGCCCGAAGCGCACCCGCACCCAACCGCCACCGTCGCGCTGCCAGAACTGCGGTGCCGTGAGCGCTGCCTCCTGCCGCCACGCCCAGCCATCGGTGCTCCAAAGCGACTCGCGGTCGTAGCCACCCGCCTCGATGAACGCCTGGAACTGCCCGTTGGTGACGGGCGCCGCGTCGATGAAGTACGCATCGAGGTGCACCTCGTGCGGCGGCCGCTCGTTGTCGTAGGCCTCGCGAGCGTCGCTGCCCATCGTGAACGACCCGGATGGGACGAGCACCTCGTGCGTCACCAGCGCGCTGGACGCGGGCGGCGGCGGGGACTCGAGGCGATGGCCTTCCTCGGGCGGGAGCAGCTGGATCGCGGCGAGGAGCGTCTCGGCGTGCTGATGCTCGTGCTGCACCACCATCGTGTGCACGAAGCCGTCGCGCAGGAGCGCGAGATCGACTTCCGGGCCCACGTCGACCTCGGCGAGGACGTCGAGCGCGCGACTGCGCACCTCGGCCGCGTACTGGCGTGCCTGCTTGGGATCGAGCAACGGGAGGGCCTCGCGTGCGTGGCGCGGCTGCTTGAACGCGTCGTAGAGGTCGTCGAGGCCTGTTCGCGTGGGCGCGCCCCCGAGCGCTCGCACGAGCCAGAGGTCCTCGTAGTTCGCCACGTGCGCGAGGTCCCACACGAGTGGCGACATGAGGCGATCGTGCTGGCGTCGCAGCACGGCATCGTCGAACGGCTCGAGGATCGAGGCGGTGCGCGCGCGTGCGTCGATCAGGAGCGAGCCAAGTCGTTCGTTCACCGCCACCGCGCCACCTCCGCTGCCGGGTCGACGATGTCAGCGAGCGACGCGCCGCTTCGAAGCCGGTCCTCGAGGTCATCGGCGGGGCACCGCCCACGCGCGGGCCAACGGTCGGCCGCGTCGGCAACGTCCTCGGCCAGGTGGGATGGCGCGTCCGACCGGTCGAGCGCGTCGGCCGCATCCCGCAGGGTGGTGACCGCCGCCGCCGCGAGCTCGGGATGGGCGGGTCCGAAGCGCGCGGCCGCAGCCCACGCGTCCGCAACGGGTGCACACGCTCTGGCGGCGCGGTCGCCCGCCTCTTCGTCGTCGAGCACCGCGACCACCGCCGCGACCGCGGTCTCGGTGAGCCCTGCGGGCAGCGAGTCGAGCCAGCGCAGCTCCAGCCAGCCGCGCGGACGCACCGGCGGGAAGAGCGTCGTGCAGTGGTACGCGAGGTCGGTCGACGTGGGGTAGCGCCCGTCGATGCCGTGCTCGATCCACTCGTCAAAGCTGATCGCGGTGGTGACGGGCGCACAGCGATCGTCGTCGTCGTGCAGGAGCATCACCCTCGCGTTGAGCACGTACGCCGCCCAGTCGTCACCGAGGTCGCCTGACGCGAAGGCAGGACGGGTGCGGGAGGGGTCGATCATCTCCCAGGCCGCCAGCCGAGAGGACCGGTGGGTCGCCGATGGGGAGCAGGCGAACGCGGCCCCGAGGGCGGGACCGATCCGATGGGCGAGGTCCCAGCGGCGCGCCATCGTGGCGGCGTCGCCGTGATCGATGTTGACCTGGATCGACGCGCACCCGGCCATCATCAGCAACCCGGCTGGCGCCCACTGCTCGAAGTAGCGCTCCATCGCGTCGTAACGCGGCTTGGAGAGGGTGCGGGCCGGCTGACGAAGCGGGTCCACACCCGCGCCGAGGACGCCGACTCCGGCGACCGCCAGCGCGTCGCGCACCGCCGCGCCATCGATCCGCAACGCGGTCAGCGCGTGCCACCACGGCGACGCGGGCGGCGTCGCCACCTCCACCTGTCCACCGGGCTCCACGGTGACCGCGCTCGCATGCTCGAGCGCCCCGCCGGCGGCGACGGCGCCGAGCACCTCGTCGGGGTGGAGGTGCCGCTTCGGATCGGCGAGGCAGTAGGTGTGGCTCTCGTGCTCGATCCCGACGCGCGGCGAGCCGACGGTGGGGCTCGCGTCGTGCGCATGCAGCGCGTCGACGACATCACGTCGCCCGAGGGGGCGCAGGTGGTCCACGGATCTATCGCAGTCCGTAGCGGGCCGCGACCCAACCCAGGTTGCGGACCGGAGCGGTCCACACGGTGCGGTCGAGCTCGGCCATGGCTTCTCCCTCGGGTTGACGAGTGGTGATCTGTCAGGCTTTGTTCCCGCACGAGGCTACGGGTCCGAAGCGGATCTGAGATTGCGAGACGAGGAACTTTTCAGCGCATCGGGCTGCTCCCCAGCGCAACCGGGGGATCTGGATCGCGTGCAGCCGCGCCGCCGAGCTCGGCGAGGAACGGGGACGGGCGTGATCGGTCCCCGAGGACGAGCACGCGCTCGCGACCCCGCGTGATGCCGACATGGAGGACGCGGCGTTCCTCCTCCACGTCGCTCGCGAGGCGATGCGGCATGAGCCCGTCGCTGACGCCGAACACGACGACGCGGTCCCACTCCCTCCCCTTCACGCGATGGATGGTCGACAGCGTGACCCCGGACGCGGCGCGCTCGCGATGGAAGGCCCGCCGAAGCCACGGCTCGAACGTGGCCGCCTCCGGATGCAGATCGGCAACCTGCACGAGCGCCTCGAGGTCATCGAGGTGCGAGCTGCTCGCCGCGCCGGTGCTGTCGAGCAGGGTCATCGCCGAGCCGAGGCCGATGTCGTCGCGCACGGCGGTGAGCAACGCCCGTGCGGTGGCGCCGCGACTCGCGAGCTGGGCCAGCCGGTCGAGATCGAGGGCGAGGTCGTCGAGCTTCGACGCGACCCGCGCGTCGTCGATCCGCGCTGCCGCACGACGGACGTCGTCGATCGAGCGGCACCGGTCGAGCCACTTCGTCGCCCACTGCGGCAGCCCGCGGCTGGGGCGGCGATGGACCTCGCTCAGGTCGCCGCCGGAGATCCGCGCGGGATCGATCGCGATGCGGAGATAGGCGAGGGCGGCGCGCACGCCCAGACGATCGAGCACGCCTTCGTCGAGGATCGAGTCGACAGGGACACCCGCCTCCGCGAGGGCCACGTGCGGCGCGAGGAGCAGCGACTGCACACGGGTGAGCACCGCGACCGCGGCGGGGTCGACCGAGTCGGCGAGCCACGCATCGACCGCCTCCACGAGCGCGCTCGCACCGTGGTCGGGCCCGTGCGTCACCACCTGCAACCCGGCCACGTCGTCGCTCGCGAGGGGACCCGGCCGGATGTCCTTGGCCACTCGCACGACGTTGTGGCCGAGCAGCGCCACCGCCGCCTCCGTGACGAGCCGAGGGCAGCGGTAGCCGACCTCGAGCGCGTGCAGGCTCGCTCCGGGGAAGTGCCGCTCGTAGTCCACGAGGAACCGGGGATCCGCCCCCACGTGGCCGTAGATGCACTGGTCGTCGTCGCCGACGCCGTAGACGTCGCCGGCGGGGCCCGCGGCAAGGCGCAGGAGCAGCACGTGCGCGGGGGTGAGGTCCTGCACCTCGTCGACGAGCAGGTGCCGGTGGTCGGCCTGCACGGCGCGCCGCAGCGACCCGTCCCGCAGCAGCGCCTCGGCCGCGCCGAACACCTGCTCGTCGAAGTCGATGGCGCCGCGGCGACGAAGCTCGTCCCGATACGCGGGGTACGCCGCCGCGAGGCCGCCCACGTCGTCGAGCTCCGCCTCCACCTCCTCGGGGCGTCGAAGGCCGAGGCGGATGAGTGCGAGACCGTCGAGGTACGGGCCGATCGGGTCGGTGTTGACGCGTCGCTGACGCGAGGGGACCAGCCCTTCGACGATGGAGCGGACCTGCCGCTCTGCGAGGACCGCGGGTCGGCGACCGAGCGCCCGCGCCAGGATGGAGTACCCCCATGCGTTGATCGTGTGGATCCGCGCGTCCAACCCCGTGAGACGGGAGGCCATCTCCTCCTGCGCCTGCTTGTTGTAGGCAAGCGCGACGATCGCTTCACGCTCGTAGCCGCGGTCTTGCAGGAGGTGGCGGTACCGCTCGGTGAGCACGCGCGTCTTGCCGGATCCCGCCGGGGCGATGATCCGCGCCGGGCCGGATCCGTGCGCGACCGCCGCGAGCTGATCGGGCGCGAGGTCCGCCGTCGGCGCACGCGGAGGTGGCAACGGTCGCAACGAGCCGAGCTCGACCGACTCGCAGTGGATCACGGCCGCCCCAACCAGCGGCGTAGCCAACGGTGCCCGCGGGCCACCGTCGATCCATGCGGGCGTGCCGTCGGCGAGCACGACGTCGGCCGCTCCTCCCTCGGTCGCGCCCAAGCGACTCGCCTTGCGGGCCCACCACCAGATCGGGGCACCGGGCGCCCGCGCGTCGTAGCTGTTGGCCCACACGAGGAAGTGGAGGCGGTCGAGCCAGAGCTCGGCCGCGGCACC
>JBQTHC010000071.1:0-22550 GCA_052390255.1 Microthrixaceae bacterium
GCCCCCGCCGCCGCTGACGGTGTCCTCGGCCTCGCATTCGCTGGTGGAGTTCGTCGGCCTGCGTCCTTGTCATCGACGCCGGATGACTCGCCGGTTACCTGCCGAGCGTTACGAGCCACCCCACTAGCGGTGCAGCGGCTTGTACTTGATGCGATGCGGCTGATCCGCTTCGGCGCCCAGCTCCTTGTGTCGCCAGTCCTCGTACTCGGAGAAGTTGCCTTCGAACCAGCGCACCTGGCTGTCGCCCTCGAAGGCGAGGATGTGCGTGGCGATCCGATCGAGGAACCACCGGTCGTGGCTGATCACCACCGCGCACCCGGCGAACGCCTCGAGTGCGTCCTCCAGCGCTCGGAGCGTGTCGACGTCGAGGTCGTTCGTGGGCTCATCGAGGAGGAGCACGTTGGCGCCCTGCTTCAGCATCTTCGCGAGCAGCACGCGGTTGCGCTCGCCACCCGACAGCTGGCCCACGACCTTCTGCTGGTCTGAGCCCTTGAAGTTGAAGTTGGAGACGTAGGCGCGGCCGTTGACCTCGCGGGCGCCGACCTTCATGAGCTCGACACCGCCGGTGATCTCCTCGTAGACGGTGGCGTCCGGGTCCAGGCTGTCGCGACTTTGGTCGACGTACGCAAGATCCACGGTCTCACCCACGGTGAAGGTGCCCGCGTCAGGCGCGTCCTGGCCGGTGATCATCCGGAACAGCGTGGTCTTGCCGGCGCCGTTCGGGCCGATGACGCCGACGATGCCCGCCGGCGGCAGCTTGAAGTCGAGGTGCTCGATGAGCAGCCTGTCCCCGAACCCCTTCGCCACGGCGGTCGCCTCGATCACGACCCCGCCGAGCCGGCGACCCGCCGGCAGCTGGATCTGCAGCCGGTCGCCGCTGCGCTCGGCGTCCTCGGCCTCCGCTCGCAAGCGGTCGTAGGCCGCGAGCCGCGCCTTTCCCTTGGCCTGCCGCGCCTTGGGTGCCATCCGCACCCACTCCAGCTCGCGCTCGAGGGTTCGTCGGCGCGAGGAGTCCTGCCGCTCCTCCGCGTCGAGGCGCGCCTGCTTCTGCTCCAGCCAGCTCGAGTAGTTGCCCTCGAACGGGTGGCCCTTGCCGCGATCGAGCTCGAGGATCCAGCGCGCCACGTTGTCGAGGAAGTAGCGGTCGTGCGTGATGGCGACGACCGTGCCCTGGTAGTCGCGCAAGGTCCGCTCCAGCCACGCCACCGACTCCGCGTCGAGGTGGTTCGTCGGCTCGTCGAGCAGGAGCAGGTCGGGATGGGACAGCAGCAGCCGGCACAGCGCCACACGGCGGCGCTCACCACCGGAGAGCGTGCTCACGTCCGCGTCGCCCGGAGGCAGCCGCAGTGCGTCCATCGCGATCTCGATCTTGCGGTCGAGATCGTCGGCGCCGGCCGCCTGGATCCTCGCCTCGAGGTCGGCTTGCTCCGCGCCGATCTTGTCGTAGTCGGCGTCTGGGTCGGCGTACATCGCCAACACCTCGTCGTAGCGCTCGAGGAGGCCGGCCACCTCCGCCACGCCGTCCATCACGTTTCCCTTCACGTCCTTGGCGGGGTCGAGCTGTGGCTCCTGCTCGAGCATCCCGACCGTGAAGCCCGGGGTGAGCCTCGCTTCACCGGTGAAGCCGTCGTCGAGCCCCGCCATGATCCGCAGGAGCGACGACTTCCCGGAGCCGTTGGGGCCGATGACCCCGATCTTGGCGCCCGGGTAGAAGGAGAGCGTGATGTCCCGGAGCACCTCGCGGTCCGGCGGGTGGAACCGGCCCACCTTGTACATCGTGAAGATGAACTGGGCGTTGCTCATGGCGCAGGACCGTAGCGGCGGCCCCGCGCGTGCCCCGAACCCGGTCGGGCCTACTTGCGACGGATGCGGTGCAGATGGGGGAGCGCGACCACGTGGTCGACGTCGCCCACGACGATCCACGCGGATCGGGCCGTGCAGGACAGCAGCGTGCCTTCGATCGCGCCGCTGATCGTCTGTGCCGCGACCTCGGCGCCGACCAGCGTCCGCAGGTCGTGCAGGGACACTCCGTCGCCGCCCTCCAGTGCCTCCGCTGCTCCCACGGGCTGCCTCCCTTGCCGCCGGGCTGGGTTCTCGCCGGTCTACCCCCGGTCCGCCTGCGGGTGGTGGATCCCGACCCCATTACCATCGGCACCGATGGCCGACGACTCAACCCCCGATCTGTCACCGAGCGCACTGGGTCCGAACGCCTGGCTCGTGGACGAGATGCACGAGCAGTACCTCGCGGATCCAGCCTCGGTGAGCGAGAGCTGGCGCGAGTTCTTCGCCGACTACAAGCGCGACGCCGAGCCGCAGGTCGCCCCCGCGTCGTTGGCGGGGCGAGCGCCTGACGTCGCGCCTCAACCCGTTGCTCCGGTAGCTGCGGTCGCCCCCGCGCTCGACGAGGGCGAGCCGATCCGCGGCGCCGGCGCGCGCATCGTCGCGAACATGGAGGCCAGCCTCGGTGTCCCGACCGCCACCAGCTTCCGGATCGTCCCGGCGAAGCTGCTCGAGGTGAACCGCAAGGTCATCAACGGCTACCTCGGACGCACGCGCGGCGGCAAGGTGAGCTTCACGCACATCATCGGCTTCGCGGTGGTTCGAGCGATTCATGACACCGTCCCCGTGATGAACGCGTCCTACATCGAGGACGCCGACGGCAAGCCCCGCGTGCTGCGCCACGCGCACGTGGGCCTCGGCATCGCGGTCGATCTCGAGAAGCGCGACGGGAGCCGCACGCTGCTCGTGCCGGTCGTCAAGACGGCCGACACGCTCGACTTCCGTGGGTTCTGGGGCGCGTACGAAGAGCTGATCCGCAAGGTCCGCTCCAACAAGCTCTCACCCGACGACTTCGCGGGAGCGACGGTCAGCCTCACCAACCCCGGCACGATCGGCACCCTGCAGTCCGTGCCGCGCCTCATGCCTGGTCAGGGGCTCATCGTGGGCGTGGGGAGCATCGACTACCCGGCAGAGTGGAAGGCCGCCGATCCCGTCACGCTCGCCGACCTCGGCGTGTCCAAGGTGATCACGATCAGCTCGACCTACGACCACCGCATCATCCAGGGCGCCGAGTCGGGGCTGTTCCTGAAGCGCGTCGAGGAGCTGCTCCTCGGCGCCGACGGCTTCTACGACGAGGTCTTCCGCGCGCTCGACGTGCCGTATGAGGCGGTGCAGTGGCGGCGCGACGTCAACCCGATCGACCGCGAGCAAGCGATGCTCGACAAGCAGATGGCGGTCGCGAACCTCATCCGCCTGCACCGCGTTCGGGGCCACCTCATCGCGGACCTCGATCCGCTGCGGTGGAAGGAGCCGACGATGCCCGTCGAGCTCGACCCCGCCACCTACGGACTCACGATCTGGGACCTCGACCGCGAGTTCCTCACCGGCGGACTCGGAGGGCGCGAGCGCTTCGCGCTCGGCGACATCCTGCACGTGCTGCGCGACGCCTACTGCCGAACGATCGGCATCGAGTACATGCACATCCAGGATCCCGTCGAGCAGCGCTGGATCCAGGACCAGGTGGAGGGCGTGTCGCCCGAGCTCGCGACCGACGATCAGCGCCACATCCTCGAGCGGCTGAACGCGGCGGAGGCCTTCGAGAAGTTCCTCGCGACGAAGTACGTCGGTCAGAAGCGGTTCGGCCTCGAGGGCGCCGAGTCGGCCATCCCGATCCTCGACGCGATCCTCGAGGCGGCCGCGGACGGCGAGCTCGACGGGGCCGTGATCGGCATGCCGCACCGCGGTCGCCTCAACGTGCTCACCAACATCGTCGGCAAGAGCTACGACCAGATCTTCAAGGAGTTCGAGGGCCAGGTCGACCCCGACTCCATGCAGGGCTCCGGCGACGTGACGTACCACCTCGGCCAGAGCGGCAAGTTCGTGGCGCGCAGCGGCAAGGACATCGCGGTCGAGCTCGCGGCCAACCCCAGCCACCTCGAGGCCGTCGACCCCGTGGTGATCGGCATGGCCCGCGCGAAGCAGGATGCGATCAACGACCCGGAGTCCTTCTCGATCCTGCCGATCCTGATGCACGGCGACGCCGCCTTCGCGGGCCAGGGTGTCGTCGCTGAGACGCTCAACATGAGCGACATCAAGGGCTACCGCGTCGGTGGCACGATCCACGTCGTCGTCAACAACCAGATCGGGTTCACCACCACACCCGAGTCTGCTCGCACCGGCTACTACTCGACCGACGTCGCGAAGATCATCCAGGCACCGATCTTCCACGTGAACGGCGACGATCCTGAGGCGTGCGTGCGCGTCGCCCGGCTTGCGTTCGCGTATCGCCAGCGGTTCCGCAAGGACGTGGTGATCGACATGGTCTGCTACCGACGGCATGGGCACAACGAAGGCGACGACCCCAGCTACACCCAACCCCTGATGTACGCCAAGATCGACGAGCGGCGCTCCGTACGGAAGCTCTTCACCGAATCGCTCGTGAAGCGCGGCCAGCTCTCGCTCGACGAGGCCGAGACGGCGCTCGACGACTTCCACGAGCGGCTCCAGACCGCGCTCGACGAGACCCGCCAGTCGGCGCCGACCGGCGAGCACGTCGCCCGGCCGCCGGCAGCGCCGGTGGGGGTCCTCCCGGCGGTGGCCACGGGTGTGGCGCGCGACGTCCTCGATCGCGTCTACGAGGCGTTGAGCACGTACCCGGACACGTTCAACGTGCACCCGAAGCTGCTCAAGCAGTTCGACGCGCGCGACAAGATGTGGGCCGACGGCGAGGTCGACTGGGCGCTGGGGGAGGCGATGGCCTACGGCTCGCTGCTCCTCGAGGGGACCGACCTGCGAATCGCCGGTCAGGACACGCGCCGCGGCACGTTCAGTCAGCGCCACGCGGTGTGGATCGACCACACGAACGGCGAGGAGTACGCCCCGCTCGCACATCTCGGCGACGAGCAGGGCAAGTTCTGGATCTACGACTCGCTGCTCTCGGAGTACGCCGGGCTGGGGTTCGAGTACGGCTACTCGGTCGTCGCGAAGGACTCGCTGGTGGTCTGGGAGGCGCAGTTCGGTGACTTCTGGAACGGCGCGTCCACGATCGTCGACCAGTTCATCGTCGCCGCCGAGGACAAGTGGAACCAGACCTCCGGGCTCGTGATGTACCTGCCGCATGGCTACGAGGGGCAGGGCCCAGAGCACTCGTCGGCGCGCGTCGAGCGCTTCCTCACGCTGTGCGCCGAGGACAACATCCAGGTCGTGAACTGCACGCAGGCGGCGCAGATCTTCCACGTGCTGCGTCGCCAGGTGCGCAGGTCGGTGCGCAAGCCCCTCGTGATCTTCACCCCGAAGTCGGGGCTGCGCGCGAAGGCCACTCGTTCCGCGGTGGACGAGCTCCTGGCGGGGTCGTTCCGCGAGACGATCGACGATCTGGGCATCACCGATCCCGCGTCCGTGCGCCGCGTCGTGCTCGCGTCGGGCAAGGTCGGCCAGGAGGCGCTCGCTGCTCGGGATGCGGCGACAACCCCGGTCGCGGTCGTTCGCGTCGAGCAGCTGTACCCGTGGCCGTTCGATCAGCTCGACGAGATCGTCGCTCGCTACCCGAACGCGACCGAGATCTACTGGTTGCAGGAGGAGCCCGAGAACATGGGCGCCTGGAACTTCGCGAAGGGCCGGCTCTACGAGCGCTTCGAGGACTCGCATCGCATCTGCCGTGTCTCGCGCGCGGAGTCCGGCAGCCCAGCGACCGGCTCCCACGCGATCCACGCGCAGGAGCAGGCCGAGCTACTCGCCACAGCGCTGTCGGTCGACTGAGCCCCGTCGCCTTCCCCCTCCCCCTCGGGCGTTCTCGGGCGGTTCGAGTACCGCATCGGTACCCAGAACGCCCCAGTTGCCGGACCAACGATGCGTCGTGTCGCGGTGGCGGCCGTCCACCCAACTCCGTTCTCGGGCGGTTTGCCTACCGGATGGGTACCGAGACCGCCCGAGTTCGCCGAAGCGCCCGCCAACCGGCCGTGGTTGTCACACCGTGCGACCAGCCTGGTTCGATGACAACCGACGAGACCATCCATGACCTTGCCCGGCTTGGCGTTCTGGAACGGGGTCGCCTTCACCGGGCGGGGATCAGCGACCGCGAGATCCGCAGGCGTGTCGAGCGGGGGTCGCTGCGGTCCATCCACCCGGGGGTGTATGCAACCTTCGGCACGCCGCTCCGCTACGACGCACGCGTGCTCGCCGCGTGCCTTGCGGCCGGCGACGGCGCGGTGGCGTCACATCGCAGCGCACTATCGCTGTGGGGACTGCTCGACGGTGACCAGCCGATCGACGTCACGGCACCGCGCGCCACGCACCCCGTGCCGGACGCGTTCACGCTGCACCGGCCCAACGTGCTGCGCGCCAACGACGTCACGGTGCGCCAGCAGGTGCCGATCACGAACCCGATGCGCTCGCTGCTCGACGCGGGGGTGGAGCTGCCGCGGCACGTCGTGAGCGACTGCATCGAGCGCGCGCTCGTGTCTCGCCTCGTCACCGTGAAGGGTCTGCGCGTGATCCTGGCCGAGCTCGGGGTCCGCGGGCGCACCGGCACCGCGGCGCTGCGCAACCACCTCGATCAACGCGCGCTCGGCGACCGTCGTCCGGAGAGCATGATCGAGCCGCTGATGGCTCGGCTGATCTACGCGGACCTCGGCATCGGCCCGATCGAGTACCAGCCGACGCTCGTGCTCGATGGCGTGGCGCTCCGGCCCGACTTCCTCGCCACGCGAGCGATGGCCGTGGTCGAGGTCGACGGCCTCGACGCTCACGCGAGTCGTGAGGCGCTCGACCGCGATCTCGCGAGGCAGAACCTGCTCGTCCGCCACGGGTACCTGGTGCTCCGCTACACCACCACGCACCTGCGCCGTCCCGCGAAGGTGGCAGCCGAGATCGTCAAGGTCTGCTCGGCGCGCATTGCTGAGCTCGAGCGGATGAGCGCGGCGTAGCCCCTTGGCGTTCTCCGGCGATTCGCTGTAGCGGGGCCGCCGCGACCGCATCATGAAGCACACTTGCGGGATGGGGTCCGTTCGACGTCGGCGGGGCGCGTCGCTCCTGGTCGCCGCGGTCGCGGTGACGAGCTGCGCGAGCCGCGCCACCGACACCCCCGGCCTCGAGACCGGTTCGACGGCGTCGTCCCCGTTCACTGTCGGCGCGGTGCCGGCGGGCTACGAGCTGGTGACCGCAGGAACGGGCACGCGAGAGGGCGACTGGGGCGACGACTCAGTCGGCACCGTCGAGCCGTACACCGTGCTATCTCCTGATGGTCGCGCCGACCATCCCGATGTGGTGCTCGTGTCCACCACCGGCTTCGAGGGATACCAAGGCGGCCTAGGCCAGGCCTCGCGCGGGTACATGGCCGAGCCCGAGGACTTGACCATCGACGGGGCCGAGGCGATCTTCGCTCCGGCCGCCAACGAGGCGAGTGGCATCCGCTGGGCCGACCTCGTGGTGGTGCGGGGCGACGACCTCGCCGTGCGCGTGACGTCGCCATCCGCGAGCAAGGCGGAGCTGATCGCGCTCGCGGCCCGTGTCGCCACCTCCCGTGATCGCACCCAGGCCCCCACCGTCCCGGATCCGCCGGCGGGCCTACGGGTCCTGGGGTCGGTGGACGTCGACGGCGTGCTCGCCGCCGACGCGTCGGTCGCGCCGCACACCGATCAGGTCCCTGGGCCCACGTCCGCGCACGCGGCGGGGTGGGTCCGCTCTGGATCTGACGAGGTGGATCACCTCGCCGTGCTCACGGTGCCGGGCGCATCGCTCGATCTTGCCGTCGCGTCGGTGCGAGCACCGGCCTACGCGTTGAGCAGCACCGCGCACACGCGCACGGTGGGCGGCCGCCGGGGGCTCGTGGTCGATGAGGTGTGGGAGGGGTTCTCCCAAACGACCCGCTCCGTCCTCGTCGAGTCCGACTGGGGTGACGTGGTCGTCGTGCGCGCGACGGGCTCGTCGGTCCCGACCGAGGATGAGCTCGTTGCCATCGCTGCATCCGTTCGACCGACCGACGACGCCACGTGGGAGCGCTTCGTGGTCGAGGCGACGGGCGGCCCGGGTCTTCACGCCGACCGCGGGCGGCACGAGCTCGCGCGCGGACGGATCGGTGATCTCGAGTGGCTGCTCCAGGACGGTCCGCCGGACCGCGGCGTGATGTGGGCGTCGCAAGAACCGGATCCCGACCGCCTGCGTGGGGTCGACCGATGCCTCAAGCTCTCCAACCGCACGCGAGCATGCGCCGACACTGCCTCCGGTGGCGCTGCTCCAGGCGACTGGTGGTCGATCACCGGGAGCGAGCCACCGGCCGAGCACGGACTCTCGTTCGTCGTGGTCAGCACCACGGTGGAGGCCGCCGCCGTTCGCGTGACGACGTCGACTGGAGCCGCGACCGTGCCCCTCGAGCTCGTTCCAGCCGAAGGACTTTGGGCGGCTGTGGTCTTCGTCGCCGATCCGGGGTTCCCCACCTGCGACTCGGCTGGCCGAACGCCCTCACCCAACCGGATGCGCATGGAGGCGCTGGACGCGGCGGGTGGGGTGCTGCGCTGCCTCGGCGACGTCCCGTAGGACGTCGAGCTGAGGGGCCGTCTTCGCCACCAACCCGCCGATCCGGGTTCTCGGGCGATCTTGCGGGCACAGCGCCCACAAGATCGCCCGAGAACCAAAGCAGGGACGCGTCAGCTGAGGGGGAAGCCGACGACCTTCTCCAGGTGGGCGAGCGCATCGGCCGGGTCGATGACCTTGATGGTGGTCATGCCCATGGCGGCGGCGGGCTTGAGGTTCACGCCGAGGTCGTCGAGGAACACGACCTCGGCGGGTTCGACTCCCGCCAGCTCGCAGGCGATCTCGTAGAAGCGCGGGTCGGGCTTGCGCACGCCGACCTTGCTCGACTCCACGATGTGGTGGAAGAGCGCGAACACCTCCTCGAGGTGCGCGTGCCGTTCGTCGTGACCCGCCCCGGCGTGCGGCACCCAGTTGTTGGTGAGGCAGGCGGTGACGAGGCGCTCACGGCAGCGGCGCACGGCGGTCACCATGGCGGGGCGGATCTCGCCCGACAGCAGCGGCATCAGCTCGCGTGCCGACACCTCGTGGCCGGCATCGCGGCACTCGGCCTCGAAGAGGTCGCAGAACTCGTCGAACGTGACTGCGCTCCGCTCGAACTGCGCCCACGCGTTCGTGTCGGGGTTGGTCGAGTTGATCGTGCGGATGAAGTCGCGAGGCAGGGCGTTGCGCTCCTCGAAGCGGTTGAAGGCCTCGAACGGGCTCGACAGGATCACGCCGCCGAAGTCGAAGAACGCGGCCCGGATCATGCGGGTCGTTCGAGCAGGTCGCGGGCGAGGACCTCCCACATCTCCGTCGAGAGCCTGAGCGACTCGACGTCGACGCGCTCGTCGTCTCCGTGGAACATCGCGCCGTAGTCCTCAAAGCTCAGGTTGGTGGAGAACAACCCGAACCCGTACGACGTGGTGCCGAGGCGACGGAAGAACCGCGCGTCGGTCGCGCCGACGGTCATGTAGGGCACGATCTTCGAGCCTTCATAGAAGCGCTGCGTGACGCGACCGAGGGCATCCCACAGCGGCGTGTCCATCGGCGACGCGGTCGACGGGTCGTCGTGCGACGCGATGAGCTCGACCTTCGGCGCCAGGTCCCCAAGCGCGTCGTCGAGCATCGCGCGCACCTCGTCGGTTCCGTCGCCCGGCAACGTGCGGATGTCGATCTGCAGGTCGACGCGATCCGGGATGACGTTGATCTTCGTGCCGCCGTTCGCGATGGTCGGGGCGAACGTCGTGTGCGTGCAGGCGTGGAACTGGCGTCCCATCCCCACGGGGAGGGCGTCGCAGGCCTCACCGAATCGCGCGGGGTCGAGGAGCGGCCCGACGAGCTCGTCGGGGTAGTCCATCCCCTCCAGGAACTCGCGCCAGACCCGGTGGATCTGGGTTCGCGGCTGATACTCGGCGATGCGCTGGACGACGGCGGCTGCGGTGACCAGCGCGTTGTCCGTCTTGTACGGCTGGGATCCGTGGCCCGGCGTGCCTCGCACGCGCAGCTGGGCCCAGTGGCTGCCCTTCTCCGCGACGATCACGGGCAGCTTGAGCCCCGTGGGACTCGGGATCGGGATCCCGCCCGACTCGGTGATCACATAGTCCGCTCGCACCGCATCAGCCTCGTGCTCCACGAGGTGTCCGGCTCCCATCGACCCGAGCGCCTCCTCGTCGGCCACGGCGAGGTACACGAGCGTCCCCGCGGGACGAAAGCCCCCGCGAGCGAGACGCTTCGTGGCGACCGCCATCGACGCGGTGAGGTTGAGCATGTCGACGGCGCCGCGACCCCACACCTCACCGTCGATGAGCTCGCCGCCGAAGGGATCGTGTCGCCAACCGTCGGGGTTCACCGGCACGACGTCGGTGTGCCCCATCAGGAGCAACGTCGGCGCGTGCGGGTCGGTGCCTTCGATGCGCGCGACGAGGCTCGTTCGCCCGGGTTGCGGTTCGAACCGCGCGAGATCGACGCCGTCACCCTCGAGGTACGACTCGAGCACATCGGCGCTCTTCACCTCTTGGCCTGACGTCGCGCTGCCGTCGTTGACGCACGCGTTTCGGATGAGGTGTTGGAGAAGGTCGGTCACCTCGTCGCTCATCGCGGGCAACCTAGTTGGACGCGCGAGCGCGCGTTCGCTCGCGAGATTCCTTGCTCGATTGCTGGCGTTCCGCGTGAATCTGTTGCACCATCCTCCAGTGATCGCGACGCCTCTGGTTGACTTGCGATTCGGATGACCGTGAATCACGTCGTCGTCGACGGCTCCAACATCGCCACCGAAGGACGCACGCTTCCGAGCTTGCAGCAGCTCGACGACGCGGTGCGCTCGTTCATCGCGGAGTTCGGTCCCAAGCACGTCACCGTGATCGTCGACGCGTCGTTCCCGAATCGGATCGTCGACGCAGAGCGCGCAGCGTTCGAAGGCGCGCTCAGCGCGGGCGAGCTGATCGCGCCGCCGGCCGGCGTCATCGGTCGCGGTGACGCCTTCCTGCTGCAGATCGCAGACCGGGCGAACGCCGTGGTGCTGTCGAACGACTCTTTCCAGGAGTTCCACGGCCAGTACGGATGGCTCTTCGACCAGGGTCGCCTCGTTGGCGGCAAGCCTGTACCCCACGTGGGCTGGGTGTTCATGGAGCGCTCGCCGGTTCGGGGGCCCATGAGCCGTCGCTCCGTGAGCGAGGCCAAGAAGGGGGCGAAGAAGGCATCTGCCGGCCCTCAGAAGACCCAGCCGGGTGCGAAGAAGGGCGCGAAGGGGCCTTCGAAGCAGCAGACGAAGCGCGTCGCCGGGTCCACACCAGCCGCACGCGGGAACGCTCGCCGGTCCGCGACCGCGTCGTCGAAGGCGGCCCCGCTGCCCGCGCCAGCGCACCATGCGGAGCTCGCCGTGTCACCAGAGTCCGACACGCGCGCGCGCCGTCGCCGCGGCTCCACCGCGAGTGGTGGAGGCGATCGGGTGAAGCCGTACAACGACGCGCTTCCGTTCATCGAGTTCGTGTCCGCGCATCCCATCGGCTCGACGGTGACCGGCCGTGTCGAGCGATTCGCGTCACACGGCGCGTATGTCCTCGCCGATGGTGCGCGGGCGTACCTGCCGCTCAAGCATCTCGGCGATCCGCCGCCGCGCAGCGCGCGCGAGGTGCTCAGCGCGGGTGAGTCCTACAAGTTCGTGGTCCATGCGTTCGACACGCCGCGGCGCGGTGTCGACCTGACCATGCAAGATGTCGTTGTCGTCACCGCGGGAGATCTCGCGGCGGCGGCTTCGGCAAGCGATCCCGTACCAGACCAACTGACAGAGGAGGAACGGGTGGCACCTGCGAAGAAGAAGGCAGCCAAGAAGAAGGCTCCGGCCAAGAAGAGGGCCGCAGCCAAGAAGGCACCGGCGAAGAAGAAGGCAGCGGCAAAGAAGGCTCCGGCCCGAAAGACCGCGAAGAAGAAGGCGCCGGCGAAGAAGAAGGCAGCAGCGAAGAAGGCTCCGGCCAAGAAGAAGGCCGCAGCCAAGAAGGCTCCTGCGAAGAAGAAGGCGGCCAAGAAGAAGGCTCCGGCCAAGCGGAAGGCCGCCGCGAAGCGCAAGCCAGCCAAGAAGCGCTGACGGGCTCCCCAGGAGTCGCGGTGCTGCTTGCACTGCAGTGATCGGGTCGGCGTGCGATGGCACGCCGACCCGATTCGCGCGAGGCGTCGGGACCCGTTCGCGCCGGCGCTAGCGTCGCCGGGTGCGCGTTGCGACGTGGAACGTCAACTCCCTCAAGGCCCGGCTCGAACGTGTGGAGGGGTGGCTGGCGGAGTACGAGCCCGACGTCCTGTGCATGCAGGAGACGAAGCTCGCGGACACCGCCTTCCCGACGATGGCGTTCTCCGCACTGGGCTACGAGAGCGTGCACCACGGTGAGGGGCGGTGGAACGGCGTCGCGATCCTGAGCCGCGTCGGGCTCGACGCCGTCGAGCTGGGGTTCGCCGACGGGCAGGCCCCGGATGCGGAAGCTCGCCTCGTCACGGCGACCTGCGGTGGCGTCCGCGTGATGAGCGTGTACGTGCCGAACGGTCGCGCGCTCGACAACGATCACTACCGCTACAAGCTGGAGTGGCTCGAGCGCCTCGTCGCTCATCTCGACGCCACCGCGGACCCGAGCCAGCTGGTGGCGGTGTGCGGCGACTTCAACGTCGCGCCGTCCGACCTCGACGTGTGGGATCCGGCGGCGCTCGTGGGCGCGACGCATGTGAGTGAGGCAGAGCGTGATGCCCTGGGTCGCCTGTTCGACTGGGGCCTGCACGACGTCTTCCGCGAGCAGCATCCCGACGCCGGGAGCCTGTTCTCGTGGTGGGACTACCGAGCGGGCAACTTCCACAAGGGGATCGGCATGCGAATCGACTTGGTGCTCGGCTCGGCTGCTGTCGCGTCGGGCGTCCGATGGGCGCTGATCGACCGGAACGCCCGCAAGGGCAAGCAGCCCTCGGATCACGCGCCGGTCGTCGTCGAGATCGACGAGGTCGGCGCGTGAAGGAACGCAGCGACGACGGTGAGGACCTCTCGGACCGCCTCGCGAGCGGACGCATCGCGCCGGGATCTCCCGATTGGGCCTCGCGACTGAACGAGCTTCGAGACCTCGACCCCACGCCGCGTCGTGCGGAGCTGATCCGTCTCTCGAACGCGATGCGAGGCGTGCTGCACCGGCTCGTGCAGACGAGTGCGCCCCCGGACCTGATCGCGACAGCGGCCGATCAGGTCGAAGCGGTTGCAGCGCTGCTCGCCGCACACCGGTCTGCCTCCACCTACGAGGGCTTCGCTGAGTCAGCGAACGCTGGTGAGCCGTTCGCCTTCTTCGATCACAGTCCGATGCTCGGTAGGGCCAACCCGCTCGCTCCGCCGATCGAGCTGTCGCTGGTCGACGGTCGCATCATCGGGATCGCGACGTTTGGCGCGGCCTACGAGGGCCCGCCCGGATGCGTGCACGGCGGGTTCATCGCGGCAGCCTTCGACGAGGTGCTCGGCTCCACGCAGTCGTTGTCCGGGTCGCCCGGCATGACTGGTCGGCTCACGGTCCACTACCGCTCGCCGACCCCGCTCCACGCCGAGCTGCGCTTCGAGGGGACGCTCGAGCGGGTCGACGGGCGGAAGATCCACACCGCAGGGCGGCTGTGGGCCGGGGAGACGCTCTGCGCCGAGGCCGAGGGCCTGTTCATCTCCATCGACTTCTCGAAGTTCGCGGAGCTGAAGGCGCGTCGCGACGAGCGCGAACGCGGCTGACCAGCTCAGCCAGCGAGCAGCGCGTCCACGATCGCGACCTCCTCGACGAGGTGCTCCCGAAGGCCCGAGACGATCGCGCCTTCGACCGCGCCCGCCACCAAGAGCGCGCGCACCCTGATCTCTCCCTCGCAATGGCGGCGCGCTCCGGTGCCGTCGCTCTCGAACCGGTAGGTGCCGCTGCAGGTGAACCGGTCTGCGTAGTGGTCGGGGATCATCTCGAACGTCGTGCTTCGGGATTCGAGGTCGTGCCTCGCGTGCTCCACCCACGTGAGGCGTGCGGGGTCGAGCACCGCGCGCGCGGCCGAGGACAGGTGGCCGGTGAACCGGTACCGGATCTGCAGGAGGACCGAGTCGCCGATCCGCTCGTGGTGGAGGACCTCCGGCCGGGACATCTTGGGTAGGTCCTGGAAGGACGCATAGAGCGCGGGGTCGGCATACGCCGCGGCAACGGCGTCGGGCGCCCCGCGGAAGCGCTGGTCGATCGTGAACCTCATCGCGGGGTTCCTGTGTCGACCGGGGCATGCAGGGCATCAAGCATCTGCGCGCCGAACCGGGTCACGAGGATGCTCCCGACGCCGCGCACGGCGCGCAGTGCGTCGAGGTCACGGGGGTTCTCAGCCGCGATCCGTGCGAGCAGGTGGTCGGGCAGCACGGCGGCGGGATCCACGCGAGCTGCGCGGGCCACCGAGTCACGCCATCGGTGCAGCGAGTCGAGCCCGGGAACTGCTTCCGTCCGTCGAGCCTGGTCCAGAGCGGCTCGCCCCAGGGCGATCTCCGCCGCCCAATCGGGTGCGCGTTCAGCCGCGGTCTCCGCGTGGATCCGTCCCGCCGAGGTGCGGGAGGTCGCGACCGGGTGAGCGGGGTCGATGAGGGGGTCGAGGAGTGGCGAACGGCGCCGCTCCAGCACCTTGGCCGAGAAGGTCCGCTGTTGCGCCCAGGTGATGTGGAGGGCGTGCTGAGCGCGGGTCATCGCGACGTAGAGGAGCCGGGCCTCTTCGGCCCGTGCCGCTGACGTCTTCGCATGCGCGATCGGCACGAAGCCGTCCTCGACACCGGCCAGGTGAACCGTGACCCACTCGAGGCCCTTGGCCGCGTGGAACGTGGCCACGTCGATCGCATCGCCACCTCGAGCGGAGTCCCCCTCGGACTGCACCGTCGCGGTGAGCCAGCGAGCGAACCCTTCTGCCCTGCCCATCGGATCGAGTCGCAGGTAGTCGCGGCCCATGTCGACGAGCATCGACAGCGCGTCGTACCGGTCGTTGTCGGCGATCGTCTCGTCGTGGGTGTCCTCCGGGGCCTCGAGCTGGAGCTCGAGATCGGAGAGCGCGGTGCCAAGCGGCGCAGCGGACCCGCGAAGGTCGCGCAGCGCCCCTCGCACCTCGGGCAGGTCGAGGAAGGCGGCACCGCCGCGAAGCCTGTGTGGGATGCCGGACTCGCGGAGCGCCTCGGTGATCAGCGCGGTCTGGGCGTGGGTGCGGACGAGGATGGCCTGATCGGACCACGGGCGACCCGGGGCATGCGCGAGCCGCACCGAGCGTGCGATCGCGAGCGCCTCGGCGCGGTCCGTCGGGTGGGCCGCGAGCCGGGGCGAGGGGCCGTCCGCCCGCACGGCCTCGACCTCCTGTGCAGGCTGTCGCGCACCGCGCAGGACGCGCGTCGCGGCGCCCAGGATCTGCGGCGTCGACCGATAGCTGCACACGAGCTCGATCACCTGCGCGGGCGGCCAGTGGCGATGGATGTCGAGGAGGAACGCGGAGTCGGCCCCGTTCCAGCCGTAGATCGCCTGCTGCGGGTCCCCGACTGCCGTGACGTCGTAGGCGTCGCCGCGCCAGGCCTCGAGCAGGCGGAACTGCAGCGGGTTCACGTCCTGCAGCTCGTCCACGAACAGGTGCCGGAAGCGCCATCGCTGCACGCCGGCGAAGGTGGGGTCGTCCTCGAGGGCGCGGGCGCACAGGGCGAGGAGGTCGTCGAAGTCGGCGAACCGGTTGCGCTGCTTCTGCGTCTCGTAGCTGGCGTAGGCCGCGGCGACGGTCTCGGGCTTCAAGCCGGGACGTCGCTTGGCTGCCGCGATCTCTGCCGGGTAGGTGTCGGGCGTGATCATGCGCGCCTTGGCCCACTCGATCTCTGCGGCAAGGTCCGCGATCACCGAGCGGGTCTCGCGGCCGGGGACTCGCGGCGCGAGGTCGCGGAGCAGGCGACTCTTGTGGTCGAGCAGCGTGAGCGGCTCGCGTCGCTGGTCCGCCCAGCGCGCTCGGAGCACGCCCCAGGCCACGGCGTGGAACGTGCCGGCGGTGACGTCGCCGCGCAGCCCGAGCCGCGCGAGTCGGTCGGTGAGCTCGCTCGCCGCCTTGCGGGTGAACGTCAGCGCCAGCACGTGGCGCGGGTCGACGTCGCCGGTTGCGATCCGATGGGCGATGCGGCGCGTCAGCACTCGGGTCTTGCCCGAGCCGGCGGGCGCGAGGATCACGAGCGGCATCGCCGTGGAGGTGACCGCGCGGCGCTGCATCTCGTCGAGCCCGTCGAGCAGCGCGTCGGGATCCATGGAGCGGACCCTACGCTGCGCGCTGTGATCGACGTCCCGCGGCCGCGCTTCGAGGATCTCGTGGCCGAGGCGCTCGATGGCATCCCCGCCGAGCTCGGCCGGCTGATGGACAACGTGGCGGTGTTCGTGGAGGAGGGGACCGAGCGATCGGGGCTGCTCGGGCTGTACCAGGGGATCCCCCTGACCAAGCGTGGCCGGGGCTACGAGGGGATGGTGATGCCGGATCGCATCACGATCTTCCGGCTCCCGATCCTTGCTCGATGCCGCACCGAGGGAGATGTCGTGCGCCAGGTGCGCGTGACCGTCGTCCACGAGGTGGGGCATCACTTCGGCATCGACGACGATCGACTCCGCGAGCTCGGCTGGGCTTGAGGGTTACGCTCGCGCGATGCCGTTCTCCCGCAGGCTTCTCAACGAGGACGAGGACATCGTGCTCGACCTCCACCCGCACTGGGAGTACTTCATCCGGCAGGGGGCTGCGCTCCTGGTGGCCGTGTCCGTCGGCATCCTCGTGCTGTCGAAGGACCTGCCTGGCTGGGTCGAGGCCATCGTCGGCCTCGCCGTGCTCGCCGCGCTGGGATGGTTCGCGATCACCTACGCGATGTGGGCCACGACCAACTTCGTCGTCACGACGGACCGCCTGATCTACCGGCACGGCGTGCTCGCGAAGCACGGGATCGAGATCCCACTCGAGCGTGTGAACACCGTGTTCTTCAGCCAGTCGATCTTCGAGCGCATCGTGGGCTCCGGTGATCTTGTGATCGAGTCCGCGGGGGAGATGGGCCGCCAGAACTTCTCCAACGTTCGCAAGCCCTCCGCGGTGCAGAACGAGATCTACCGACAGATGGAGCAGAACGAGAACCGCAAGTTCGACCGCATCGGGATGCGCCCTGGCGCCGCGGAAGCCGGCGCCACCATCCCCGAGCAGATCCGCCAGCTCGACGCGCTCCGGCAGCAAGGCGCACTGTCCGACGCGGAGTTCCAGGCCAAGAAGGCCGAGCTGCTCGACCGCATGTAGCGCCCGAGGACGGCACCCGCGCCTTGACCGTCCGGTCAAGTGGCCGTCAGGATGGCCGCATGTCGACCAACGAGCTTCTCGCGAACGCCAACGGGATCGAGATCTGCTACGAGACCCACGGCGACCCGTCCGACGAACCGCTGCTCCTCGTGATGGGGCTCGGAAGCCAGCTCATCCACTGGCCGCTCGAGCTCGTCGATGCCCTCGTGGATCGTGGCTTCTACGTGGTGCGCTACGACAACCGCGACACCGGCCGCTCCACCAAGTTCGACCACCACGGGACGGGCGACTTCCTCGCCACGTTCGCCGCGGCGATGCAGGGAGATGCGGTCGACGTGCCATACCTGCTGAGCGACATGGCTCGCGACGCGGTTGGCCTGCTCGACGCCCTCGCCATCGACGCGGCGCACGTCGTCGGGGTGTCGATGGGCGGGATGATCGCGCAGACGCTTGCGATCGAGCATCCCGAGCGTGTGCGCACGCTCACCTCCATCATGTCGACCACGGGAGCGCCCGGCGTCGGCCAGCCCACTGCAGACGCGATGGCAGCACTCATGGCGCCCGTGCCAACGACTCGTGAGGAGGCGATCGAAGCCGGAGTGGCAACGCGCCGCGTCATCGGCAGCCCCGCGCACTTCGACGAGTCCCTGGTGCGCGAGGTGGCCGCGCTCGCGTTCGACCGCTGCTGGAACCCAGCCGGCACGGCGCGTCACCTGCTCGCCATCGCAGCTTCGGGCAGTCGCGAGTCTGGCCTGGCAGCTCTCGAGATGCCGGTGCTCGTCATCCACGGTGACGTCGACCCACTCGTCACGCCCACGGGTGGCGCTCGAACCGCGGAGGTCACCCCTGGTGCCGAGCTCGTCATGATCGAGGGCATGGGACACGATCTTCCGCGCGCGTTCACCGGCCCGATCGTCGAGGCGATCACCTCGCTCACCTCGCGCGCCACCCACGTCTGAGCGACGGCCGAACGCGCTCCGACCCGCATCGCTCGCCCTAGCTTCGGAGGTACGACATGCCCGGTCCCCTCGCCGGACTCAAGATCATCGAGGTCGCCGGCATCGGGCCGGGACCCTTCTGCGCCATGATGCTCGCCGACATGGGCGCGGACGTCGTGCGCGTCGACCGAGCGCAGAACGTGATGGGGGGCGACCCAGCCGCGCCGCCGGCCGACGTGCTGAACCGAGGCCGGCGGTCGATCGGGGTCGACCTGAAGAACCCCGATGGGGTCGAGGCCGTGCTGTCGCTCATCGAGGTGGCCGACGGGCTCATCGAAGGCTTTCGACCCGGAGTGATGGAGCGACTCGGGCTCGGACCGGAGGTCGCGCTCGCGCGCAACCCGAGGCTCGTCTACGGCCGGATGACCGGTTGGGGTCAGGACGGGCCCTACTCGTCCGCCGCCGGCCACGACATCAACTACATCGCGCTCGCGGGCGCGCTGGAGCCGATCGGTCGCCGCGGCGAGGCGCCGGTTCCCCCGCTCAACCTCGTCGGCGACTTCGGTGGTGGCGGCATGCTGCTCGCCTACGGGCTCGTGTGCGCGCTCCTCAGCGCGCAGCGCAACGGGGAGGGTCAGGTCGTCGACGCGGCGATGGTCGACGGCGCAGCGGTGCTCACCACGATGTTCCACGCCTTCCGTGCCATGGGCATCTGGGAGGACGAGCGGGGCACCAACCTGCTCGACACCGGCGCCCCGTTCTATGAGGTCTACGAGACCGCGGACGGGACGTACGTGTCGATCGGGTCGATCGAGCCCCAGTTCTACGCCGAGCTCGTCCGGCTCACGAGCACCGACGGCGAGTCGCTCCCGTACCAGCATGACCGGGCCGCCTGGCCGGCAGAGAAGGAGCGCTTGGCGTCGATCTTCAAGTCGAAGACGCGTGACGAGTGGTGCGCCCTGATGGAGGGGACCGACGTGTGCTTCGCGCCGGTGCTCTCGCTCGCCGAGGCCCCGCGGCACCCCCACAACGTCCACCGCGGCACGTTCCTGGAGCGCGACGGCGTGGTGCAGCCCGCGCCCGCACCCCGCTTCTCGGGCACGCCAGCGACGATCCAGCGGCCACCAGCGCACGCTGGCCAGCACACGGACGAGGTGCTCCTCGACTGGGGTGTCGACGCGGAGCAGATCGCCAAGCTCCGCGGCGCGGGCGCGATCGCCTGAGCTCCACCGGTAGCGTCCACGTCCATGGCGACGCTGGTCTCGTTCCAAGCCCACCCCGATGACGAGTCGATCGGCGCTGGCGGGACGCTCGCGAAGGCCGCGGCGGCAGGGCACAGGACCGTGCTCGTCTTCGCGACCCGCGGCGAGCACGGCGAGGTGGAGGATGGCTTCCTCGACGAGGGCGAGACGCTTGGCGATCGTCGCACCAAGGAGTGCCTCCGCTCGGCGGAGATCCTCGGTGTGCAGCGAGTCGAGTTCCTGGGCTACGTCGACTCCGGGATGATCGGTACGCCGGAGAACGACCTCGCTGGCTCGTTCTGGACTGCGCCGGTGGAGGAAGCCGCCGAGCGCCTTGCATCGATCCTGCGCGAGGAGCAGGCCGACATCCTCACGGTGTACGACAGCGATGGCGGCTATGGCCACCCGGACCACATCCAGGTCCACCGCGTCGGCGTGCGCGCGGGCGCGCTTGCAGGCACGCCGCGGGTGTTCGAGGGAACGATGAACCGCGATCACATCCGCCGCGTGATCGAGGAGGGGGTGCGCTCGGGAGCGATTCCCGCCGCGGAGGTGCCCGACGTCTCACAAGAGTCCACCTTCGGTCGACCGGAGGCCGTGATCACCACCACCGTCGACGTACGTGGGCACCTCGCCACGAAGCGGGCCTCGATGGCTGCGCACGCGAGCCAGATCTCCGAGACGTCGTTCTTCCTCTCGATGCCCGACGAGGCGTTCGCAGCGTCCTTCGGGTGGGAGTGGTTCATCCGTCACGGCGTCCCCGAGGGGCACCGAGACGACGATCTGTTCGTCGGCCTCGACTGATGCCTGACGGCTGGACCCACACCTCGCTGCCCCAGCAGATCGTGTTCGGCGTCGGCGCGATCGACGGTCTGCCCGCGCTCGTCCGCACGACTGGTGCCCGCAAGGTCCTGCTCGTCACGACCGCGGGTCGGCTCGCCTCCCCCGACGGGCAGCGCATCACGGCGTCATTGGGCCGGTCGCTCGTCTCGACCTTCGCAGCGGTGCAGTCGCACGTCCCGATCCCGCTCGTGCGCGACGCCGTCCTGCAGGCGCGGCGCGACGGGATCGACCTCGTGGTGTCGTTCGGCGGCGGCTCCTGTGCGGACCTCGGAAAAGCGGTCTGCTTCTTCCTGGAGCAGGAGGCGGGGATGCCCGGCTCGAGCCACCTCGATCGCCCCCTCGTTCCGCATCTCAGCATCCCCACCACCTACTCGGGTGCGGAGCTCACGCCGTTCTTCGGGATGACGGACCCGGCGACTGGCCAGAAGCAGGGTGCCGGCGGCCCGACGAGCGCGCCGGTGCTCGCGGTCTACGACGCCGACCTGACGCGCTCGACGCCGCCGCGCGTGAGCGCGGAGACCGGCATGAACGCCCTCGCGCACTGCGTGGAGGCCGTGTGGTCGCCCCACCGCACGCCTGAGGCCGAGGCGATCGCGCTCGCGGGGATGGCGACCGTCCACCGCTCGCTCCCAACGGTGGTGGAGTCGCCCGACGACCTCGCCGCGCGGGAGTCCATGCTTGCCGGGGCGTGTCTCGCGGGACGGTGCCTGCTGAACGCAGGCATGGGCGTGCATCACGGACTGGCCCAGCTGGTCGGTGGGCGCACGGGGATCCCGCACGGATTGGCCAACGCGGTGCTGCTGGCGCACGCCGTGCGCTTCAATGCGGTGGCCGTGCCGGACCGGGTTGCGCGCATCGCGGCAGCGCTCGACGCGGGTCCCGACGCCGCGGCCGCCATCGACGCGCTGCGGGAGCGCATCGGGTTGCCAGCTCGCCTCCGCGACGCGGGGGTCGCCGAGGACGCGCTCCCGGCGGTGGCCCGGCTGTCCCAGTCCAACGCAAACGTGGCCCGCAACCCGCGGCCGGTCAGCGAGGCCGACGCGCTCGGCATCCTCCAGCAGGCGTGGTGAGGCACGCGGCGCGGGCCGCGTTGGTGATCGCGGGGATCGCAGGGATCGCGGGCGCGGCGGCTTGTGGAGGGAACGACGGCTCAGGTGCGAAGGCCGGTGAGGAGATCGTCCTGCGAGGTGACGGCCTCGGCGTGGTCGAGTTCGGCGCGGCGCCTGCACGAGCGGTCGAGGCGGTCAGCAAGTCCCTCGGCGCACCCACGGTGGACTCGGGGTGGCAACCGGCGTCGGGCCCGTACGGCACATGCCCGGGCACGCGGGTCCGCGGCGTCGAGTGGGATCACCTCGTGCTGCTGTTCACCGATGGCGAGACACGCTCCGGCAGCGGCGAGCACCTGTTCACCTGGCGGCTGACCGGCGCACCGCCCGCGGTCGGCACGGCCAAGGGTCTCGGGTTCAAGGCCACCCTCACCGACGCTGAAGAGCTCTATCCGGGCAACGTCATCGTGACCGAGGCCGACGAGCCCTTTCCCGGCTTCGTTCGCGTCGAGGTCGAGGGTGGACGCGTGACGGGCTTCCTCGACGGCGACGTGATCACGAACCTGGAGGGCGGGGAGGGCTGCGGCGAGTAGTGCCGGGGTTGGTGGCACTCCGACGCGTTTGCCAGCATGCGAACGTGACGCTGCGCCAGATCCACGCGGACCTCGCTTGGGTCGTGGTCGCCGCGAACGGGGCGGTGGGCATCTGGGCGCTCGCCGCGCACCGTCGCCCATCGCTGCGCGGGACGGCGTTGTGGCGCGCCACCGTCGTCGCCGAGCTGGCGATCTTCGTGCAGGTCGTGCTCGGTGTCGCGCTCGTCGCCGCGAAGGACGTGAAGGTCGCAGAGTTCCACGCGTTCTATGGGTTCGTCGCGGTCGCGACCGTCGGCATCATCTACAGCTATCGCCAGCAGGTCGCCGCGCATCGCTACCTGCTCTATGGCCTCGGGGGCCTGTTCCTCATGGGCCTCGCGCTCCGAGCCATCGCGATCTCACCCGTGCCGGTTCCCTGAGAGGCTGTGCCGAGCTGCCGGCGACCCCGAGCTGCCTGACTAGTGGGGTGGCTCGTAACGCTCGGCAGGTAACCGGCGAGTCATCCGGCGTCGATGACAAGGACGCAGGCCGACGAACTCCACCAGCGAATGCGAGGCCGAGGACACCGTCAGCGGCGGCGGGGGC
>JBQTHC010000072.1:0-29167 GCA_052390255.1 Microthrixaceae bacterium
CGTCCTGGTGCCCGGGGGCGTCGGTGTCATCCACCACGGCGATGGCGGGAGCACCATGGGGTGGCGCAGCGCGATGAACGCAGAGCGCTTCCGAGAGCTGCTGGAGGGCGTCGGGCTCGAAGTCACCCGCCAGTTCGACTCCTGGGGCGATCACGACGAGTTCGATGTGAAGACGCTCGGCGACAACCCGCAGGGCGACAAGATCACCGCGTTCGTGCGTCCCCGCTGAGCCGATCGAGGATCAGAACCGCGGGGTCGCGCGCACCGCGGCCGAGGTGAGTCCCGTGCCTCCGGTCATCACGCGCTGGAGCAGGAGATCGCGCTTGCGCCAGTGCGTCGGTGGATGTGCGGTGCCGAAGGGGAGGGACCACGGCCCCGCCTTCGCCTCGATCTGGAAGCCGGCTGAGAAGAGCATCCGGTGGTAGCCGGCGATGTTCGGCGTCCACCACTGCACCCCCTCGCCGGAGCCGTGGAGCTGCGCGACCGGCCTGCGCCGGAACACCGCGGACAGCGTGAGATCGACCTGGTCCCATGACAGCAGCTGCCCGCCGCAGACCGACCTGACCGCTTCCATCGCGCGGATCGGATCGCGCAGGTGGAGCAACAGAGCTCCCACGACGACCACGTCGAACGTGCCGAGCTCCTCGGGCGTGAGGTCGTAGATGTTCACGAAGCGTCGTTCGACCTTCGAACCGAGCGCATCGCGAGCGATCTCGAACCCGCGACCCTTCTCGCCCGCCATCTCCGCAAGGCGCGCCGGGCCCTGGACGCGCGCATCAGCCGGCCAGTCCCAGTCCTCGTGGCTCGCGATGTCGACCGCCACGACCTCCGCCGCACCGCGCCGCTCGAGCTCGAAGGCCAGGCACCCGTCGTACGTGCCGACGTCGAGGCAGCGCTTCCCGGCGACGTCAGGCCACGGGAGCTTCGCGATGATCGGTCGCAGGTCGAACCACCCTGGCGTCACGACGCCGCCGGGGAGCTCGATCGTGTGGTACCAGCTCGGGTTGGATGCCACGAGGTCGCTCAGCTCGGGGGCGCTCATCCGCCAGTTCTACCCCACCGCACGATCACGGCTCGCTCCGCGCGGCGCACCGTCGTGCGGTTCCTCGAGCACACCCAAGCCAGCGAACGCGGCGCGCAACGCGGTCGCTCCGTCGATCTCTCTGAAGCGCTCCTCCACCACCGCGCGACCAGCACGTCCCATCGCCGCCCGTCGTTCAGGGCTGAGGTCGAGCACCGCGCAGAGCGCCCCCGCCAGCGCAACGGGATCGTCCGGCGCGACGAGCACGCCGCTGTCGGGGGTCACCATCTCGGGGATCCCGAAGGCGTCGGTGGCGACGACAGGAAGCTCCATCGCCATCGCCTCCTTGACGATCACGGGCATGCTGTCTCGGTCCCCGTACGCCGTGAGCGTGCACGGGGCGGCGAGGACGTCCGCTTCCGCGAGGAGGGTCTTGACCTCGTCGGGTGTCACCGCCCCGGGCATCTGAACGACGTCGTCGAGACCGAGGTCCGACCGGATCTGGCGCAGCCAGGCGTCGGCCTCGCCGTCGCCCGCGATCACGCAGACGACCTCGCGGCCCTCGTCGCGAAGGAGCGCGATCGAGCGCAGCAGCACGTCGAAGCCCTTCTTCCAGGTGAGCCGCCCCACGGCCACCACGCGGCGGCCTGGGCGAGGTGGTCGTGGCGCGCTGAGCCGGAACTCGTCGGCATCGACGCCGGCGTACTTCACGAGGATCGGGCCGACCTCACCGCAGCGCTCGCGGATCTGCGCCACGTTGTACTCGCACACCGTCACCCGCAGCGCGGCTGCGTCGAGCTTCCGGCACAGGAAGCGCCCGAGGTAGATGTCCGCTGCGTGGGCCGTGACGCCGAAGTCGATCCCTTCGATCCGCGCGGCTGCGAAGGCGAGCTCGGCGGCGGTGTCGGCGAAGTGCGCGTGCAGGTAGCGGAGTCGCCGCCGCCGCACCTCCGTCGCGAGGATGAGCCCGAACCAGAGGTTGAGGAGTGCTCGCCTGCTGCGCGCCCTGGCGAAGACGCCGAGGAGGTGCGCCGACCGGAGTGGGTGCCTGCTGATCGTCGCGCCCGCGGCGCCCACCTGGCTCAGCAGGCCGCGCTGGCTCAGCCAGACACTGCGACTCAAGAGCGCGCGGGCTGGTTCGGTGACCGGTTCGCCGTGGGGTCGGTCACGAGCGAAGATCAGGGGATCCACCCCAAGCTGCTCCAGCGCCCGGAGCTCCTCCACCACGAACGTCTCCGACAGCTTCGGGAACTGCCAGACGACATACGCGAGGGACGACGGCATCGTGATGGATGGTAACGACACCCCTGAGCGGGACAGGCCCCGAGCAAGTGTGATCGTCCCGCTGCACAACGGTGCCGACCTCATCGCGGCGTGCCTTGCCTCGGTCCCGTCCGACGTCGAGCTGATCGTGGTCGACGACGCGTCACAGGACGGCGCGCCTGACGTCGTCGCCGAGGCGTTCCCCGCAGCCATCCTCCTCCGCAACGACCACAACCTCGGCTTCGCCGCCACGTGCAACCACGGCCTTCGCCGATCGCGTGCGCCGATCAAGGTGCTCCTCAACAGCGACGCCCGCCTGCAGGACGGCGCGCTCGACGCGCTCGTCGCTGCCTTCGAGGACCCGGCGGTCGGCATCGCCGGGCCGCGTCTCGTGTTCCCGGACGGTCGTCATCAGGTGAGCGCGGCATCGTTTCCGACACCGACGAGGCTCTTCGTCGGTGGCCTCGGCGTGACCGAGCTCCTCGCCACCGTGTGGCCACGCGGCGCGCGGGCGCTCGAGCTCGGGATGCCGAAGCGTGACCATGGCGCGGATCGAGACGTCGACTGGGTCATGGGAACGTGCCTCGCCATCCACGAGCGCTGCCTCGCCGACGTGGGTGGCTTCGACGAGGGCTACTTCCTTTACGTGGAGGAGACCGACCTGTGCCTGCGCGCCTCCCGAGCGGGATGGCGCGTCCGCTTCGTGGCTGGCGGAACGGTGGAGCACGACATCGGAGGCTCGATCGAGGACCTCGCGGACGCTCGCCGACAGCTCGCTGGCGAGGCCAGGTACATGCTCATGTCGGGTGGTCCGGCCACGCTGGTCCGCTGGCGCGTCGCGCGAACGTTGGGCGCCGCGCTGAGGATCGTGCTGCTCGCCGTGCCGTCGCTCGTGAGCGCTGCGACGCGGCAGCGGCTCCGCTGGCAGGCATCTGCGCTGCGCTACGCGCCGTTCATCGAGCCATCACAGGCTCGGGCTGCGCGTCCGGGGGGGTCGTGATCGCGCCCTCGGGCTCACCCGAGGGCTCCCCGATCGTGGGCGCGCGCCAACCGGCGTCGATGCGCAGCGCCGCGACCGCCGCCATCACCAGCGAGAACACGCGCGGTGGCGCGTTGAACTGATACGTGTCGGCCGCCAGTCCCATCAGGATCCAGTTCTGGACGGACACGACCAGCGCGAGGCGCACCAGGTACTGGTCGCGAGTCTTCGACGCCCGCACGACGCGCCACGCGCTGCCGTAGACGACTGCGAGGAGCGCGGTCAGCGACATCAGGCCCACGATCCCCGTCTCCGCCAGGGTGCCGAGATACGTGTTGTCCAGCACGATGTTGCTCCCGCCGGTGAGGAGCCCGCTCTCCTGCAGGGCGTCGGGCGCGAAGGATCTCGGGCCGTAGCCGGCAAGGGGCCGATCGCTGAGGAGGGTGAGGACCGGGCCGTAGTCGTCGACGCGACTCTGGATGCTTCCCTCGAGCGCGTCGCCTCGGTTGGCCGAGACGAACGTGAGCATGGTGCGCCGCACGTCGGACTGCACAAGGAACAGAGCGACGATGAGCAACCCGATCGACGCCGCGGCGACGCGCGTCCTGCGGTCGGGCAGGAAGATGATCATCGTGAGGAACGTCAGGGCCGCGAGCGCGTAGATCGATCGACCGGCGGTCAAGAGGATGGCGCTGCCGATCCGGCACGCACCGATCGCCCCCGCGAGCCGCGCGGCTCGCTCGCGCGCGACCAGCGCGAACGTCGCGGCGAACGGCAGCGCCATCACGAGCATCGTTCCGAAGCCGAGAGGCTGCTCGAAGGTGGCTCTCGCGCGGTTGATCAAGCCTCTGGTGGGGATGAACCCCTGTGCCGCGGCGACCACCTGCCTGCCCAGCTGCTGTGGCAGCAGCGGCGCCAGCTGCTGGAAGACGTTCTTGCCCGTCGTGTGCTCGACCAGGCCGAGCACGGCCGTGAAGACGATCAGCCCCGCGAAGATCCGCAGGAGGCGCCTCACGCGCTCCTCGGTCGTGAGCACGCTGAGTGCGATCCAGAAGAGCACGAAGTAGTCGATGCCGAAGAGCCCGAGCTTGCGGACGACGCCGAACACGCCAACCGAGCTCATGAGCGGGAGGTTCACGAGCGCGGAGAAGACCATCGCGCCGAGCAGAAACACGATCGGACCGTCGAACGGCGACCGCCGCGGCACGAAGGGGCGGTCGGGGCGACGCAGGCTGGCGAACCAGCCGACGACGAGCAACAGCAGCAACAGGCGCCCGATCGACACGCTGATGCCACCCACTCGAACCGAGAAGCCGATGGGCAGGAGCACGGTGGCGAACATCACCGCGAGCAGACCGTGCCAGGTGCTGCCCACCGCCAGCACGATCCCCGCGCCCACGAGGACCAGGACGATCGGTACGACGGGTGCGGCGATCGCCAGCTGCGCGGTGATCGCGATCGCTGCCGCCGCGCCCAGCAGCCAGCGAAGCCTTCGCCCTGGCGTACTGCGGGTCAGGGTCACCCCCGCCATCAGGACCGGTCGAGCACGAAGGCGGCGGTTGCCGCCAGACCGAAGCCGAGCACGGCGGCGAGCACGAGCGTGCGACCCGCTCGCGGAGCGATCGGGGTGACCTCAGCAGCCTGCAGGGGGATGATCACGAGCCGGGCTGCGTCGGGGAGCACGGCGCCCTTGCCGAGCTCGCTGACTCGAGCACCGAACTGTGCGACCACCGACTCGCTGATCTGGGCGGCTTCTGCCTCGCTGTCGGCCCGCACCTCGATGGCCAACGTGAGCGTGTCCGCGTTCTGGCGGGCGGTGATCCCGTCGCGCAGCGACGACACCGACCGCGTGGTGCCGAGCTGCTCGCGCACTCCGTCGAGCACGATGTCGCTCGTCACGAGCTGCGTGTAGGTCGGCATCAGGGCGCCGAGCTTCTCGACGGTGACCTTCCCCTGGCCGGGGTCGTTGGTGAGCGCGGGCTGGTCGATGAGCACGATCGAGTTCGCCACGTACGTCGTCTTCGCAGCGCCGAGTGCGAGGCCTGCGACACCGACGCCGAGCAGCGTGCCGACGACGAGGATCAGCCACCAGCGCTTGGCGACGCCCATCAGGTGATCGAAGCCACGACCCGTCTCGTCGATGATCGTGCTCATGGGACGGGTCGCCCCGTCCGTCGGCTCCGTCACACCGGTACGGTCTACCAGCACCTCCGGTGCGACCAGGGGACGATTCGTGACCTTCGGCATCAGTGAGAGCCCTCCGCGCTGGGTGATCCTGTGGGTGGACGCAGCCCGTTCTTGCGGGCGAAGCGAACGAGGCTGCGAAGGTGCCAAGCAGTCCGGATCGTGAAGAAGTGCTTCCGGGTGTGCTCACCGAGGTCGTGCGCAACGACCGCGTCGGGCACGTAGCGCACCGCCCAACCAGCCATGTGGGCCCGCCAGCACAGGTCGGCGTCTTCGCAGTAGAGGCGGTATCCGTCATCGAGTCCGCCGAGATCGGTCCAAGCCTCGCCGCGCACCGCGAGGACTGCACCGAGCGCCCAGTCGATGTCGCAGCTGTCACCGTCGAGGTTGTCCAGCTGCAGATACCTGCGCTCCAAGCCGGAACCTCGCATGACGCTTCGCAAGGGGGTCCGTCGCACGAGCGCCGTGGCGACCGACGGGAACCGACGCGCGGATGGCTGCGGTGAGCCGTCGCGGTAGGTGAGCCGCGGTGCAGCGATCCCGACCGTGGGGTTGGCGTCGAGATACGCGACGAGCGTGTCGATCGCACCCGGGCCAGCGGCCGTGTCCGGGTTGAGGAGAAGCACGTGGCGAGCGTTGGTGGCGGCGACGCCGATGTTGCAGTTCGTGGCGAACCCGCCGCGGCGCCGCTTGCGCAGCAGCGTCACCTCCGGGTGGCGGCTCCGCACCAGGTGTGCCGAACCGTCGGACGACGCGTTGTCGACGACCACCACCTGCGTGCGGGCGTGAACTCCGCGCAGGCTCTCGAGGCACTCACCGATGTCGGATGCCGACTCGTGGGTGACGATCACGATGCCGACGTCGGCGAGGTCGGTCGGCCGGACGATCGGCTCGTGGACGAGCCCGGCCAGAGGCGAGGTCTCTGCGAGATCAGGACCGGCGTCGTCGGTCGTTCGAGCGGCTCGCGTCAGCACGGTCAGGCCTCAGGGCGTGACGTCGGGCATGGCCGGCACGAACGGACCCACCTCGACGTCGATCTGGTCGGTCTCGAACTGGATCGCGCCTCGCTCACAGGTCCCCGCGGAGAACAGCGTCACGGTGATCTGGAACGTGCCGACGTCGTCGTAGGTGTGCTCAGCGGGAGAGAACGAGTGCTCGGGCTCCGACGCGGTCGGGGTGCAACGATCGGGGATGTAGGACCAGTCGGTCTTGCCGTCGCCCCAATCGATCGCGATGGCACGGATGATCCCGTCGAGGTCGCCGCCCCTGAACCGCACCTGTGTCGTCCGCCCGGCGCGGGGATCGTTCGGGTTCACATCCGTGATCTGGACGATCGGCGCGCTCGGACCGTTCGCGGCGCCGCGCTCGGCCGTCGTGGGCACGGTGGGTGCCGGCGCGTTGGGCGAGGAGCCGGAGCCGGGGATGATCAGCGTCTGACGCTCGATCACCTGGGGCATGACGACCGTCTGGAGATCCGATTGCCTCGGCAGCGCGTTGTTGCGGATCTGCTCGAGGGTGTTGCCGGCGACGCTCGGCGCCAGTGCCCTCGTCCAGCCGAGCACTCCGAGCGACGGGTTGCTGCTGGCAGAGGATCCGCCCCCACCCAGCTGCAACGAGACGAGCGCGAAGAGCACCACGTAGATCCCGATCGACAGCGCGCCGAGCCGCAAGAGCGAGGACCTGTCTTTGCTGAGGCGAAGGAGTGCGTTCATGACGTTCGGAGTTCCTCGGATCGGCCCTTCAGGGCTGTGTCAGAGGTTCGACGCAGACCGCCCGCCTTCCTGCCGAGCGGGACCCCGTCCCGCGCGGAGCGTGCACGCTGGGACGCTCTTCGTGTGCGATTCGGCCGAAAAGGGACGAATGGTGCGCGCCCCTCCGTCAGCCGCCCTGCGGGGTGCTCCCCGGCTGTGCGAAGCCGGCCGGCGCGCGCCGTTGCCAGGGTCGCCAGCGAGCCAGCTCGGACTGGTAGCCCTTCATCGAGGCGACGCCGCGCTCGTCGAGCAGGGCGCGGGTCCGCTCCTTCTCGATGCTGGCGTCGTAGCCGGTGCCTGCGGCCGAGAGGTGACGCATCGACACGGCGTCGATGATCCCGAGGCGGCATCCGTCCCGACGCAGGTCCGACCACGTCAGCTCGAGACCCCACCCCATCCCGAGGTCCTCGGGAAACGGCACGACCCGCGCTCTCCAGGCCGGCGCGATGGCCACCACGGGGCCGATCTCGACGAAGTTGGTGAGCCGAGCGATCGAAGCGGCCCGACGGCGGGTGAACCCGTGGTTCACCATGCTCCTGGGGCCGTGTGCCGGTTGCGCGAGCCCCAGGCCGAGATGCGCGGCCAGGGACACGAGCCTCCCGAGCCCAGGCTCGGGCACCACGACGTCGTCGTCGGCGACGACCACCCACCGGTTCGGCTCCGGCGCGAGATGGGTGACGAGCTTGTTCAGCAAGGCGAACCGGCTGCCGGGGCCGTGTCCGACGGTGTGGGGGCCGAGCGAACCAGCGACGTCGTCGAGCGCCCAGAGCGCGACGGTCCAGTCGAGCGACAGCGCCTGCGCGACGAGGGCTTCGACCATCGGGGTGTTCGAGCGTCGGTAGACGCAGACGAGCGAGCCGGCCGGGACCTGGTCAGAGACGCCCCAGAGGCATCGGCTGCTGGGATCGAGCCGCTCGACCGTCACGGAGCTCGCCGCGATGAGGGCCCGCTTGAGGCGCTGGATCGCCTGGCTCATCCCGGTTCCAGTGGTCCGGCGAGCTGCGCGACGACGGCGAAGTCTCGTTGCCACAACGGACGGACGCGCATCGCGGCGTCAGCGAGCCAGCGCAGCTGGCGTCTCCGCAGCTGCGGGTAGTCGGTGACGATCCACGAGAAGTCGGTGACCACGAGACCATGGCGCTCGAGGAGCTGGTACATCACGATCGGATCGATCCACGACACGTGCTGCGGGTTCACGCCGACGTCCAGTCCCTGGAGGATCCGCAGCGCCTGGTCCACGTTGAAGGGGTTGGGCGTGGTCACGACCAGGAGTGACGCGGTCGTCATGTGGCTCCGCGCGCTGTCGAGGAAGCCGCCGACGTTGCTCAGGTGCTCGATGACGTCGCCCGCCACGATCACGTCGAAGGTCCGCCCGAGCTGGAACTGCTGCGCGTCGCCGATCTCGATCGCGTAGCCGGCAGTGGCCAGCTCGGCTGCTGCGGCCGCCTCCCGGTCGAGGCCGATCGCCTCGCGGGCCGCCGCGGCGATGCGCCCATGGAGCCACCGGTCGCCAAGGCCTCTCGCGGTCTCGACGGTGTGGTCGATGCAGCCGATGTCGAGCACGGACCGCTCCCGGCAGAGCTCCACGACGAAGTCGCCCTTGTCGCGCGGCGTCGACCGGCGCCGGACCCGCCGCATGTAGTCGTCGAAGTTCATCGGCCGACACCGGGAAGCCGGCCACGGAGAGCCATCTGGAGCTCTCGACGCACTCGGCCGAGCTCCACACGGAGCTGTCGGCGCGCGCCCCACAGTCTCCAGTGACGACGCCGGATGCGTCGGCGAAGCTTCTCCCGTGCATGGGCGTCAGCTTGAAAGGCGTCGCTCATCGATCCGCCCCCGTGCTTGCGATAGAAGAGCAGGGGCAGGTCGCACAGGACGCCCCCGATCCCTTCGTCGGCGAGCCTCAGGTACAGGTCCCAGTCCTCGTACCCGCTCCGCATTCCCTCGTCGTAGCGCAGCCGTCTCACGAGAGAGGTCCGCAACAGGGCGCTCGCGTGCACGAAGTTGTCCGCGAGAAGCCCCTCGGCCGTCCAGGCGGGGTACGCGGATCGTCCCGACACGGCACCGAAGTACTCGCACTGGGTGTAGACGTACCCCACGTTCGGATCCGATCCGATGAGCGCGACGGTCTGCCGTGCGTACTCCGGATCGAGTCGGTCGTCTGCATCCAAGAAGATGACGTAGTCGCTGCTGCAGGCGTCGGCACCGGTGTTGCGCGCCGCGGCCAGGCCGCCGTTCGGTCGACGGATGCACTCCACCCCCGCCTTGGCGAAGGGCGCGGCGACCGCGGCGGTGTCGTCGGGTGAGCCGTCGTCGACCACGATGATCTGGTCGATGGGGATCGTCTGTGCCAGAGCCGATTCGATGGCGCCGCTGAGGAACTGAGCATGACCGAAGCACGGGATGACGATCGACACGCTCGGCCGCTCGTCATCGACTGCCACCTTGCTGCTGGTGGCGACCGGCGCCGGAAGGCCGAGCAGCTCGATGTCGATGCGGTCGAGCAGCCGAGCCGAGGAGCTGTCGAGCTTCCGCGCGAACCAGCGGCCGGAGCTCGCCACCTCAGCGAAGTCCTCAGGCCCCAGCACCCGAGGGTGCGACCCCCCGCCGAACTCGGCCAGGTGCAGGCGTTCGGGGAGAAGCGCCCGACGATGCGGCCACAGCACGGTGTGGAACCACGCCTCGGACGGGATCGCGCAGCGCCTGAAGTACGCGAGGAGATCAGCGTCCTCTGTGGCTGATCGGACCAGCTCCTCGACGAGCACGCGCGCCAGCACGAACTGGTCTGGACCCATCCGGCAGGGCCGATCGGGTCCGAGCGGACCCCTCCTGGCCAGCACGCCGATGCCCATGGTCTCCCCGCGCGGTCGTGGGCGCGCATACATCCGGCGCCCGACGAGCGGAGCGTGCGCGAGCGCGCGAAGGACCACACCGACTCCTCGGCTGCGTCCGCCCAGTCGCCACGCAGCGCGCGGGAGCCAGCGGTGACGGAAGTAGTACCGGCGCTGGAGCTCTGTGGCGTCGCGCGGCACCGACGGGGCTGGGATCTCCTCGGACCACAGGATGCCGAGCGCACCGTTGGCGTCGAGGTGCTCGACGATCTCTGCTGGGGGCCGGATCGGGTAGTCCTGGCCGGTGATGACGACGAGATGGTCCCAGGGCTCGGACAGCGCTCGTTGCATCGAGCGCACGAGCTCATCCAGGAAGCTGCCATCACCCCATCGCACCGCAGCGCGCGTCGGGTGGATCGTCGCCAGCCCGTCGAAGCGGTCAGGCGGCGGGAGCGCCTTCGAGCGGTCGTGCTGGATGGTCACGATGCAGGTGGGGTCCAGCGCACGGAGGACGCGGCACAGCCGTTCGAGGTGACCGTGCTCGTGGTAAGCGGAGACCAGGTAGTGGACGGTCATCGCGGGAAGCGGCTCCAGCAGCAGAGACTCGGGCGCGACCACCGACGGCTGCCCCCCAGTGCGCAGCGTCGGCGTGCGTCGAACCTAATGGCACGTGCGAGACGCTGCTGCTGCGCAGGTACCTGCCGCCTGCGGCGTTCGACATGACCCGCGGAATCCGGCGCGCGCTCCGCCGCTGAGGTTCGCACTCCGCGCTCCGCGCTGCGCGTCAGCGCCCGCTCCTACGCTGCAAGCCGTGAACGTCACGATCCTGTCGTCGGCACGGTGGTCGTCGTTCTGGGTCAGCAAGCAGCTCGTGGCGCGCGCGCTCGCAGGTCTCGACCACTCGGTGCTCTACGTCGACCCACCGGTGAGCCCCCTGTCGCTGATCCGTCAGCCGGGCCGCGTGCACGACCTGATGGGTCCGCGCGACGAGCAGCACGGCGATGTGCGCGTGTGGAGGCCCCGAGTGATCCCCGGGCAGAACAGCAGCCTCGGCCAGCGGATCAACGCCGCGCTCCTCATGCGGGGCCTTCACCAGCGAATGCGGGAGGTGGACCTCGCCGTCGCGTTCTCGCTCGAGTCCCGCGGCGCCTTCGCGCACGTGGGAGGGCGGCGCGTCTACTACTGCACCGACAGCCTCGAGGATCTCCCCGGCGCTGACGCGGCGGCTCATCGCACGCGTGAGCTCGAGCTGGCGTCGCTCGCAGACCTCACGGTTGCGTGCTCGCTGCCGCTCGTCGACCAGCTCCGCTCGCGCGGGGTCGACGCCGTGTACTTGCCGCACGCGGCGGACCCGCTGCCAGCGAGGGCTGACGCTCCGCTGCCCGACGCGCTTCGCGGCGCGCCCCGGCCGCTCCTCGGATACGTGGGGAGCCTCAACTTCCGCCTGGATGTGGACCTGCTGCGTGCCGCCACGCGCTGCGGCACGCTCGTGGTGATCGGAGGTGCCTTCGGCCCCAAGCCCACCGATGCCGTGGCCGACCTGCTCGCGAGCGAGCGCGTCGTGCTCACCGGACACCAGCCTCCGGAGGTGTTGCCGCAGTGGCTCGCGCACCTCGACGTGGGGCTCATCCCGTACACGGGCAGCCCCTTCAACCGGAAGTCCTTCCCCATCAAGCTGCTGCAGTACCTCGCTGCGGGGCTGCCCGTCGTCTCGACGCCGAACGGCGCAACCGACGAGCACGGCTCGCTCGTCCACGTCGCGTCCGACCCGGCCGGGTACGAGGCCGCGATCGGTCGAGCGCTGGCGGAGGACCAGCCGGCGCTGCGCGCGCAGCGACGAAGCGCCGCGACGGCTCGAACCTGGACCGATGTTGCGCAGGCGCTCGTCGAGCTCTCGAGCGCCGATCGACGATGACCGGCCGCATCCTGTTCGTGCAGCCCACTGCGGAGCGCTACGGCGGGGACAAGGCGCTGCTGCTCCTGGCACGAGGTCTCGCAGAGCGCGGCTGGTCCATCCAGGTGGCTCTTCACGAGGACGGTCCGCTCGGCGCCGACCTGGACGGGATCGGGATCCCCTGGGAGGTCGTCGACAGCGGGGCGGTGCGCCGGGTGTTCGGCCCGTCCGACTGGCTCAGGTTCGCTGCGGTCGACCTGCCGCGTTCGACATCTCGGATCGGCAAGATGGCGCGCGCTGCGGACATCGTGCACGTGAACTCCTCGGTGAGCGTCGGCGGAGTTCTCGGCGGCCGTCTCGCCCGACGCCCTGTGGTCCTCCACGTGCGCGAATCCCACGCGGACCATCCGGGCGCGTGGCGCGCGTACGCGCGTCTCGTCGGGCGCCGCGCCGCACGAGTCATCGCGATCTCCTCCGCCATCGCCGAGGAGGCCCGCATCGCAGGACTGCGGGACCGCACCGAGCTCGTTCACGACGGTCTCGCCTTCGCAGCGCGCGCACCGCTCCATCCCCCGGCGGATCACGTGCAGATCGTGGCGGTGGGTCGCTTGAACGACTGGAAGGGCCACGAGCTGCTCATCGACGCGGTTGCCGAGCTGCGCAGCAAGAGCATCGACGCTCGAGCAACCATCGCCGGCGGGATCTATCCCGGCCAGGAGCGGATCCGCGACTCGCTGCGAGACCAGGTCGCTCGCCTCGGGCTCGGCGACCAGGTCGAGCTGCCGGGCTTCGTCGACGACGTGGAGTCGTTGCTGCGCGGGGCATCCGTGTTCGTGCTGGCGTCACGACGACCCGAGCCCTTCGGGCTCGCCCTCGCCGAGGCGATGGCCCAGGGCATCGCGTGCGTGGCCACCGCGCACGGAGGACCCGTCGACATCATCGAGGACGGCGTCACGGGCGTGCTGGTCGCTCCCGGGTCGTCGAGCGCGATCGCGGATGCGGTCGAGGGGCTCGCCCGCGACCCGGAACGCCGCACGGCGATCGGGGAGGCCTCGGCGACCGCAGTTCGTGCGAGGTTCTCGATCGACAGCACGATCGACGCGGTCGAAGGGATCTATCGCTCGCTGCTCCGGTGACCCGGTCGACCGGACCGCACGCCGTCAGTCGGAAGCGGACTCCAGCTGCGGGCGCTGCTGCTGCTGGTAGCGCACCGCACAGGTGCCACCCACGAGCGCACCGACGACGGCGAGGATCAGCAGCACCTGCGACGAGCCGCCGCGGTCGGAGGAGAAGGGGCCATGGCCTCCGGTGAGCGTGTCCAGGGCGACCTCAGGATCGGAGCCGCCCGGCGCGGAGCTCTGGGTGGCCAGCGCCCCCGTCGCGATCCAGTCGTCCGAGGTGGTCACGTAGCCGGTCGTCGCCCAGCCTCCTGCCGACGATCCACCCTTGCCGAAGGGCAGCGATCCGCCCACCGGGGCGCCGGGCTGCCCAGGGCCGCTCGGCGACCCGGGGCCGTCGGGACCGCTCGGGTCGTCGGACCCGTCGTCGGTGGAGGGCAGGTTCGGCAGCGACGGTGCACCGGGAGTGCCGGGAGTGCCGGGAGTGCCGGGCGCACCCGGCACATCGAGCGCGGAGGGCACGGACGGAGCCCCCGGGGCGGACGGCACGGACGGGGCCGCAGGAACGGTGGGCGCACTCGGGCCCGGGTCCGGCTGAGGTTGCGGCTCGGGCTGCGGCTGGGGCTGCGGAGCCGGCGCCGCGCCGCTACCGCCAGGCAGGCCGTGGATGTCGCTGCCGCGAAGGTCGCCGAGGACGATCTCATAGCTGGGGTTGAAGTCGCTCTGTGCCGAGTACAGCGCCAGCCCGTGGTTGGCTCTCGCGCCAGACGCCCAGCTCCACACGAGGTTGGTGACGTCGAAGCTCCAGTAGCCATCCGACCCGGCCTGTCCCGCGCCGACGCCACTCGAGCAGTCGGCCGTCGGACGCTTCGACCAAGGACCGCCGTCTGCCTCCGACCACGCCTTGGTGATCGGACAGGCGAGGATCCCTCCGCCACCGCCGCTCCGCGTGTCGCGCACCTGGCGGAGCCGGACGATGACGCGCGACGGCGGGCTCGTCACGTCGGAGACGTCGAACCACACGGCGGCCTGCTTCGTCTCCGCGTGGACCTCGCGGGCCACGGCGATCTGGTCGGTGGCGACGCCGCTGACCGGAGTCGATCCGTCATCGGTCTGCGCGATCCACCACCACCCGGAGTGCGTGGTCCGTTCAGCAGCTCCCGCTCGAGGCACGCCCGTGAACAGCATGATCCCGGCGAGGCCGGCTGCGATGAGGTGGGTGCGACGCATGGGTTCTCCTGCTGCGATGAGCCGATTGTGCGGCCGTGAGGTGTTCACGCAGTGGATTCGGGGAGGCTCCGCCGCGTTCCTGCACCGCACGAATCCGAAGCGGTGCGCGGCCCCCTTCCCGCGTCCCCTTGATCCCGATATGCCCGAATCGCGCACCCACTGCCGCCATCGATCCCGGGACGGGGGGCACGGATAGGTTGTCGCGCATGGCTGACCACGGAGCGGAGGACGGCTCGGGCACGGCCCGCGTGAGCGCCGACCCGCTGGTGGTCATCAGGGATCGCGGGCGCGAGGTCGTCGCAAGCGGCGACCCGACCCAGATCAAGGCCCTCTACGCGGAGTTCAGCGACCTGCTCCACGACGCGTACGGCGCCGACGCCGAAGGCGTGCCGGTCCTGTCGAGGCCCGAGACCCTGGCGGCGATCGGCACCCTGCTGGGAAACGTCAGCGGGCTCGTCCTCGATGCCGGATGCGGTCCCAACCCGGTGGCCGCGCTCGCCCTGGGCGGCCGACCCGAGCGAACCGTCGTCGGACTCGACATCGGCTTCGGCACGCTGCGCCTCGCTCGCATGGTGGCGGCGCGCGCAGGCGTCGACATCCTCGCGGTGGTCGGTGATCTCGAGGCCCTTCCGTTCGCGCCGCGCGTCTTCGACGCGCTGATCTGCGACGACACGATCGAGCACGTGCCCGACGACGCGCAGGCGATCGCAGAGCTGGGCCGCGTGCTGCGACCGCGCGGGCGCATGGTGCTCGCGACCCCCAACCGCTGGAACATCGACGTGGTGCTGCACAAGCTCCGCGACCGGTTGCATCGAGCGCGCAGACCCGCGTCCGCCTACTTCGCGACCACGAGCCACCTGCGCGAGTACCGCTGGGCGGAGCTGTCCCGGCTGCTCGACCCGGTGTTCGGTGTGCGGCGGCGCGCCCGCGTGGGGTGGCTCGGAGGTCGCAAGCGGCGCCTCGCGACGAAGGTCGTCGGGTTGCCGGTCCTGCGCAACCTCGACCAGATGCTCGTCGTGGAGGCCGAGGTGCGGTGAAGCCCACCTTCCTCGTGATCGGTGCCCAGAAGGCCGCCACGACGAGCCTGTACCACTACCTCGGCGCGCACCCCGACGTGTTCGTCAGCCCTGGCAAGGAGCTCAACTACTTCGTGCTCGAGCAGGGTTGGTCGAACGGCGCGCAGTGGTACGAGGCCCAGTTCGACGGAGCGGGGGCGGCGCACGCGCGTGGCGAGGCATCCCCCAGCTACACGATGTTCCCGGCGTTCACCGGCGTGCCCGCGCGCATCGCCGACCTGATCCCCGACGTGCGGCTCGTCTACCTCGTGCGCCATCCGATCGAGCGGATGCGGTCGAGCTACCTGCACGGGCTCAGTCGCGGCGGCGAGCACCGCCCGATCGACGTCGCGCTCGTGCACGACCTCCGCTACCAGACCGCGACGATGTACGGGATGCAGGTGCAGCAGTACCTGCACCACTTCCCGCGCGAGCAGCTCCTCGTGATCCGATCGGAGGACCTGCGCGACCGGCGCGACGACACACTTCGGCTCGTGTTCGCCCACCTCGGCGTCGACGCTGACGCCTCGATGGACGGCGCGCGCGTCGAGCACCACCGCTCCGAGCACAAGCAGGTGCCGCGCGCAGCCGCCCGTTCCTTGCTCCAGCTCGAGTGGTACGCCCGCGCGGTGGACGCCGCGCCCGAGGTGGTGCGACGAGCACACGGCCGCCTGACGCGCCGCCCCCTCCGACCGGCCGACACGGAGCTGTCGGCGGTGGTCGAGCGAGGCATCATCGAACGGCTGCGCCCCGATCTGACCCTGCTCTGCGAGCAGCTCCAGATCGACACCGACCCGTGGGGCCTGCTCTGAGCTCGCTCAGACGCAGTTCACGGGCACCCCGAACCTGAACCCGCACGTCTTGGTCGGCTGGCCCGATCCGACGAACACGTACTCGGATTGGCGGAAGTTGGAGCCCCCGTTCCCGCTCACGTGGAACTGCAGCGAGACCTCGTAGTAGCCCGCCGCCACGGGGGTGGTGATCTCGAAGGCGCAGCTGTTGCCGCAGACCGTCTCCGGCAGCGACGCCACGACCTGCTGCGCGGCGACGTCGAGGATCTGGAACTTCTGCACCGTGATCGTGCGGCCGGTGCAGGTGATCGATCCGGTCGCGCGGAGCTGACCGCCCGAGCTCGTGAGGTTGTGCGTGTCGCCCGGCCCCGGTCCGCACAGCCCGTGGTAGTCCGCAGCTGCCGGACCGGCGCCGACCAGCAGGCTCGCCACCACCGCCACCAGCATCAGGATGGCCTTCGCCGAAGCCTTCATGGAACCCCTCCCGTTCCGCCCGATTTGTCCGCTTTCGGGATGCCCCAAGGTTCGACGATCGCTCGCCGACCTCCTGCCTCTGCGTCGGTGTGGCGCCGAGCGCCGATGCGGACGAAGGGTGCGTTGTGGGCCACCTGACATACTCGAATCGTGCGTCGCCTCCTCGCTCTCCGATGGCGGCTGCGCGCCCGATTCGCGCTCGGCGCGGCAAGGGCGCGGGCGCGTCTCGGCGGTGCGCGCCTCGAGGTCGTCGCCCACCCATCGGTGCGCATCGAGCGGGGCATGCGCGTCAGCGTCGACCGCGGAACGACCGGTCGCCTCGAGCTCGGCCCCGGCGCCTGGCTGCACGAGGGTGTGCGCATCCAGCTCCGCGGCGGGACCGTGCGCCTCGGCGCGGGATCGAGCGTGCGGCGAGGCGCGGTGCTGAACGTCGCCGGTGAGCTCGTGCTCGATGGCGACAACGTGATCAGCTACTACAGCGTCGTCCACTGCGCGGAGCGCGTGCACCTCGCACAGTTCGCGTCGATCAGCGAGTTCTGCACGGTCGTCGATTCACGCCACTTCCACACGGACGAGGCCACCGCGTACTACGAGAACGTCGAGTCCGCACCCGTCGAGATCGGATCCAACGTCTGGCTCGCCGCCAAGGCGTCCGTGCTCATGGGAGTGACGATCGGCGAGCGCGCGGTCGTGGCGGCGCACGCGGTCGTGCACAAGGACGTTCCCGCCGGTGCGCTCGTCGGCGGGGTCCCGGCTCGCGTCATCGAGCAACGCTGAGCGGCATGCGGATCGGCCTGACCAGCCCGTTCGGCCATCCGGACGTCTGGCGCGGCGCGGAGCGCTACTGCCGCGAGCTCGCCACGTGGCTCGGCGAGCGCGGTCATGACACGACGTGGCTCGTGACCACCACCGACGACACCCGAGACGCCACGCTCGAACCCGAAGGCGTTCGGATGCGCTACCAGCACCGCAGCCGTGATCGGGGCTGGGGGGTCGATCGCTACGACGTGTTCCTGCGGTGCATCGGCCCGCTCGCCCGGGGGGTGCGGCAGTGCGACTTCGAGGTGATCGAGGCGCACCACTACGTCGACGCCGCCGCGGTGCGTCTCGCGCGGCGCCGCGGCACCCCGTACGTGATGTGGATCCCGGGCCTCCCGCGCAAGGCGTCGCTGGCCGGGCTCCCGCTGCACAAGGTCGCGTTCCGCTTCGCCGTCGGCGGCGCCGCCAGGCTGCACTGCCTCAGCGAGTTCGCCCGCTCGGGCTTCCAGCGGGAGATGGGACTGCAGGCCGACGTGATGCGCCCCGGCGTCGACACCCGCCGCTACCTCGGACCGCGCGCCGGCGGCGAGCCCATCGTGCTGTGCACGGCTGCGCCGGGCGACCCGCGCAAGCGCGTCGACCTGCTGGTGAGCGCCTTCCCGGAGGTCCTGCGCCGCGTGCCCGATGCGCGGTTGGTCCTCGCCGCGCACGACGCCGACGCGGCGGCCCGAATGCTCGACTCGCTCCCCGGCGCGGCCCGCGAGCGGGCCACGGTGGCGCACGACCCGAACCTGGAGGAGCTCGCCGAGCTGTACCGGGGAGCGGCCGTGAGCGTGCTCCCCTCCGTCGACGAGGCCTTCGGCCTCGTGCTCGTGGAGTCGCTCGCTGCTGGCACCCCGGTCGTGGCCTCTGACCGCGGGGCCGCTCGCGAGATCATCTCCACTGATGGAGTCGGCCGGCTGTTCGCCAACGACGATCCCACTTCGCTCGTCGACGCGATCGTCGACACGATGAAGCTGTCGAGCGAGTCGGCGACGGCCGAACGGTGCCGCGACCACTCGATGCACTGGGACTGGTCCAAGGTCGGGCCCGAGCTCGAGGAGATCTACGCTGCCCTCCTCTGAGCGTGCCCCGTCGGTGTCGGTGGTGGTGGCCACACACGGCAGGGCGCGGATGCTCGGCGACCTGCTCGACGCACTCGAGGGGCAGTCGCGCGCCGACAAGGAGATCATCGTCATCGACGATGCGTCACCGGACGACACACCCGCCGTGCTGGCAGCGCGCGACGTCCGCTCTGTTCGCGTCCCGCGCGGCGGCCCGGGCCTGGCCCGCCAGCACGGGTGGCAGCTCGCGCGAGCGCCCGTGGTGGCGTTCACCGACGACGACTGCGTCCCCACGAGGGAGTGGCTCGAGGCCATCGTCGCGCCCATCGAACGTGGTGAGGCCGACCTCGTGCAGGGCAAGACCCTGCCGCGCCCGGACCAGGCCGACCGGCAGGGTCCGTGGTCGCGGACGCAGCGCGTCGAGCACGAGAACGGCTTCTACCAGACGTGCAACATGGCCTACCGGCGTGACGTCTTGGAGGCACTCGGCGGCTTCAAGGCCTCGTTCGCCGGGCCGCAGACCTCGGGCGAGGACACCGAGCTCGCGTGGCGTGCGCGCGCAGCCGGCTACCGCACCGCCTTCGCGCCGGACGCGCTCGTGCACCACGAGGTGTGGCCGTCTTCGTACTGGGCCTACCTGCGCGACCGACGGCGCTGGGGCATGGTGATCCAGATCGTCAAGTACCACCCGGAGATCCGCGCACTGGCGTATCGACGCTGGTTCTACCGGCCCTCGCACGCACGTGTGCTCCTTGCGCTGCTGGTCCTCGCCGCGTCGATGCTCGTGCGGTTGTGGGCGCCGCTCGCGCTGCTGGGCGCCTTCTTCGCGATCGATCTCGTGCGGACCCGCCGCCGCTCGGCACCGGCGCACCGCAGGGCGCTGCACCGCGCGCAGGTCCTGACCGCTGACCTCGTGGAGGTCGTCGTCTTCGTGATCAACAGCATCCGCTACCGCACGCTCTACCTGTGACGACGTCGCCGTGACGCTGCCCCTCCTCCCTGAGCAGCCGCTCGAGGTGTCGGGCGCTCCCACCCAGCGGCTCGGTGCGCTCGCGGGCGCGGTCGGCCGCGGCGCGTTCCTTGCCGCGGCGTTCAGCGTCCTCATCCAGGGCCTCGGGTTCCTGCAGGGCCTGCTGGTCCCTCGGCTGCTCGGACCGGAGAACCTCGGCTTGTTCGCCGTGGCGGCGGCGAGCGTGCGCGTGGCCGGTCTCATCCGGGACTTCGGCGTCGCCGAGAAGCTGACGCAGGACGACGAAGTGGACCTCCCGCTCGCCTACTCGGTGGCCTTCACGCTCGAGGTCGTGATGGCAACGGTGATCGTCGCCCTGCTGATCGGCACGGCCCCGCTCATCGCTTCGCTGCTCGACCAGCCAGACCTTCGTCTCGTCATCTCGGTGCTCGCCGCGACCGTGTACACGAACGCGTTCTTCGCCCTGATCAGCGCATTGCACCTTCGACGGCTGCACTACGGGCGGCAGAACCTGGTGAACGCGGTGGGCCCGGTCGTGAGCTTCGCGGTGACGGTCCCGCTCGCGTACGCCGGGGCCGGCGTGTGGGCGCTCGTGGCGGGAGCGGTGGGCGCGTTCGGCGCCGCCACCGTGATCGTGTGGATCACGGCGCCGCTTCGGCCGCGCCTGCGACTCGACCGACGCGTGGTGGGGCGATACCTGCGCTTCGGGTGGCCGCTGTGGGTGGCGAACCTCCTCGGCATGGCGAGCACCGTCGGCGGCACGATCGTCATCACCCGCTGGCTCGGCGTCGCAGGCGTCGGCTTCCTGACGGTCGCCCAGGGGTTCGTGAACCGCGCGTTCCTCGTCGACGCGCTCGTGGCGGGGAGCCTGTTCCCAGCGCTGTCGCGCACACAGGGGGACCTGGCCGGCCATCGGCAGGCGTTCATCGTCACCAACCGGGTCACGGTCATCTGGTCCGGCTTCATCGGCTTCGGGCTCGCGCTCTTCGCGAGCGACCTCGTCCGGTTCGTGCTGGGCGCAGCGTGGGAGCCGGCGACGCTGCTGTTCCGCATGTCAGGTCTCGCTGTCACCATCGGGAGCATCGGCTTCTCATGGGACATCTTCCTGCGGGCCCGCGGCGAGACGAAGCCGACCCTCCTGTTCAAGACGATCAGCGAGGCATGGGTGTTCGTGGTGCTGCTGCCGTCGGTGGTGCTCTGGGGGATCGACGGCGCGGCCTGGGCGGTCGGCTCCCTCGGTGTCGTCTCCGTCGCGGTGCGCCAGCTGTTCGTCAACCGGATCTTCGACGACGTACCCCTCGTGCGCGTGGCGTGGCGCGAGATCGTGGCCACCGGGGCCGCGGCAGCCCTGCTCGTCGGCGTCCGCACCCAATGGACACCGGGATCCGTCGCGGGGCTCGTCGGCCAGGTGACGATCTACGTCACGGCATCCGCGGCCGCGGTGATCGTGACCGACCGGACCTTCGTGCGCGACCTGTTCCGCCGCGTGCGCGCGCCGGCCGCGTCACGCCGCGCCGAGCCAGATCCGCCGACGTCGCCGACGTCCTCCCACTCGGCCGGCGGTTCGAGGCTGCTGTTCGACCTGGCGGTGCCGGGGCAGTACCCCCTCGGGCTCGCGATCGACGGCGACCGCGCCTGGGTGACGTGCCGCGACAGCTCCACCCTTGCGTGGGTCGACCTGCCCGATGGTGCGTGGCGGTCGCTGCAGCTCCCCGCCTACCCCCACCTGCCTGCGATCAGCAACGGGGTGGCCTGGGTGGGCCTCACGCTGGCCGGGCGCGTGGCGGCGGTGGAACCGAACGGGGCGTCGCGCATCACACGCCTGGCACGGTCCCACGAGATCCTCGGCACGACCTCGCAGGGGGCAGGTTGCCTCGCGGTCGACAACGGGCACACGGTCAAGCGGCTCTGGACCGTGGCCGCGCCCGGGGAGCCGGCGTCGAGCCGACCGCTGCCGTCGGGGATGGTGCGACCGGACATCGTCATCGCGCCTCGCGAGCCCGACGGTGAGGTGTGGGTCACCGACACGGCCGCACCCCACGTCGCTCGCCTGTCCGACGACGGCGACGTCCTCGTCAGCGTCGAGAGCGGGACGCGCTTCGGGTTGCTGGACGACGGGCGAGGGCTCCTGTGGCTCGGCCACTCCGACCGGGCCGAGGTCTCGGCCCATGCGCTGGCCGCGCCGTTCCCGCTCGTGACGACCGCGCGTGTGCCGTCGGTGCCCTTCGGCATGGCGCTCGGACCCGACGGGCGGATCTGGGTCGCGTGCCCGGAGGCGAGCGCCATCGTGGGGCTGGACGAGGGCGGGAGCGTCGTCGACCGCATCGACGTTGCCACGGGCGCCTGGCCCCTCAGCGTGGGCCTGTGGGGCGACCGCCTCGTGACGCTGTGCGCTCGTTCCGGGCGCCTGGCCGGTTGGCGGATCGCATAGCGCCCGAACGGATCTGATCCCCCGATACAGGCGGATCGGGAGGATTTGGCGGCTCGACGTCGAAAGTGGAGCCAATGCGACGCGGAGGCGCCGCGGCCCCGGCGACGGGGTGGGTGGACACGAGGGTGGTGGGCTGATGGCAGGTCGCTTGACCAAGGTGCTCCTGACGGTGCTGCTTCTGGCAGTGGCGCTCGCTGGCGTCCCGGAGGTGGGCGGAGCAGACACGCTCCAGCCGCAGCCCTTCGAGATGGCCGGAAAGGACACGAGCGTCACCCCCGGCGTCGTCGGCGACGTGATCGGGCGCTTCGTGCTCAACAACACCTACCGGCGGGGCGGCAACATCAGCGGGAAGAGCGACCCTGTCGAGATCACGGTCAAGCAGGACACGCGGTTCTTCCAGGACTTCGACGGAGACGGCAACTACACGCGGTCCGATCTCGCCGGCACCGTGAAGCCGTCGGATGCCTTCGACGTGTGGGTCACCGGCCGGTTCGACCTCAAGAACGGCCAGTATACCTTCCTCGCGAACAACGTGTTCAGCCCGCCGCCGCCCATCGGCTCCGGTGGCCCGACCGCCACGAACCCCGCCCCGAACCTGCCCAAGGACATGACCACGCTCCGGCTCTTCTGGGTCAGGGGCATCATCCGCTTCACGGGCACCCGGCTGATCCCCTCGTGCTGCTCGAGCGAGCTGTACGGCTTCGAGGTCAGCCCAGTCGAGCTCACCAACAGCTGGCACGTCTCCGCGATCGCGGCGGCCCACGGCAACGGGTTGCGGATCTACCAGCAGCCCGGCACGCGGTACTGGGGCTCCGGGAAGATCATCACCGACCGCGACGCCGTGGTGCAGGTGGGCGCGAGGGTCGAGGTGTCCGGTCGCTACTTCTGGGACGGGATGGACTGGCGCCTCCTCGCCACCCAGGTGGTGCGGATCCCTGACGGGCCGCCGCAACCTGCGGGCGGCACGCTCGGCACGCTGGCCACGCTCGCCCGCACCGGTGACGGCACGTTCAACGAGTCGACGCAGAGCTGGGAAGGCACCACCTTCGAAGGCCGCGGCCTCAACTTCGACGGCCAGGGCAACGGCGCGACGCTCGGCCTCACGCTCGACTGGACCTACAACGACGTCAATGGCGAGTGGGACTACCAGGGCACCTACTTCGTGCAGAAGGACAACGGGGCCAACCGACTCGAGGGCCAGATCACCGGCACGGTGGCCACGGCCAACCCCGGGCCCGTCACCGGCGTGATGACCGTCGACCAGGGCTACGGACCGTGGGCCGGGTGGAGCGGCTTCGGCCGGATCCTGCGAGGTGCGGGCGGCTACCTCGGGACGCCCAGCAGCGCCAGCCCGCCGAACGGCTTCCAGGCCGAGTTCTGGTGGCAGATCTCTCAGAACCCCTGACGGGGGCGCGAGCTCCTCGGTGCAGAAGGGCGGCCTCACGGCCGCCCTTCTGCGTTCTCCACCTGCGCCCGCACGATCTCCTGCCGAAAAGGAGGAGTTCGTCCCCTTTGTGCCTAATCCCACCGCTAGCCCGACTCACAGGTGTGTTGAACGGGGGGCGCTGACCGGCGCTCCGGGGGCGGGCCCTCAACAGAGACAACAAGGGGAGACAGACATGAGCAAGTGGCGAGTAGTTCTTGTGGGGGCGATGGCAACCGGTGCGCTGGCTGCTGGCTCGATTGTGCCGGCCTTCGCCGAGCCGAATCCGGTTCTCGACACGCCGATCGGGCACCTTCACTCCAACGGCAGCAGCAACCTCACGGCCGAAGGAGCCGAGGGCAACCCCGATCCGTTCGACGGCTACCTCCGCCTTGATGCCAGCGGCGTCTGCACGGGCGACAACAACGGCATCGACAACGCCAACGGTGCCGAGGAGTGCAACGAGGCCATCATCACGGGTCAGCTCCCGCCCAGCTGATCAACGCTCACGTCAGAGCGCTTCTGACTCCGCAGGGCGGCCTTTGGGCCGCCCTGCGACGCGTCCGGGCTCAGTGCGCGGGTCCGGCGCCGAGCGCGTCGGGGAGGCGGTGCTGCCACGCGTCGAACGCCTCGCGCAGTGCGAGGTCGATGAGCGTGCCGATGCGCAGGCGATCGCCGCCTGCGTCGCCGATGACGGTCGCGGTCACGCCCGCTTCGGCAGCCGCGCCGAGCACGCGATCGAGCGCGGACGCGTCGACGCAGGCGACCACGCGACTCGCGGACGTCGCGAACAGCCACGTGTGATCCGCGCCGGGCGCAGGCACGTCGGCGCCGACGCCGCCGCGCACCGCCATCTCTGCGAGCGCAACGCCGAGCCCGTCGGCCGCATCGTGCACACCGGCGAGGTGGCCACCGTTCACGAGGTCACGCACGAGGGCGAGCACCGCGGCGTGCTGCGCGAGGTCGAGCTCGGGCGGTTCGCCGCTGCGGTGGCCCTGTGCCCACGCCCAGGGCGAGCCGGACAGCGAGCGGGTGTCGGGGCCGAGCACCACGAGCGTGCCACCCTCGACCAGGCGGACGCCCGGCGGGCGCCGCTCGAGCGAGTCGACGAGGCCGAGCACCCCCACCACCGGTGACGGGTCGATGTCGGTGCCGCGGCTCTCGTTGTAGAGGCTCACGTTGCCGCCCACCACGGGGATGCGGAGTGCCCGGCAGGCGTCGGCCATGCCGTCGATCGCCTCGGAGAGCTCCCACATCACCTCAGGGTGCTCCGGGTTGCCGAAGTTGAGGCAGTTCACGAGCCCGAGCGGCCGCGCCCCGACGCAGGCGAGGTTCATCGCGGCTTCGGCCACCACGAGCGCTGTGCCGCGCCGCGGGTCGAGGCTGCACCAGCGGTGGTTGCCGTCGCACGTCACCGCGAGCGCGCGACCGGTGTCGACACCGGTGGTGGGGTGCTTGAGGCGCAGCACCGCGGCGTCGCCGCCCGGCGCCTCCACCGTGTTGAGGAAGAGCTGGTGGTCGTACTGGCTGAACACCCATGTGGGATCGGCGAGCAGGTCGAGCAGGTCGGCCGCGGGGTCCTTGGGCGCTGGCAGCGCGTCGGCGCTGTCGGCCGCGCGCGCAGCGCGCCCCGCGGGTTCCTGCAGCAGGCGCTCGTAGAGCGGGGCGTCGGCGTCGAGCGAGCTGGCGGGGATGTCGCCGAGCACCTCGCCATCGAGCCGGTCGAGGATGCGGAAGCGGCCCGAGCCGGTGACGGTGCCGATCACCGACGCGCTGATCTCCCACTTGGCGCACACGGCGAGCAGCGCGTCGAGCTTCGCGGGCTCGACGATCGCGAGCATCCGCTCCTGGCTCTCGCTGATCATGATCTCGAAGGGCGCCATGCCCTCCTCTCGTACGTGCACCTCGGAGAGGTAGAGGTCCATGCCGACGCCGCCCTTGCTCGACGTCTCGCTCGCGGCGCCGGTGATCCCCGCGGCGCCGAGGTCTTGGATGCCGACGACGAGGCCCGCGTCGAGGATCTCGAGGCACGCCTCGATGAGCCGCTTCTCCTCGAACGGGTCGCCCACCTGCACGCTCGGGCGCTTGTCGTCCTCGCCCTCGCCGAACCCGGCTGACGCGAGGACGCTCGCTCCGCCGATGCCGTCGCGCCCGGTCGCGGAGCCGAACAGCACGGTGAGGTTCCCCGGTCCCGACGCTCGGGCGAGCGCGAGCCGGTCGTGGGGGAGCAGGCCGAGGCAGAACACGTTGACGAGCGGGTTGTCCTGGTAGGTGGGGTCGAACACGGTCTCGCCGCCCACGGTCGGGACCCCCACCGAGTTGCCATATCCCGAGACGCCCGACACCACTCCTTCGGCGATCCAGCGGCTGCGGGCGTCGTCCAACGGCCCGAACCGCAACGGATCCATGAGCGCGATCGGGCGGGCGCCCATCGAGAACACGTCCCGCAAGATCCCGCCGACACCCGTGGCGGCACCCTCATACGGCTCGATGGCGGACGGGTGGTTGTGGCTCTCGATGCGGAACGCGGCGGCGATCCCGTCGCCCACGTCGACCACGCCGGCCCCCTCGCCGGGGCCCACGAGCACGTGCGGCGCCTCGCTCGGCAGACGGCGCAGGTGGATTCGCGACGACTTGTAGGAGCAGTGCTCCGACCACATCACCGAGTACATCGCCAGCTCGAGGTGGTTCGCTTCGCGGCCGAGGATCCGGTTGATCGCCGCGGCCTCGTCGTCGGTGAGCCCGAGCGCGCGGTGCAGCGGCGCCTCGGCGTCGAGCGCGGCGGGATCGGCGGGATCGGCGGCCATGGTCGCAGCCTACGCGGGAGGTCGCGAGCCTCCGGCACGCTCGACGTCAGCCGGTGTGCGCGCGATGGCGTCGTCCGAGCGCTCGCTTCGCGCGCGCCGGCGGCCCCAGTCGGTGGATGAACGCGATCTCGTCGTAGATGTGCGCCGACGCCACCGCGTCGCACCGACTGCCGTCGCGCCAGTGCCGTTCGAGGACCGAGTCGACGAGCCGCTTGAGGAGATCGACCTGGGTGCCCGGCGTCCCTGGCGGGCCGCCTTCGTAGTCGGCGCGGTAGGCGGTCATCAGGTCCTCGATGGCGTAGATGCCGCCGGGGTTGAGGTGCGCGAAGAGCGCCTCGAAGCTCGCCTCCACGTGGCGTCCGAGGTGGCTGCCGTCATCGATGATGAGGTCGAACGGGCCGTAGCGGCGGGCGATGCGCTTGAGCACCTCAGGGTCGTCCTGGCTGCCCTGCTCCACGTGGATGCGAGCGCCCTGCACGCGCTTGGGCTCGATGTCGAGCCCGACGATCTGTGCCCGCGGGAAGTAGCGCTGCCACATCCGCAGCGACTGCCCGCCCGCCGTCGTCTCGTACCCCGAGGAGGAGGTGATGCCTCCCACGCCGATCTCGAGCACCGCGCGCACCGACCGACGCCGAGCGCGCAGGTGCTCCTCGTACCGCCGGGTGTACCCGTGCGCCGTCGAGCGCTTGTCGGTGCCGTAGATGCGCGCCAGGAGATCGAGTCGGCCGGGCACGCACGCGGCCAGAACGTCCTGCAGCCGGTGTCGCCGTCCCCACAGCAGTCGTAGCGCCAGCCTCTGCTGCGGTGCGAGCAGCCGTCTCACCGTCGAACGCATCACGCCACACCGCCGATCCCGACCCGCCCCGCTCGGAGCCCCGATCCAGGGGCGAAGTGTGACATCTCCGACGAATCGGGAGGAATCGGCACCATGGAGGACGAATCACGTTCTGAAGGTGGGCTGGCAGCGGGCTGCCCACCGTGCACGTGGGTCGAGGACCCGGACAGGGCGGTTGCTGGTGGGCGGATCGAGGAAGTCTCGCGGTCGGACGGGGCTGGCGCTGGCAATGCTCATCGCGCTGCTGCTGAGCGCGCTGGGAGCGTCCCCCGCGCGGGCCGCTGCTCCCTTCAACCCGGTGGTCACCGCCTCGCTCGGCACCGACGCCGCGCGCGCACCGTCGTCCTTCTCGCTGAAGATCACCCAGCAGGACGGCGAGGAGCAGATCGGTCCGCTTTCGATCTCGCTCCCCCGCAACGGCTTCTCGGTGAACACCGACGTGCCGGGCGCCAACCGACAGCAGATCGGAACGATCCGGGTGGTGCTCTACACCGGCACCGCACCGGGGCGCGCACCGCTCACGATCGAAGGCACGCTCAACGACGACAACGACACCCGCGCCGGCTGCGGTGCCGGCAGCGGCCGGCAGTGCATCCTCGCGATCCTCGAGGTGCCCGGCGTGGGATCCGTCAACGCGCAGATCGAGATCTCCGAGGCGGACCCGGCCGTCTACGCGATCGTGGCCGACCTGACCTCCACGTGGGCTGACCCGAGCGTGGCGCAGATCGACGGTCGCCTCGCCGAGCTGTCCACCACGCTGTTCGCCAAGGTCGGCGACCACACCGTGGTTCGCAACGCCGACGCGGACACGTGGCCGTTGCGTTACAGCTTCACGTCGGCCAACGTGCCGGGTCGTTCCCTGACGGGGGGCCTCCAGCCGGCGTGTGCGCCCGGGTGCAAGGTCGACCTCGTCACCAAGGAGTACGCGCCGACCCCGCCGTTCCCGCAGGCTCCCGCGGCCGGCGCGGCATTCCTGGGGTCGGCCGCGCCGATCGAGTTCGCCTGGACCGCCTCGACGGATCGCAACGTCGATCCGGTGACCTACACGCTGATCCTCGACGGCCAGCCGGTCTACACGGGCAGCGCGCTGCGCACCTCGGTGAACGTGGGACCCGGCCAGCACTCCTGGCAGGTGCGCGCCGACGACGACCATGGAGGCAGCTCGCCCCTCCTGGCGCCGCGCAGCTTCACCGTGATCGATCCGAACGCCGCCCAGGTCTTCACCTCGGCCATCAGCGGCGACCGGCTCTACATCGTGCCGGGTGCGTTCGTCTACAGGATCAACAACAACCCGTACCCGCTCGGCGCCGAGACCGCCAGCGCCACGGCCGACCGCGGATACGTGGCATTCACCGGCGGCTTCACGCTGGCGATCGCCTACGACGCGCAGGCTTCTGCGGCGAGCGGTTACCTCAACCTCGGCAGCTTGCATCGCATCTTCATCGACGCACCCGGCCCTTGAAGGGCGCCACTTCTTCCGTTGTTCCGAACCAACCAAGGAGACCCATACTCATGAACTACCGCAAGACAGTGATCGCCGTCGTGGCGGGGGCGTCGCTCCTCGGCACGTTCGGCGTCGCCAGTGCGACACACCGCGACCCGGGCTACTCGCCGTGCCGCCCCGGCGAGGACGACCTGCGCGTCGGCTACGAGGACGTCAAGGAACGAGAGGACCCGCGCCACGAGCTGCCGACGATCTACGCCAACGGCGCCCCGGAGAGTGGCGATCCCGAGGGCAACATCGGCATCTGTGGCGGCAGCACGGAGAAGGGCACGGCGCAGTACGTCGAGGTCGGAAACAACGCTGATGGCCCGTATGTGGCCTCGGACCCCGCCGCACCGGTCCCTGCCGATGCGACCGCAGTGCCGGCTGATGCGACCGAGGTCCCCGTCGGTGAAGAGGGGTCGGTGAACGTGGGCGATGACTACGTCGAGGTCGACGGCACCAAGGACAACCAGCCCTCGGAGGTCCATCCGTGGCTCGACGGCTACGTGTCCGCCGGTCTGGAGGAGCACAACGGTGGCCCTGGCGTCTGCATGGGCGGCGACGGCAACCACGAGCTGTTCGAGGACCCCAATAGCGCCAGCTGGAAGGACTGCAACGACGAGCTGCTCGCAGGCGACCCCACCGAGGCGATCCCCGACTGAACGAGCCACTTGCGATGTGGTGGTTGGCGGGGGGCGCGGGCGGGGATGGGGCGCGGGCCACCGGCGCCCCCCCCCCGACCCCCCCGGGTGGAGCGCCCCC
>JBQTHC010000073.1:0-25610 GCA_052390255.1 Microthrixaceae bacterium
TCCGCGCGTGTCAGGCGCGGGCGGTGACCAGCCGCCGCTCCCCCCCGCCCCCGGGGGGAGGGAGCGGCTGACGCGGCGCCGGCGCGCCTGCACCGACAGGAGGGACACGCCCAGCTTCCGGGCCGGGATCGGCCGGAACGGCTCGGGTGGGCGCCGAGCCGTGGTTGCGGGGGTCGTCTTGGGCGGCCGCACGACGGAGGTATTCCGCATCGCGGGCCCAGTCTCCTGCTGGCCCGGCCCTACGATGCGGCACAGTGAACGTGCGCCCACACTCCGCTCGGCTGCCCGCCGCGCGTCGGCGCCGGCAGCTCCTCGACGTGGCGCTGGAGGTATTCGGCGAGCGCGGCTTCCACCCCACGTCGATGAACGACGTGGCGGAGGCGGCGGGCGTGACCAAACCCGTCCTGTATCAGCACTTTAGGTCGAAACGGGATCTCTACCGCGAGGTGCTCACCGACGTGGGGGCGCACCTGCTCGACGAGATCACCAAGGCCACCACCGCGGCGTCCGGCCCGCGCGAACAGGTCGAGCTCGGCTTCATCGCCTACTTCCGGTTCGTGGTCGCCAACGAAGCAGCGTTCCGCGTGCTCTTCGGCGGCGGCACCCGGCGCGACGAGGAGTTCGCCACGCAGGTCGCGAAGGTCGAGGGCGCGATCGCCGAAGCGATCGCGACCCTGATCGACGTGGAGGGCCTCGACGGCGCGCAGCGGCGCTACCTCGCGCACGGCCTCGTCGGCCTCGCCGAGGGCACGAGCCGCATCTGGATGGCCGAAGGCGCCGACGGACCACCGGAGGAGGTGGCCCGCCTCCTGGCAGACCTCGCCTGGCGCGGGCTGCGCGGCGTCCGCGGCGTCTGACAACCAACGTCAGTGAACCCTCACGTCCGCATTGCGGCCGTAGGGGTTCACAGACGTTGGTTACTTGCGGTTCCAGGTCGTGCCGGTGGGCGTGTCGACGAGCTCGATGCCCTCGGCGGCGAGCTCGTCACGGATGCGATCCGACGTGGCGAAGTCCTTCTCCTCACGTGCGGCCTGCCGCGCTGCCACAAGCGCATCGATGCGCTCGTCGGTGCCCGACTCATCGAGGTCGAGGGACTGCGCGTCCGCCAGGCCGAAGCCGAGCGCTCGGTCCGCGTCGACGAGGAACGCCCACTTCTCGGCGGGCGACAGATCCGGCGCGCGGACCGCGTCCCACACCGCCGCGAGCGCCTGCGGGGCGTTGAGGTCGTCGGCCAACGCCGACCAGAACCGCCGCAGATGGGGCTCGACGTTGGCGGGATCGGGCACGCCGCCAGCGTCCCGGGCGGCGACGGCGTGACCCACGAGGCGACGCAGCGCGGTTCCGGCCGCCTCCACTGCCTCGAACGTGAACGCCTGCTGCTGGCGGTAGTGCGCCTGAAGGGTGAAGTAGCGGAAGGCGAGCGGCGCGATCCCGCGGTCCACGAGCGTGTCGACGAGGAGCACGTGACCCTTGGACTTCGAGAGCTTCTCCGCGCCGAGGTCGAGGAACTCGTTGTGCACCCAGAACTGCACCCACGGGTGGACGTGGAGGACTGACTCGCTCTGCGCGATCTCGTTGGTGTGATGCACGCGCACGTGGTCGACGCCGCCGGAGTGGATGTCGAAGTGGTCACCCAGGTACTTCGTCGCCATGGCCGAGCACTCGATGTGCCAGCCAGGGAAGCCGCGGCCCCAGGGCGAGTCCCACTCCTGCTGGCGCGTGACGCCGGGCGGCGTGCGCTTCCAGAGGGCGAAGTCGGCGGGATGGCGCTTCGCGTCCACGTGCTCCACGCGCCCGCTGGTCTCGAGCTCGTCGAGGTCGACCCCCGCGAAGTCCGCATAGCGAGGGAAGGTCGACACGTCGAAGTAGACGCCGTCTTCGATCTCGTAGGTGTGACCCAGCCCCTCGAGCGCCTGCACCATGGCGATCTGTTCGGGGATGTGCGACGCGGCCTTGGGCAGCAGGTCGGGCTCGAGGCAGCCGACGCGACGACGATCCGTCGCCCACTGCTCGGTGAACTCGGCCGCGATCTCAGCCGCCGTCCGGCCCGAGGACGCCGCGGCCAGCTCCATCTTGTCGTCGCCGTCGTCCGTGTCGGCGACGAGGTGGCCGACGTCGGTGATGTTCGTGACGTAGGTGACGTCGTAGCCCGCCGCGAGCAGGACGCGCCGCAGGAGGTCCGGCACGATCTGGCTCCGCATGTTGCCGAGGTGCTGCGGCGCGTAGACCGTCGGCCCGCAGGAGTAGATGCCGACCCGGGGCGGCGCGAGCGCCTCGAAGCGCTCCACCCGGCGCCTGCGGGTGTCGTAGAGCCGCAGCTCCTCGAGGCCGGGCGCGGGGTCAGGGGAGGGCACGGCAGGCATCTTCGCTCACCGGCGAGGCGGAGTCGGAACCAGATCGAATCGTGTTCTCGGGCGATGTGCCGCGCCCAGGGCGCGACAAACCGCCCGAGAACCACCGAAGGCGACGGTCTGGGCGCCCGCGGCGGCTCAAGCGGTCCCCACGCTCGACCGACACAGAGACGATGGGCGCTCGAACCCGTTGCTGGGTCCTCGGTGGCACTGCTGCCGTGCTGCTCGTCGTGGCGAGCTCCCTCGCGCCGAACAGCCTGCAGGTCGGGATCCTCGAGGACGTGCTCTCCGCAGCAGCCGCGGGAGCGCTCTGGGTGGGGGCGCGGCGCCAGACAGAAGGAGCGAGGCGGGACTGGAGCCTCGTCGCGCTGGCGGTCACCGCGTGGGTGGTGGGCGACCTCGTGTGGGACGGCTACACGGCGCTCGGGATCGAACGGCCGGACGTGTCCGTGTCGGACGCCTGGTACATGGCCGCGTATCCCCTCCTCGCGTTCGGCGTCATGTCGATGGCACGCCGACGCGCTCGCGGTCAGCTGCGTGAGGGCCTGCTGGACTCCTGCATCTTCGCCGCGTCCATGACGATCATGACGTGGCAGCTGCTCGTGGTGCCGATCGCCGCGCAGACGCACAGCTGGACGACGTCGGTCGTCTGGAGCGCATATCCGCTCCTCGACGTCCTGCTCCTCGGAGCAGTCGCCTGGCTGGTGTTCGCGCCGGGCAGCCGCTCGATCGCGTCGGCGCTCTTCGTGGCGTCGCTCGTGATCTGGCTCGTCGCCGACGTCCTGTACTCGAGCCTGCCCACGTGGACGTCGATCGACACGAGCCGCATCGACCCCCTGTATCCCATCGGCTACGCCCTCATGGCGGCCGCGGCCCTCCATCCGGCCTCGGCCGAGATCACTCAGCCCGGACCGGCATCCCATCGGACGCACCCAGCCCGGTTCGTGATCCTCGCCATGGCGCTGTGTGGCGCGGTGATCGTGGCCCTGTGCGTGAAGAGCGACGACGTCACCTCGCGGCTGGTGCTCGTCAGCCTCGGGATCGCGCTGTCGATCCTCGTGGTCGGTCGCTTCGCCCTGGAGATCCGCGAGCGCGAGGTCGTCGAGGATCAGCTCGTCCACCGATCGACCCACGACGAGCTGACCGGCGTGGTCAACAGAGTGCTCCTCATGGACCGGATCGACCACGCGCTCCAGCGCGCGGCTCGGCAGCGCAGCACGGTGGCGGTGCTCTACCTCGATCTCGACCACTTCAAGGCGATCAACGACACCTACGGCCACGACGTCGGCGACGACCTCCTCATCGAGGTCACGCGACGCATCTCGGACCTGTTGCGCCCCTCGGACACGGTCGGGCGGCTCGGTGGCGACGAGTTCCTCGTCGTGTGCGAAGACCTCGCGGTCGGCGACGTCGTCCGAGTCGCCGAGCGCCTCATCGGCACGATCGCCGCGCCGACGTCGCTCGCGTCCCTCGCCCTGCAGATCACGACGAGCATCGGGATCGCCGTCTGCGTCGACGGCACCGGTTCGGTCGACGCGCTCGTCCGCGACGCCGACGCGGCGATGTACGAGGTGAAGCGACGCGGTGGCAACAGCTACGAGCTCTACGACGCGGACCTCCGCGCCACCTTCGCGCGCCGGCGTGAGATCGAGGACGCGCTCCGCGATGCCACGGCGACCGGCGAGCTCGTCCTCCTGTACCAGCCCATCGTCCGAGCGCGCGACGAGACCGTCTCCGGCTTCGAGGCGCTCCTGCGGTGGCAGCGGTCCGACGGCACGCTCCTCGAGCCAGCGGAGTTCATCCGGATCGCCGAGGAGACCGGCACGATCGTGCCGATCGGGACCTGGGTGATCGAACAGGCGTGCCACAAGCTGGCCGCGTGGGAGCTCGACGGCATCGAAGACCCGACGATCTCCATCAACGTCTCGGCGCTGCAGTTCCGGCATGAGACACTGCTGCACGATCTCAAGCGCGCCCTCGCGCTCTCCGGCGCTCACCCGTCACGCCTCACCCTCGAGATCACCGAGTCGCTCCTCGTGAGCGAGAACGACCACGTGATCGAGCAGCTCGAGGTGATCCGACAGCTCGGTGTGCGGGTGGCGATCGACGACTTCGGAACCGGCTACTCGGGGCTCTCCTACCTCCACCGGCTCCCGATCGACATCATCAAGATCGACCGCTCGTTCGTCGCCGAGCTCGACACCGATCCTGGCGCCACGACGGTCCTCCACGCAGTCGTCGCGCTCGCCCACGCCCTCGGTCTCGAGATCGTGGCCGAGGGCGCAGAGACGGCCCAGCAGACCGAACGCCTCCGCGCGCTCGACTGCGACCACATCCAGGGCTTCTACTTCGCGCAGCCGACCGGGTCGCAGCAGGCCGACCGCGTCGCGCGCAGCGGCCTGCGCCACCTCGACGCCCCGCGCCGCATCACCTCACCCTGACCACTCGTGTCACGAGATCGGCGACCACAACGCGCCGAACGTGACACGATCCGCACCACCCACCACTCGTGTCACGAGATCGGCGACCACAGCGCGCCGAACGTGACACGACCTGCGGTCAGGGGGCGGCGACGTGGACGGCCTGGTAGCCGCGCAGCACGAAGTGCTCGCGGTGGACCGGCTCTGCAGCGAGCTCGAGGGTCGGGAAGCGCTGCGCCATCGCCTTGAACACCTCTTGGCCCTCGAGGCGCGCGAGCGCAGCCCCGAGGCAGTAGTGGATGCCGTGGCTGAACGTGAGGTGCTGGTTGTCGGGCCGGGTGACGTCGAGCCGGTCCGGCTCCGGGAAGCGCTCCGGGTCACGGTTGGCGGCCGCCAGCAGCGTCACGAGCCCCTGGCCTGGCTCGATCTCCACGCCACCGACCACTGAGGGCACCGTGGCCGTACGACCGGTGAGGTGCACGGGACCGTCGAAGCGCAGGCACTCCTCCACCGCGCCCGGCGCGAGCGACGGGTCGGCGACGAGCCGCTCCCACTGGTCACGCTGGCGCAGCATGGCGACGGTGCCGTTGCCGATCAGGTTCATCGTGGTCTCGTGCCCTGCGACGAACAGGAGCACCACGGTGGACCGCAGCTCCTCCTCGGAGAGCCGATCGCCCTCCTCCTCGGCCGCGAGCAGCGCGGAGAGCAGATCGTCACGAGGCGCCGCGCGGCGCTCCTCGAAGATCGCGTTGAGGTAGTTGACGAGCTGCATGAACGCGAGGAGCCCGCGCTGGATGGTGGCCTCGTCAAGATCGCCGTCGAGCATGCGTGACGCGTCCGAGCTCCACGGGCCGAACAGGTGGCGGTCCTCCGCGGGCACGCCGAGCATCTCGCAGATGACGGTGACCGGCAGCGGAAAGCCGACGCTCTCGATCAGGTCGAAGCCAGCCGGGTTGACCGCGTCGAGCATCTGCGTGGCGAGGTCGGCCACATGCGGGCGCAGCTGCTCGACCGTGCGCGGCGTGAACGCCTTGCTCACGAGCTTGCGGAGGCGGGTGTGATCGGGCGGGTCCATCATCAGCATCGAGCTCGGGCGCTCCATGCCCCCGAAGTCCATGAAGGGAACCTCCATGCGACGCTTCGCGGGGTCGGCGCTCATCGTTGGGTCGCGCAGGATCCGCTCGCAGTCCTCCCAGCGCGTGAACACGAACTCGTCCCACTCCGGCACCTCGAGGATCGGCGTGGCGGAGCGCATGCGGTGATAGTGCGGATGCGGGTCCGACCACTCCTCCGGAGGTACGAGCTGCGGCGCCGCCGGTCGCGGCGAGGTGGTCTGCTCCGAGTTCCCCATGGGCTCGACGCTACTCACGGTTTGCGGTTCGGGTCCCAGTCGGGGCCGCAACTACCCTGCCGCTCGTGACGCAGCTCCCGGAGAAGCCGACGATCGACGGGTTGGAGGCGAAGTGGCGCGCCCGTTGGGATGCTGACGGCACCTATCGCTTCGACCGCACCAAGACGCGCGCCGAGGTGTTCTCGATCGACACGCCGCCCCCGACGGTCAGCGGGCACCTGCATCCGGGTCACGTGTTCAGCTACACCCACACCGACCTCGTCGCCCGCTACCAGCGCATGCGCGGCAAGGAGGTCTTCTACCCGATGGGGTGGGACGACAACGGCCTCAACGTGGAGCGCCGCGTGCAGCTGCTCACCGGCACGATCGTCGACCCGACGCTTCCCTACGACCCCGACTTCGTCCGCCCCGACAAGGTCGACCCCAAGGCTCGACCGGTCCCCATCAGCCGGCCCAACTTCATCGAGCTGTGCGAGCAGGTGGTCCCGGAGTTCGAGGCGGCGTACCACGACCTGTGGGCCACGATGGGCCTGTCGGTCGACTGGGACCACACGTACACCACGATCGGCAGCAAGGCAGTGCGCACGTCGCAGCGCGGGTTCCTACGACTCGCGGCGCGCGGCCTCGCGTACCGGAGCGAGTCGCCGACGCTGTGGGACGTCGACATGAAGACCTCGGTTGCCCAGGCGGAGCTCACCGACAAGGAGCTGCCCGGCGCGTACCACAAGCTGCGCTTCACGGCTCCCGACGGCAGCCCGCTGCTCATCGACACCACGCGGCCCGAGCTGCTGGCCGCATGCGTCGCGGTCGTCGCTCACCCTGACGACGAGCGCTTCCAGCCGCTGTTCGGCCAGCACGCGATCACACCGCTCTTCGGCGCATCCGTTCCGATCCTGGCGCACGAGCTCGCCGATCCCGACAAGGGCACGGGCATCGCGATGATCTGCACGTTCGGCGACACCACCGACGTCACCTGGTGGCGCGAGCTGTCGCTTCCGGTGCGTGCGATCCTGCAGCGCGACGGCCGGCTGCGTCCTGTCACCTGGGGCGAGCACGGCTGGGAGTCGACGGACGCCGTCGGCGCACAGGCGGCCTACGACGAGCTGGCCGGCAAGACCGTGAAGCAGGCACAAGCGCGGATCGTCGAGCTGCTCGTCGAGCGTGAGCTCATCGACGGCGACATCCGGCCCATCACCCACGCGGTGAAGTTCTGGGAGAACGGCACCCGACCGCTCGAGATCGTCACCTCACAGCAGTGGTTGATCCGGTACCCCGACAAGGGCGAGATGCTCGCTCGCGGTCGGGAGCTCGAGTGGTGGCCCGACTTCATGCGGGTGCGGTTCGACAACTGGGTGAACGGCCTCATGGGCGACTGGAACATCACGCGCCAGCGCTTCTTCGGCGTGCCGTTCCCGGTCTGGTACCCGATCGACGCGGACGGGGTCATCGACTGGCTGTCGCCCATCCTCGCCACCGAGGACCTGCTCCCGCTCGACCCCACCACGACGGTGCCGCCCGGCTACGCCGAGGACCAGCGCAACCGACCGGGCGGCTTCGCAGCCGACCCCGACGTGATGGACACATGGGCGACATCGTCGCTCACGCCGCAGATCGTGTGCGGCTGGGAGGACGACGTCGACCTGTTCGAGCGGACGTTCCCGATGGACCTGCGACCTCAGGCCCACGAGATCATCCGCACGTGGCTCTTCAGCTCCGTGGTTCGCAGCCACTACGAGCACGACTCGCTCCCCTGGGCCAACGCCGCGATCTCAGGGTTCATCGTCGATCCCGATCGCAAGAAGCTCTCGAAGTCGGCTGGCAACGCCGACGACCCCTTCGTGCTCGTCGAGCGCCACGGCGCCGACGCGCTGCGCTACTGGTCGGCGAACGGGCGTCCCGGGATGGACATGTCGTTCGACGAAGGACAGATGAAGATCGGACGGCGTCTCGCGATCAAGATCCTCAACGCGTCGAAGTTCGCGCTGGGGATCGGCGCACCCGCGCCGGGAAGTGAGGTGACCGAACCGGTCGACCGGTCGATGCTCGTCGGTCTCGCGGCGTTGATCGACGACGCCACCGCTGCCTTCGACCGCTTCGACTACGCCCGCGCGCTCGAGCGCACCGAGGCGCACTTCTGGTCGTTCTGCGACGACTACCTCGAGCTCGTGAAGAACCGCGCCTACAGCAACGAGCCCACGGCCGAGTCGGCGAAGGCAGCGCTGCAGATGGCACTCGACGCGATCCTCAAGCTGTTCGCGCCCTTCATGCCATACGTCACCGAGGAGGTGTGGTCGTGGTGGCGCGAGGGCAGCATCCACCGGTCAGCCTGGCCCGATGCCGCCGCGCTGCATGGGGAGGTGCCCGGCGATCCGGTGGTGCTCGCGGCAGCGGCGGAGGTGCTCACCGAGGTCCGTCGAGCGAAGTCCGAGGCCAAGCGATCGATGCGTGCCGAAGTCACCTCCATCACGGTGACCGACGTGCCCGACCGGCTCGCCGCCCTCGAGCTGGCCGCTGCCGACCTGCGCGGCGCGAGCACGGCCGACGAGCTCGTGCTCACACCGGGCGAGTCGTTCGCCGTCTCGGTCACCCTCTCCGACGAGGCGTAGCCCCGGTCAAGCCCCCGTACGCGACGCCGCGGGTGAAGCCTCACGAGACCGCGACGCTTCACCCGCGGGTCCGCGGAGGCGGGTCAGCCGGCCAGGGTCGCGGCCCACTCGGCTGCGATGGCGTCGTCGTAGGGCTGCGTGAACCCGCAGGACCAGGCGAAGCCGCCGTCGCCGGCAACCAGCAGACGCGTGCCTGGCCCGAGGGGGGTCGGCTCCCCGGCAGAGGTGACCCCGCCGAGCGTGCTCGCGCCTGCGAGCGTGACCTCGGCGCCGTCGCCGCCGCGGTACCAGCGGTTGACGGTGAAGGTGACGTCGTCTCCATCCACGCTCGCGACCGTGCCGTCGAAGGCCACCTCGCGGTTTGCGAGCGTCTGCAGGTCGTACAGCTCGACGCAGCTGGTCAACGAAGACCCCCCGGGGTTGATGGGCCCGCCGCCGGGGGCCGCCGTGGGGGTCGTGCTGGCGAGAACATCGCCGGAGCCGTCGTTGCCGGCGAGCGCGAGCCCGCCGGCAACGAGGAGGACCACGGCGACGGCCGCGGCGGCGGCCATGACCAGTCGCTGTCTCGTGCTGGTCGTGCTTGTCGTGGTGGGCAGGTCGGAGTCGCTCATGATGATCCTCTCGAACAGGACCCGTGCCTTCGGGTCCGACGCGGAGGGCAACGACGCCTGGTCGACAGGATCGGCGGCGTGGAGTCGGGCGAGTTCGTCGTCGGGCTCAGACATCGGTGACCTTCCGTACCGCTTGTGTCCGGGATGCGTCGATCGATGTCAGCTGATCGCGGAGCCGCTCGCGAGCGCGGCTGAGCCGGAGCGCGGCGGCGTTGTCGCTGCAGCCGAGGACCGCGGCGATGTCCGCTGACGTGAGCTCCTCCCAGGCTGCGAGGCGGAGGATCTCGCGGTCGTCCGGCCGCAGTCGCGCCAACGCCGAGTGCACATCGTCGAGGTCGGCGTCACCGCTGGCGGTGGGTCTGGGCACCGCGTGCGTGATCCGGTCGACCAGGCGACGGCGCCGTGCGGCGCTGCGATGGTGGTTGGCGAGCGTCAGGCGGGCGACGCCGTACAGCCACGGCAGCTCCTTGCCCACCGGGACGTCGTCCAAGCGCCGCCACGCCGTGGTGAACACGTCCGCCACGAGATCCTCGACCTCGCTGTCGACGATGCGCCGGCGCGCGAAGGCGTGCACGCTCGGGTAGCAGGCGTCGAAGAGCCTGCGAAACCGTTCGGTTCGCTCATCCACTCGACGGTACGACGACGTCGGACACGTCTCCGGTTCCCCGGATCAGTGTCCGACGTCGGAAAGTCGATGTCGCGGGGCCGCTCCTACCGGCCCGCCATCGATCCGCGCATGCCGCCCATGTCGCTCATGCCGCCCATCCCGGTGCCCATCTGGCCCTGCATCGAGTTGTGCATCGCGTCGCACTGCGCCTGCAGGTCATCGGGCATGTCCGAGCGCATCTGCGCATGCATGGCGTTCATGCCGCCCTGCTGCATCCCCGGCATGCCGACCGCTGGTGTGGTGGTCGGGGTCGCGTCGTTCTGAGCAGCCGCGAAGCCCGCTCCCACGCTAAGCGTGAGTGCGGCGACGGCGCCTGCTGCAATCATCCGAGCTCTCTTCATCGTGTTCACCTCCTCAGGTAGGTCTGCCCACACGATGCGGCCGTCATGTGGAGCCCGTGTGGAGGAGGCGAGGAAGCGGGGTGGTTTGCATCTCCACACGACCTCCACGCGCTGCGCACCGCTTCTTCGCAGTCGAGGTGTTGTGTGCAGGCGTGGAACACGACGAGAGGAGCTCGTGATGATGTGGAGCTACGGGATGGGCTGGTTCGGGTGGACGCTGATGGTGGCTTGGTGGGTGTTCGTGGTCGTCGGGATCGTGTGGCTGGTCCGCACGGTCACCGTGCCGTCGGGCGACAACGACTCGGCCCGCCGGCTGCTCGATCAGCGGTTCGCCGCTGGTGAGCTGTCGATCGACGAGTACCGGACGCGCCGCCGAGCGCTCGGCTGATCTACCCGACTCGGTCGTAAGGTCAGCGGTCATGGCGCGCACGGTGCTGGTCGTCGAGGACGAGACGAAGATCCGCGACCTGTTGCGGTCGTACCTCGAGCGAGACGGCTTCGACGTGCTGACGACGGGCTCAGGCGCGGAAGCGATCACGCTGGCTGGCAGCGCGGCACCCGATCTCATCGTGCTCGATCTCGGGCTGCCCGATGTGCCAGGCGAGGAGGTCGCGCGTGAGGTCCGGCAGTGGAGCCCGGTGCCGATCCTCGTGCTGACGGCGAAGTCCGGGGAAGAGGACCGCATTCGCGGACTCGAGCTCGGCGCGGACGACTACGTCACCAAGCCGTTCAGCCCGCGGGAGCTGATGTTGCGCGTCCAGGCGATCCTGCGCCGCGGCCACGAGCACGCGCCGGCTCGCCGCCAATCGTTCGGCGAAGGGGAGCTCGTGATCGACGAGGAGCGTCGCGAGCTGATCGTGCGAGGACAACCGGTTGACCTGACCCCCACCGAGTGGGGTGTGCTCACCACCCTGGCGAGCGTGCCCGGCCGCGTGTACTCGCGCTACGAGCTCATCAACCGGGTGCGCGGCTATGAGTTCGACGGGTACGAGCGGACGATCGACTCGCACGTCAAGAACCTGCGTCGCAAGGTCGAACGAGATGCCGGGGAACCGGCGATCGTCGCGACGGTCCTCGGCGCCGGCTATCGACTGGCGCTGCCTCGTGATGGCTAGGCGCGTGCTCGGCCCGCTCGGCGCCCGGCTCGCCTTGGCGTTCGTCGCCGTTGCGTTCGCGGCCATCGGGGTGCTCGGTGCGCTGACGTTCGTCGCATCACGCAACCAGGTGGCTGACCTCGTCGACCGCCAGCGCGAGCAGGACGCGACACAGATCGCCGCCGCGCTCGCGCAGGCGTACCAGGAAGCCAAGGGCTGGGACGCAGCCGATCTCGCTGGCGCCTACGCGCTCGCCGCGTCGGCACGTGCCGACCTGGTCGTCCTCGCGACGAGCGGCGAGGTCCTCGCGTCGAGCTCCCCGTCGATGACCGAGCTCATGGGTCGCATGCACGGGGCCGCCGCCGTGCCCACCGCGGAGGACCTCGGTGATCCTCGGCTCGCCCCGATCGTCGTGGACGCGACGACCGTGGGCCGCGCCCAGCTGCGCTTTCCCACCAGCGGGCTTCCGGCACCCGAGCGCCAGGTGCGCGATGCCCTGGCTCGCACGGCGTTCGCGGGTGCCGGAGTGGCTGCCCTCGCGGCGCTGACCGCTGCCGTGTTCGTCTCGCGGCGCGTGACGCGCCCGATCGTGGCACTGACGGACGCAGCCCGTCGTCTCGAAGCGGGCGACCGGGATGCGCGAGCAGGCCTGGCCGACGCCCCCGGCGAGCTCGGTGAGCTCGCCACAGCGTTCGACCAGATGGCCGAGGGCTTGCGCCGCGAGGACCAGCTGCGCCGCACGCTCGTCGCCGACGTCGCCCACGAGCTGCGCACGCCGGCGACGATCTTGCGCGCCTCATGCGAAGAGATCGTCGACGGGCTCGCTGAGCCCACCCCGCAGCGCATGGCGTCACTGCACGATGAGGTGCTCCGGCTCGGCCGGGTCATCGAGGACCTTGAAGCGCTCGCCAGCGCGCAGGCCGCCGGGCTCCACCTTCGTCGCGACCGCGTCGACCTCGCGGACGTCGCCGTCCGGGCCGTGACCCTCCTCCAGCCACGCTTCGACGAGGCCGCGCTCGCGCTTTCCGTCACCACGACCTCGACGACGGTGCACGGCGACGCCGACCGACTCCACCAGGTCACTGTCAACCTCCTCACGAACGCCATGAAGTTCACGCCTCCCGGTGGCGTCGTGACCCTCGTCGTGGAACGAGCCGATGGCCTGGCCAAGCTCGAGGTGTCCGACACCGGCCCGGGCATCCCCTCCGAGGAGCTGCCTCACGTCTTCGAGCGCTTCTGGCGGGGCGCGGGAGCCGGGCTCACCGCTGGCAGCGGGATCGGCCTCGCGATCGTGGCGGAGCTCACCCGCGCGCACGGGGGCCGACCGAGCGTGCGCAGCGAACCGGGTCAGGGGACGACCTTCACCGTCCTGCTCCCCTCCGCCGACCCTCCCCTACCTGTTCGCTAGAGGTGGCAGTGGCGAGCGCCGCCCCGAGGCGATCCTGGAGCGTTCGGCCCGACTCACCGGGGCCTAGGCCGTTGATGATGTAGGCGAACTCGACCGGGGTGCCGTCGACGGTGTCGACATAACCAGCGAGCGCGGCGATGCCGTCGAGCGATCCCGATTTGGCCCGGAGCCGTCCGGCGACGGCAGTCCGGAGGAAGTTCACCTCGTAGAGGACGCGGCCGCCGGCGGTGACGCGAAGGCAGCCGCCCGGCGTGTCGGCCCACACCGGCTCGAGCACCGCGGCGAGGGGCCCCACTCGCTGCGCTGGGGTCGTGGTCGGCGGCGGCATGGTCGATGCGACTGCGGGTGACGCATCAGTCGACGACGACGATCGATGAGGCGCTCGCGCCCCGGCGATCGACCCGGCGACCACGATGGTCCAGCGAGGCCGGTTGCGATGCTCGCGCGCTCGGGGGAGGAACGGCATGCAAGTCGAGGGGTGGCGAGATGGCGGACTCGTTGGACGCCGCCCGATGTGTCGTGGCGAGTGAACTACGACAGGATGTCATACATGAGCCGCCCCGCCGAGCTGTCGCCATTCCGTGCCGCCGCTGCTGCACTCGCTGTGCTGGTGCTCGTCCAGGCGGTGCTCGCCGGGCAGTTCCTCACCGGTGAGGGCGGCCGCGGGACGCACCGTCTGATCGGCGAGGCCCTGGGCCTTGTGGCCCTCGTCGTCGCCGCCGCTGGCTACCGGCTGCGCGCGGCGGATCGGGACCGCTGGTGGCTGGGTCTCGCGCTGCTCGTGATGGTGGTCGCCCAAACCGGTCTTGGCTTTGCTGGCCGCGACTCGACGGCCGCGGCCGCGCTGCACGTGCCGCTGGGCGTCGCCACCTTCGGCGTGGGGCTGGTGGCTGCGCTGCCGAGACTGCGGTGATCGCGACGCCCGCACCGCAGCAGCGCGCCGCGGGCGTTGCAGACGATCACGCGACGCGCCGCAGACACGCCGGGCGTCGAAGGCACTCCCGCACGGCGATGGCGGCACCTACGGCGACCATCGCGACTGCGATGACGATGACAAGGCGGTCGCCGCCGCGCAAAGCGTCGACGACGACGACGGCGCCGCCCAACCAGGCAGCAGCCCAGATCGCAGCGCCGGTCATCGATGCGACAACGAACCGCGGCGCGGGCAGGCGCGCAACGCCGGCCAGCACGGGCACAACGCCATGCGAGATGACCGTTGGCCGCGCGGCGGCTACGGCAAGAACGCCGTGGCGCGCGACCAGGCGTCGAGACCGCTCGACGATCCTGCCCAGTCGACCGTGGCCGCGTCCGTGCGACAGGAGCCGAGACAGCGCGGCCTCCCCTGCGGTGCGGCCCAGCGCGTAGGACAAGGAGTCGGAGACCACCGCGCCGACCACCGCCGCGATGAACAGCAGCGTCCACGGCAGACGACCGTCGGATGCCTGAGCGCCGCCGATCGCCAGCGTCACTTCGTTGGGTCGCACCAGAACCAGTCCCAGGAACGGCAGACCTCGGACAACGACCAGTAGTGGCAGCGTGACATGGCCACCGACCGCCCGACCGGCAACGAGCGCGCTGACCGCGATCACAGACCGCGGCCCCGGGGGCGCTTCGCCCAGCAGCGACGCGTCACAGGGATCGTGGTGCGGGAGCACGACACACTGTCGTAGATAGACGTCACGAGTGTCCAGCCGGTGCCACGCCCGCCTCGCTGCCAGTGGATTCAAGGTCGCAGCTGCGGTCGCTCAGCACAGCGCTGGCGGCCAAGGAGGCCGTCGAGCGTCGAGCATCACCGACGGCAGCGGCTTCGGGTCTGCCACACGCACGATCCGTAGATCGCATCGATGTCGGATCGCAGCGATGGCGCGACGCTCGAATCGAGATGGAGGTTCGAGCATGGATGAGATGCGTACGCTGAAGCGGTTGCTCGTGGGCCTGGCACTTTGGTCAGGGTTGGTCGTCGGCATCTCCGTGGTCACGAGCGACGGCGCACCGCCGGCGCCGGCCACACGGACCGCGGTGACCTCGATCCCCACGGCGGCGACTCCGTTCACAAACACGGGCGCTACCGCGCCCGCGGCTTCGAGCCCTGCAGAGGATCATGACAACCTGCAACGGGATGTCGACATGACCCAGCGGATGTCGGCGCCCAGCGCGTCCGGTCCGATGTTCACCGGCCAGATCCGCGACCCGCAGCTGGATCACTCACAGAACCCTGCGTTCATCAAGGCGCTCGAAGAGCATCAAGCCGAGATCGATCAGATGCTCGCTCGGCCGACGCGGTAGCGAGCTCGGCCCACCCACGAGCGAGGCGGCCCGGTGGGCGGTCGGGCTGCTTCGGAGGCGACCGTTCGCACCTTCGGCTTCGGTGGCTTGGCTGGTTCACCGCCCCGTCGGGGAGATACGGCGGATGATCACGAGGGCAATGGCCAGGATGGCACCGACGCCGAGCAGCCACGGGTTGGCGCCAGCGATGCCACCGAGGCTGGCACCTCCGAAGATGAGCGCCAGCGGGATGGCCAAGCAGCAGCCGAGCATCATGACCCACATCATCCGGGGGCTCGTCGGGGACGAGACGGGGTCGGGAGTCGTTGATGTTGTGTCGTCATGAGGGGCTTCGGTCATGGCAGGTCTCCTGTCGGTTGAGCGGATCTGATCGGCTGAGCGGACCTGATCGAGCCGACGCCAGCGGCGACGACGAGCAGCATGGCACCGGCCAGGAGGAACGGCAGGTCCTCCTGCCAACCGATGAGTGAACCGCCGACCACGGGGCCGAGGAACTGGCCGAGGCTGCTCGCCGAGCTCTTCCAGCCCAGTGCAAGGCCGGTGTCGGCGCGTGTGCCGGTGGACACAAGCGCGGAGAGGTTCGGGATGACGAGGGCGGCGCCAGCGGCGAGAACGGCGATCATCACCAGCACTACCGGATACGAGCTCGTGGTCAGGAGGGCGGCGATGCCGACTCCCATGAGGGCGAACCCGATCGCGACCTGTGAGAGCGGTGGTGCCAGCTTGGCCAGCAGCCCGGCGGCGGGAACCTGCAGCAGCGCCATCACCGCGCCACAGACGACAAAGGCGAGGCTGGTCTCGGCGGCGGTGAGGGAGAGTCGGTCACGGGCGTACAGCACGAAGGTGCCCTCGAAGATGGCGAGCCCGTACTGCGCGGCAGTCACCAGACCGAGCAGGGTTCGCAGCGACGGCCCCGTCCGCGCGTGGCCGCCTGCCGTCGACAGCGTGTTCGCCACCGCCGCCGTTGCAAGAGGGGTGTCGCTCAGCCGGTTGCGCGCATAGGCCAGGACCCCGAGGGTGAGCAGCGCGCTGAACAGGAACGGGATGGAGTAGCCATCGATGCGAAGCGCGCCGCCTCCGATGTCGACGCCGGGGCGGCTCAGCACGCCGGCCATCGCGGGCCCGGCGACGAGGCCGAGGCTGACGCTCGTACCGAACCAGGCCATGCCCTTGGTGCGCTCCTGGTCGGTGGTCCGGTCAGCGACATGGGCGGTGGCCGCCACGATCAGCCCGGCGGTGGCCAGGCCGCCGAGGAAGCGCAGCGCGTACAGGAGTCGCAGCGAGGTGGTGAGCCCGAAGGCCGCCTGGGTGGCGGCGAGGCCAGCGAGGCCGCCGAGCAGGACGGCCCGCCGACCGATCCGGTCGCCGAGGCGCCCCGCGAACGGACCCGCCAGCAGCTGAGCCAGCGCGTAGACGCTCGTGAGCAGGCCGACCTGGAACGCCACCGTCTCGGCCGACGCGCCGGCGAGTCCGCCGATGCGCTGCGTGTGGAACGGCAAGACGATGAGCGTGCTGCCGTAGCCGGCCATCACGACGAACAGGGACGCGTAGAGGACCACGAGCTGCGGGTCCCGTGGCGCTCGCCCTCGCCCTGTAGCCGTCATGGCGCGGTGAGGTGATGACGGTCCTGCACCCGGCCGAGGGCGTCGCTGGTCAGGACTTGTGCTTCCTCTGTGCGGGCCGCGTTGAGCACGAACCAGCCGATGAACACCAGCCACAGCCCGCTCACACTGGTGCCGGCGAGGAGCTCGAGCAGCCCGAGCCCGATCAGCCCGTAGGCGACGACGGCCCCGGCCCGCGCCGCGGTGACGGCGGCCCGGACCCGGTCGCGGTGGTGATGCCACAGGAACGCCCGCAGGAGCCTGCCGCCGTCGAGTGGGGCCCCGGGGATCAGGTTGAAGACCCCCAGCATGAGGTTGATGCTGGAGAGCCAGCTGGCGGCGATGACCACGATGTGCGCAACGCCGACGACTTCGAGGCCACTGGCGACGAGTCCGAACCCGACCGCGAGGGCGAGACTCGTGGCTGGTCCCGCGACCGCGATCCGGAAGTCGGCGCGGGGTGTCGGGGGTTCGCTGCCGAGGCTGGCGACACCCCCGAAGAGCCATAGTGTCAAGCCCTTGACCTCGACGCCGTGCCGTCGTGCGACGAGGGCGTGGGCGAGCTCGTGGGCGAGCAGCGACCCGAAGAAGACAAGCGCTGCGGCGAGGCCGACGGCCCAGTAGGTGCCATCGGCGTGGCCGGGAGCCTCGTAGGGGAACGAGCCCGTCGCGAGGCTCCAGGTGAGGAGCCAGGCGATGACGAGCACGCTCCAGTGCATGGCGAGCGGAAAGCCTGCGACTCGGCCGAGCTTGAGCTCATCGCCCATCGGTGCTCGCCATCAGCGAGGTGACCTGAGCCGGTTCGGATGGCGCATCGTCGGCGCCCACCTCGACCACCGGGTCCGCGGCCCTCGGAGTCGCGCGCACGGGCAGCGGGACCGGCGCGAAGCGTCGCAGCCGGTTCGCGTTGGTCACCACGGAGAGGGAGGACAAGGCCATCGCAGCCGCGGCGATGATGGGGCTGAGCCGGATGCCGAAGAACGGGTAGAGCGCACCCACGGCGACGGGGATGCCGACCGAGTTGTAGACGAAGGCCAGGAACAGGTTCTGGCGGATGTTGCGCATGGTGGCCCGTGAAAGGCGGATGGCGGTGACCAGGCCGGAGAGTGCGCCCGACACGAGGGTGATGTCCGAGGACTCGATGGCGACATCGGTGCCGGTGCCGATGGCGGAGCCGACGTCGGCCTGTGCGAGGGCGGGAGCGTCGTTGATGCCGTCGCCCACCATGCCCACGACTCGGCCCTCGTCCTGGAGGCGGCGCACCTCGGCGGCCTTGTGCTCGGGGAGCACCTCGGCCAGGACCCGATCGATCCCGACCTGGCGCCCGATGGCGGCGGCGGTGCGCCGGTTGTCGCCGGTGATCATCACGACCTCGATGCCGAGGTCCTGGAGCGCGGCAACGGCTGCCACCGAGTCGTCCTTGAGGGTGTCGGCGACCGCCACCACCGCGGCGGGTCGGCCGTCGAGGGCGACGAGCATCGGTGTCTTCCCGTCCGCGGCCAAGCGGTCAGCATGCGCGTCCAGCGCCACGGGATCGATGCCCGCGCCGACGAGGAGCCGCCGGTTGCCGACCAGCACCTGGCGCCCGTCGACGGTGGCCCGGATGCCTTGCCCGGTGACCGAGTCGAACTCGGTCGGCTCGGCAAGGTCCAGGTGGCGTTCGGTGGCACTCGACACGATGGCGGCGCCGAGGGGGTGCTCGGAGGAGCGCTCAGCCGAGGCGACCAGCCGCAGCACCTCGTCGTCGCTCCATCCTTCGGTGGTGACGACATCGGTCAGCGCGGGAGCGCCGCGGGTGAGGGTGCCGGTCTTGTCGAGGATGATCGTGTCGATCTTGTGGGCGGTCTCGAGCGCCTCGGCCGAACGGATCAGGATGCCGGAGGTGGCCCCCTTCCCGGTCCCGACCATGATCGACATCGGCGTGGCCAGACCGAGCGCGCAGGGGCAGGCGATGATCAGCACCGCCACGGCGGACACGAGCGCGAGGGTGAACGCAGGGGCGGGCCCCATCAGGAACCAGGTCACGAACGTCCAGATGGCAACGACGACCACGGCCGGCACGAAGTAGCTCGACACGAGGTCGGCCAGGCGCTGGATCGGGGCCTTGGACGCCTGCGCCTGCTCGACCAGGCGGATGATCTGGGCGAGCATCGTGTCGGCGCCGACCTTCGTCGCCCGGTACCGGAAGGCGCCGGTCTGGTTGATCGTGGCGCCGACCACGGTGTCGCCGGGGCGCTTGAGCACCGGGATCGGTTCGCCGCTGATCATCGACTCGTCCACCGCCGAGCTGCCGTCGGTGACCTCGCCGTCGACAGGGATCTTCTCGCCCGGGCGGACCAGCACGATGTCGCCGGGCGCGACCTCCTCGACGGGGATCTCCGCCTCGCTACCGCCGCGCACGACGCGGGCGGTCTTGGCCTGCAGGCCGATCAGCTGCCGGATCGCTTCGCCCGTCCCCGCCTTGGCCCGGACCTCGAGCAACCGGCCCAGCAGGATGAGGGTGATGATGACACCGACGGCCTCGAAGTAGACCTCGCGCACATCGGCGGGGAGCAGGCCGGGGGCGACGGTGACCACGAGGCTGTAGCCGAAGGCTGCGATCGTGCCCAGGGTGATGAGGCTGTTCATGTCGGCGGTGCGGTGCCGCAGGGTCAGCCAGCCGGTGTGGTGGATCGGCCACCCGGTGTAGGCCATGACGGGCGTGATGAGCGCCAGCTGCATCCAGCGGTTCAGCAGCAGGCTGGGCACCCAGGTGACGTCGAAGACCTCCTGGGCCATCACGGCGACCGCCACGGGGGCCGACAGCACCGCGCCGAGGATGACCCGGCGGGTGAGGTCGGCGATCTCGGCCCGCCGGGCCGCCGCATCGACATCCTCGTCGGCGCGGGCCGACGTGGGTGACGCCGGCGCAGCTGCGCCGTCGGTTGAAGCCTCGCTCGCGAGCGATTCGGTGCTGCCCGCGTTGTCGGCCACCTGCTGCTGACGGTCGCCAGCGACGACGAGCGTGCCGCGCACCATGTTCATCCCGCAGGCGAACCCGAACTCGCCCGCGCGCGTTGGGGTGAGCTCGATCGTGGTGGTGGTGAACGCGGGCAGGGAGCAGTTGATGCCGAAGTCGGAGAACACGACTCGGGACGTGCAGTCGCCGGTCTCCTGGCGGTCGAACAGCAGTCGAACTGGGACGCCGGCAGCGACCTCGATGCGGTCTGGGGCATAACCGCCCTTGACCGTGACTCGCACCTCCTGGACCCCGCCCTTGAGTTCCGCCCGGTTCGTCCGTCGGGCACCGAAGAAGAACCGCCAGAGCAGGCCGGTGAGGCCGACCGCGGCGAGGACGACAAGGACGTCAGCGATGCTCATCGGGGTCTCCAGGCGCAAGGGACACGAGTCGATGGCCTGCACTTGGCGAGCCGGGTGCGGAGGGGTGGTGACGGCAGCCGATGGCTGTCCGCATGGCGGCGGTCAGCTCATCGCCGACATGGTCGCGGCACACCCAGCCACCGGCCCCGAGGGCCAGAGCGCGCGATCGGTAGGCCCGGTCGGGTTCGGGGCCGATCACGATCACGTGCTCGGGCGGCAGGGTGCGCAGGGCCGCCTGGCAGCATGCGGGGAAGTCGATGGAGTCGACGATCACGAGCGCCGGTCGGACTCGCCGGATGGCATCGGCCAGCATCTCGCTCGAGCGCGGTTCGATCACGGTCCAGGAGCCGCGCTCAGCGCCGAGCAGCTCGCCGGTCCAGCGGCGCATCACCGGATGACGGATCGCGACCAGGACGGTGGGCGATCCGTCGCAGACGGGGCAGGGCTCCTGAGGCTCGCTGCTCGGCGCCGGCTTGTCGATCACCCCTCGATCGTCGCGAGTCCGGGGCCGGGGGCCATCCGTCCCGACTACGGATTCGATGCTGCGGGCGCCTACGGAGCCAGTTCCTCGCCCTCGTCGAGCAGTCCGTGCTCGCGGGCGTAGCGCACCAGCTCGGCGCGGGCCTTGACTCCCAGCTTCTGCTGGACGTGCGCTCGGTGGGTCTCGACCGTGCGCACGGACACGTACAGCTCCGCAGCGATCTCGGCATTGGTGTTGCCGAGGGCCACGAGGCGGAGCACCTCGAGCTCGCGCTCGGAGAGCTCACCTCCGGGACCTGCAACCCGACCGGTCGCCTCCGGCGCGAGCAGAGCGGCGCCCAGACGCGGGTGCACGTACTCCTCACCGGCCGCCACCTGCCGGATGGCCAGCACCAGCTCCACGTCGGCGGCGTCCTTCACGAGGTAGCCGCTGGCGCCGGCGGCAAACGCCTTGCGCAAGTAGGCGACGTCGTCGTGGACGGTGAGAACCAGGATCGCCGTCTGCGGGCTCACCGCGGCGACCTGGCGGGTCGCCTCCATCCCGCTCGTGCCGGGCAACCCCAGATCCATGACGAACACGTCGGGGCGCTCCGCCCGGGCAACGGCGACGGCTTCGTCTGCGGTGCCGGCCTCGCCGACCACCTCGAAGCCGGGCTCGTCGGCGACGATTCGGCGCAATCCGCTCCGCACCACCGCGTGGTCGTCACACAGCGCCACTCGGATCGTCTCGCCTGTGTGGGTGATTCGCTCGCTCATCGTGGCACCTCCAGCACGACCGTCGTTCCCTCCCGGGGGACGGACACGATCTCGAGGCGCCCGTCGACCAGCAACGCGCGCTCGCGCATGCCCGCAAGCCCGAGGGAGCGCAGCGGACCATCGCCAACGTCGAAGCCCACACCGTCGTCGACGATCGTGGCCCGCACCACCTCCCCGTCGACCGCGATCTCGACGGTGGCGCGCTTCGCCCGGGCGTGACGAGCAACGTTGGTGAGGCTCTCCTGCACGACCCGGTAGACCACGGTCTCGACCTCCGGAGGAAGTCGGGTGTCGTCATCGAGCTCACCGAGCACGACATCGACGCGCACATCGAACCGTGCAGCAAGGTCGCCGGCAAGGCGCTGCACCGCCGCGACCAACCCGACGTCGTCGAGCACGGTGGGACGCAGCTCGAACGCGAGCTGCCGCACCTCATCAAGCGCCTGTGCCACCAGTGCGCGGACCTCGCCGGCGTGGGCCCGCGCGTCGTCGAGGTCCGCAGCGTCGCCCGAGAGCGAACCCTCGACGAGGCGGAGGCCGAGCAGCACGGAGGTGAGCGACTGGCCGATCTGGTCGTGCAGGTCCCGGGCGACCCGGGCGCGCTCGCCCTCCTGCGCCTCGATCACGCGCCCGAGCATCTCGTGCTGTGCTCGAGCTCGCGCCTGTGCGGTGGCGAGCTCCCGCTCCGTGCTGACCAGCAGCGCGGCCTCGACCGCAGCTGCCGCGAACGCCGCCAGCGTGACGACGAGGCGCTCGTCCTCCTCGTCGAACGCGCTCGCGCCACGCTTGTCGGTGAGATAGAGGTTGCCGAAGCGCCGCTCCCCGACGCGGACCGGAACCCCGAGGAATGACCGCATCTCGGGATGGTTGGACGGGAAGCCACACGAACGCGCATCCAAGCTGATGTCGCCGAGACGGATCGGCCCGTCGGCGACGATCACCTCGCCGAGCAGCCCGCGCCCCTCGGGATACCGGCCGATGCGGGCGACCGTCTCGTCATCGAGCCCGTGATGCACGAACCGCTCGATTCTCCCGCTCGCGTCGTAGACGCCGAGCGCCGCATACCTGGCGTCTGCGACATCGGCTGCGCAGCGGACCATCCGTTGGAGGATCCGGTCGAGGTCGTGCTCCGTCGCGAGCTCGAGTGCGCCTTCGAGCAGGGCGTCGAGGCGACCGGCGTCACCTTCTGCCCCGGTCATGCTTCCGCCCTGATCGACGACATGGTGTCGGAGAGCGTACCTGCCACACGCTGACGGCAGCCCTCGCTGCGCTCCGTAGTCGACCGCTGCGACGTTCCGTACCTGCACCGGATGGCACGAGCCCAGCTGGCGCCGATCATGAGGGCACAACAAGACGCGGAAGGAGGTGCCGCCGTGCTGATGCTCTGGCTCTTGGGCCACACAACCCTCATGAAGGTCCTCGTGATCCTCGTTGGCCTGATGGTGATCGCCGCTGTGGCCATGTATCGCATCGCGCTGCACGCCGCGTCCCACGTCGAGATCGCGCCCGTCCGGATCCGGCCGGGACGAAGGGGGCTGTCGTGATCGAGTTCCTCGCCAACAACTGGCTGTGGATCGCTGCCATCGGGTTCTTCGTGGCCATGCACCGCGGCGGCCACGGTTGCGGCATGCACGGTGGCCACGGGGGTCACCAGCACACCGACCGTGAACACAGCGACCATCAGAACCGTCCCGCGGAGCGGGCCGACACCGACAGGAGCGCAACGTGAACCACCAGCAGATGATCAAGCCGATGCTGATCGGCGTCGGCATCCTCTTCGTGCTCCGCCTCGCCGGCCTGCCGGTCCTCGCCTATGCCCCGCTGCTCATCATCTTGGCCTGCCCGCTGATGATGATCTTCATGATGCGTGGCATGGACCACGGCGGGGGCAACGACCAGGCAGCGCAGCGCGACCCTCACGCCGGTCACACCCGGCGCGACGAGCCATGAACCCCCGCAGCATCAGGACCGGCGCGCTCGCAGGCGCCGGCCTGATGCTCTTCTACATGGTCGTCGTGGCCGGCGCGTCCGGATCGTGGAGCCACTTCACGGACCAGGCCCGGCAGGACTGGTACTACCTCGCGCTGATCGTCGGCGGGTTCGGCACGCAGGTCACGCTCATGTCCGAGCTCCGACGGCGACACCGCCTCCAGCACGGGGCCGCGGCCGCCAGCGGGGCGGGTGCGGGAGCCTCGACCGTCGGGATGGTCGCGTGCTGCGCGCACCACATCGCCGACCTCGCACCGTTCATCGGTGCCACCGGCGCCGCGGCGTTCCTCATCGACTACCGGATCCCCTTCATGGTCGCCGGCATCGGGGTGAACGCCGCCGGGGTGGCCGTCGCTGCCCGTCGGCTGCATCGAACTCCAGCAGCGCACTCCCACGCTCACGACGAGGCCACGACGTGCGCCGTCGCCTGATCCCCGCCGCGACCGCGCTCGTCGTGCTCGTCGCCGGAGGCCTGTTCCTTGCCGCACGGGGCGCGGACGGCGGCGGCCCGGCCGCCGACACCAGCATGGGGCTCGCGACCCGCACGCTCAGCGCTGGCGACATCGACATCAAGATCGAGCCCCGCCAGCTCGATGACCAGGGTGCCGCCTTCGCCGTCACGCTCGACACGCACTCGACGGAGCTGTCCATGGACCTCGCCGCTGCCGAGCTCGTGGTGGCTGGCGCATCGTGGCCGGTCAACGGCTGGGACGGTGACGGCCCCAGCGGCCACCACCGCGAAGGCGACTTGCGCTTCGACGCCGCCGGGCCGGCGACCGGCACCGCACGGCTGGTCCTCCCCGGGTTCTCGGAACCCGTCGAGGTGACCTGGGAGCTCGAGGGTTGAGCGATGCACCGATCCGTGCCGCTCGGTCGCCGGAACCTCCTCGCTGAGCCTCGGCGTCTCGTCGCGAGCACGGTCGGGGTGGGCATGGCGATCATGCTGATCCTGCTGCTCGACGGGCTCTGGGCCGGGATCGAGGCGAACGTCACCACCTACGAGGACAACGTGGGCGCGGACCTCTACGTGGCCCAGCCCGGCACCCGGAACTTCTTCGGCGCCATCAGCCTCATCCCGGCGAGCACGGTGGGCGCCGTCCGAGCCGATCCGAACGTGGAGTGGGCCGTCCCGGTGCGGGGGTTCTTCTCGATCGTCGAGCTGCACGACACCAAGGTGCCGACCTACGTGATCGGTTCCGTTCCTGGCGAGCGAGGCGGCCCATGGGAGCTGCGCCAGGGTCGGGCACCGGTAGCCGACGACGAGGTGGCGATCGGCAGCGTGATGGCTGATCGACACGGCATCCGTGTCGGCGACGGCTTGGAGATCATGGGCCGCCGATTCACCGTCGTGGGGACGACCACGGATGCGTTCATGGCGTCGTTCGTGTTCATGACGCATGCCGCGACTGATCAGGTGCTCAGCGCGCCGGCGACGACGAGCTTCGTGCTCGTCGGCACCAGCGACCCTGCAGCAGTGCGGGCACGCCTCGAGTCCGCAGGGCTCGCCGTCCTCGACCGTGACGAGCTCGCCGCGAACGACCTCAGCCTCATGGCCCGGGCCTACAGCGTCCCCCTGCGCGTCATGCGGGCGGTCGCGTTCACCGTCGGCAGCCTCGTCATCGCGCTCACCGTCTACACGGCGATCATGGAGCGGCGGCGCGAGTACGGCATCGTCAAGGCGATGGGTGCCCGCGGGCGCCAACTCCTGGCGCTGGCGGTGCGCCAGACCATGATCCTCGCCGGTCTCGGTCTGGCGTCGGGCGGCTTGCTGTTCATCGTCGGCCGCGCCTACATCACCGCTGTCCGCCCGCAGTTCATCATCCTGGTCTCGCCCGGCAGCGTCGGCCGCGCCGCCATCGCGGCGTTGCTGATGGCGCTCGCCGCGGCGGTCGTGCCGGCTCGGCGGCTGGCCCGGCTCGAGCCCGCCACCGCGTACCGGGGTGGATGATGGCCGCCGGCCGTGTCTCGCTCGCCCGCAAGAACCTCTTCCAGGACCGTCGCCGCGCGGTGCTGGCCGTCTGCGGGGTGGGTGCGTCGCTCGTGCTCGTGCTGGTCCTCGACGGCATCTTCGCGGGGGCCATGCGCCAGGTGAACGCCTACATGCGCAGCTCGCCCGCCTATGCGTTCGTCGCCCAGCGCGATGTGCGCACGATGCACATGTCCCAGTCCGCCCTCCCGCCCGAGACCGTCGACGCTGTACGGGCCGTCGACGGCGTCGCCTGGGCCGAAGGTCTGCGCTACACGACCAGCGTCATCGACACGGGCGAGGGCCAGCGGCTCAGCTACGTG
>JBQTHC010000074.1:0-24341 GCA_052390255.1 Microthrixaceae bacterium
GCCTTCGGCTCGTAGCAGCCGGGGCGCATCTCGTCGTAGGTGATCGGCGACATCGTCATGTCGTCACGGTCGAAGCCGACGGCGGCGACGTGGCGCTTGTGGATGTACACCAGGTCCTCGAACACCCAGCAGTCGGCCTGCGGGCCGTCAGGGTCGAAGGTCTGCTCGTACTGGCCGCCGCCGACGTGCTTCATGTGACCGATGCCGCGCCGCTCCACCTTCGGGCCCCGGGTGCGGAACCGCTCCGGCAACCAGGTGTCCCACACGTGCGGCGGCTCGACGACGTGGTCGTCGACGCTCACGATCGTGGGCAGCTCCCAGCCGTCGGGGCGCTCGGCGGGGGTGCCGGTGCCGCTGGGAGCCGGGTCGGTGAGGGTCATCGCAGGCACTCCGGATCAAATCTGACGGTGTGTCAGATTGTAGACCTGGCAGGTAGTGTCGGGCACGATGCCGCTCGACCTCGCCGCCCTGGTGGCGCCCGAACACACGGCGATCGTCACCTCCGAGGTGCAGAACGGCGTGGTGGGCGAGCCGTCCGCGCTGCCCGAGCTCGCGGCCGAAGCCGCAGTGGCGATGCTGCCGAACCTCGCTCGTCTGCTCCCCGTCGCCCGCGCCGCGGGGGTGCAGGTGGTGCACTGCACGGCCTACCGCCGCGCCGACGGCAAGGGCGCGAACACGAACGCTCGCCTCTTCCGCGGCGTGCAGAAGTCGCCCGTACCGCTCCTGCCCGGCACCGAGGCCGTGGAGGTGGTGTCCGCGCTCGGTCCCGAGCCCACCGACGTCGTGCTCACCCGCACGCACGGCCTCGACCCGATGACCGGCACCGACCTCGATCCCGTGCTGCGAAACCTCGGCGTGCGCACGATCGTGGTCACCGGTGTGTCGGTGAACATCGCCGTGCCGAACCTCGTGATGGACGCGGTCAACCGCGGCTACTCCGTCGTGGTGCCGCGCGATGCGGTGTGCGGGCTCCCGCGCGCGTACGCCGACGCAGTGATCGACAACACCCTCGCGCTGCTCGCCGCGATCGTCACCACCGACGACCTGATCGAGATCTGGAAGGGCTGATCGATCGCGATGGGGGAGATGGAGACGGGCATCCGCGGCGACCTCGAGTGGGGGTCCATCCCCGGCCTCGTGCGTGCGGCAGCGGCGACCCATGGCGACGCGGAGGCACTCGTCGACGACGGCACGCGCCTCTCGTTCCGTGACCTGGCCGCGACGGTTGACGCCGCGGGCCGGGCGTTCATCGCCGCGGGAGTGGAGCCAGGCGATCGCGTCGCGATCTGGTCGCCCAACGTCGCGGAATGGGTGGTGGCGCTCCTCGGCCTGCAGTCGGCCGGCGCTGTCGTCGTGCCGCTCAACACGCGCTACAAGGGAGCCGAGGCCGGCTACATCCTGCGCACGAGCCGTGCTCGGATGCTGTGCACCGTCAACGGGTTCCTCGGCAACGACTACCCCGCCATGCTCGACGGGCAGGACCTGCCCGACCTCGAGCGCACCGTGATCCTGCGCGGCGAGGCGCCATCGGGTGCCGTCGCGTGGACCGACTTCCTGGCGGCCGGCGCTGGCGTCGACGCGGCCGATCTCGATGCACGCGTGCGCGCGCTCGGACCCGACTCGCTGTCGGACATCCTCTTCACGTCCGGCACCACCGGGAACCCGAAGGGGGTCTTGTGCACCCACGGGCAGGTGCTGCGCGGGTACGCCGACTGGGCGTCGGTGGTGGGGCTGCGCGCGGGCGACCGGTACCTCGTCGTCAACCCGTTCTTCCACGCGTTCGGCTACAAGGCGGGGATCGTCGCCGCGCTCACGGTGGGCGCCACGCTCGTGCCGCAGGCCGTGTTCGACATCCCCACAGCGATGGCGATGGTCGCCGAGCACAAGATCACGATGCTCCCGGGGCCACCCGCGATCTACCAGACGTTCCTCAACCACCCCGACCTCGACCTCGACGCGCTGGCCAGCCTGCGCCTCGCGGTCACCGGCGCTGCCGTCATCCCGGTGGAGCTCGTGGAGCAGATGAAGGCGCGTCTCGGCTTCGAGACCGTGATCACCGGCTACGGGCTCACCGAGGCGTGCGGCATCGCGGCGATGTGCCGTCACGACGACGACGCCACCACCATCGCCACCACGTCAGGGCGCGCGATCCCCGGCGTGGAGGTGCGCATCGTCGACGACGCTGGCCACGAGCTGCCGTACGGCGAGCCCGGCGAGATCGTGGTGCGCGGGTACAACGTGATGCTCGGCTACTTCGAGGACGCCGCGCAGACCGCCGAGGCGATCGACGCCGACGGGTGGCTGCACACCGGTGACATCGGCACGATGGACGAGCGCGGCTATCTCAAGATCACCGACCGCAAGAAGGACATGTTCATCGTCGGCGGCTTCAACGCCTATCCCGCGGAGATCGAGAACCTGCTGCTCGCACACCCTGACATCGCGCAGGTCGCCGTGGTCGGCGTGCCCGACGACCGGATGGGCGAGGTGGGCATGGCCTTCGTGGTGCCGGCCGCCGGTGCCGCCCCCGATCCGGCCGAGATCGTGACGTGGGCGCGCGAGCACATGGCCAACTTCAAGGCGCCACGCCACGTGGAGGTGGTCGACGCGCTGCCGATGAACGCGAGCAACAAGGTGCGCAAGGTCGAGCTGCGCGAGCGTGCCGCGACGACGATGGGTGGCACCACCTAGCTGCGAAGGCCGGCTGGGTACGCTCGTGGCGATGTCGGACGTGACCCCCCTCCACCGAGTCCCGGCCGACGCGGACGACGACTCGCTGCGGGCGGCCGATGGTCGGGTCCCGGGTCGACGCGGTCGCGCCACGCGGCAGCGACTGCTCGAGTGCACGAGCGAGATGCTCACGACCACGTCGTACCGCGACGTGAAGGTGATCGACATCGCGCGTGAGGCCGGCACCTCGCCCGCCACCTTCTACCAGTACTTTGCCGACGTCGAGGTGGCGATCCTCGTGCTGGCCGAGGACATGGCCAAGCAGGGTGCGCACCTCACCGCCATCATCAGCGAGGGGTCCTGGGAGGGGGATGATGCCGCGGCCACCGCGCTCGCGCTGGTCGACGCGTTCCTTCGCTTCTGGGATGACCACCGCGCCGTGCTACGAGTGATGGACCTCGCGACCGACGAGGGCGACGGGCGCTTCCAGAAGATCCGCGTGGGGCTGCTCAACGGGATCACTCGCGCGCTCGCCGACGTCACCCGCACGGCGCAGGTCGCCGGTCGTCTCCCGCGCGGCATCGACCCGATGGCTACCGCGGGCATCCTCGTGTCGATGCTCGCGCACGTGGCCGCGCACCAGTACGGCTTCGAGTTCTGGGGCATCCGCACCGCTGATCTGCGCGCCTCCATGGCCCGCCAGGTGTCGTGGGGCGTCACCGGCGTCGTCCCCAACCCCTAGCAACCAACGTCTGTGAACCCTGGCGTCCGCAATGCGGACGTGGCGGTTCACAGACGTTGGTTGCTTCAACGGGCCATGAGCAACGCGGCGGGGATGGCCACCGCGAGGCCCACGCGCTGGAGCGGGGCGAACCGCTCGCGCAGCACGATCCAGGCCAGGATCACCGTGCTGACCGGGTAGAGCGATGACAGCGCGGACACCACGCTGAGCAAGCCCTCTCGGATCGCGAGCAGATAGAGGACGTTCGCGCCGACATCGCACGCGCCGGCCCCGATCGTGAGCCGGCGGGCCGATCCCTCGGGTACCTCGACACGCACGCGACCGGTGAGCGCGAGCGCGCCGACGACGGTCACCGACGCCGCGCGAGCTCCCACGATCGGCCACAGGCCAGAGTCCTCGCCGGTGTGCGAGAGCGCCACGAAGAAGAGCCCGAACCCGAGGCCCGCGCCAAGCGCGAGGGTCACGCCGCGCAGATCGGAGGGCCGCAGGCTGCCGCCGCCCTCAGCGGAGACGAGCACGATCGCGACGAGGGCCCCGACCATGCCGACGAGCGCCGAGGTCGCCGGTCGCTCGCCGTCGAGGAAGCCGGCGCCGATCGGAACCGCGGCGGCGAGCAGCGCGGTGACAGGTGCGACCGCGCTCATCGGGCCGATCGCGAGCGCCCGGTAGAGCAGGCCGACGCCAAGCGCGCCACCAAGACCGCCGAGCCCGCCGAGCGCGAGGTCGCCTGCAGTCACCGCGCCGGTGACCGCGAGCGTCGCCGCGAGTACGAGCACCAGGCCCACCAGATGCGACCACCACAGCACGGCCGCGGCCGTCGTGCGCTTCGCGGCGAGGCCACCGAAGAAGTCACCAACGCCGTAGGTCGCCGCGGAGCAGAGGGCCAGGAGCACTGCCATGGGGGCCGCAGACTACGCTAGAACACGTTCTAGTTTTGAGGAAGGGGAGGCGTGGCCGAGCACGTGGTCTTCGGGATGCAGCTTCCCGTGCAGTCGCAGAGCACGATCTACGCGCGCCCATGGGAAGCGGGGGCAGGCGTGGCCGAGATCACGCAGGTCGCGCAGGCGTGCGATGCCGCCGGGTTCGACTACGTGGCCGTGTGCGATCACGTCGCCATCCCCACCGCACAAGCCGAGGCGATGAGCACCTCGTGGTGGGACACGATCGCCACACTGTCGTACCTCGCCGCGGTCACCGAGCGCGTTCGCCTGCTGAGCCACGTCTACGTGCTCCCGTACCGTCACCCGCTCGTCGTGGCGAAGGCGTGGGCGACGCTCGACGCGCTCTCCGGCGGCCGAGCGATCCTCGGTGTCGGCGCTGGACACGTGCGTGACGAGTTCGCGCTGCTCGACGTTCCCTTCGAGGAGCGTGGCCAGCTGCTCGACGAAGCGATCGACGCAGTGCGCGCTGCGCTCAGCGAGGAGTTCCCGACGCACAAGGGCGAGCGCTGGAGCTTCGACGGTGCCGGGCAGCGTCCCCGGCCAACGCAGGCCAGGTTGCCGATCTGGGTCGGTGGGTCCTCGAAGCCCGCGATGCGGCGCGCCGCCGAGCGCGGCGACGGGTGGCTCCCGCAGGGCCCACCGGAGGGCGGCATGGCCGCCGGCATCGCCTTCGTGCTCGAGCACCGCGCCGCGGTGCGCGGCGACGACCCGATCGTGCTGGGCGCGCTGTCGGGTCCGCTGTACCTCGGCGACGCTGATTGGGACACCGGACGGTGCGTCCGCGGGTCGATCGACAAGGTCGCGGCCTACGTGCGCACCTACCGAGAGATGGGCGTCGACCAGATCCAGGTTGCGTTCCCGAGCCGGAGTGCGAACGAGCTGTGCGATCAGATCGCCGCCTTCGCGGCTGACGTCGCCCCACTGGTCAACGCGTAGGAGAGGTTGCTCATGTTGCTCGACGGCAAGGTCGCCATCGTCTCGGGAATCGGGCCTGGCATGGGGCGCGACATCTCGCTGCTCTTCGCGGAGCACGGCGCCGATCTCGTGCTCGGGGCGCGGACGCTCGCGAGCTGCGAGGCGGTGGCCGAGGAGGTGCGCGCGCTGGGACGCCGCGCCGAGGCAGTGCAGCTCGACATCACCGACGCCGAATCCTGTCGAGCCGCCGCCGCAGCGGCGCTCGACGCCTTCGGCGGCATCGACGTCCTCGTCAACAACGCGTTCCAGGACGGCAACCACAAGACCTTCGAACGCTCCACGCTCGAGGAGTGGAAGGCCACGATGGACGTCAACCTCTGGGGCACGCTGCAGATGACCGACGCGGTCGTGCCCGCGATGATCGAGCGCGGCGGCGGGCGGATCGTGATGATCAACTCGATGTCGACGCATCGCATCGAGGCGAAGTACGGCGCCTATGCAACCTCCAAGGGAGCCCTCGAGACCGCGTCGAAGGCGCTGGCGAGAGAGCTCGGCGTGCATGGCATCCGGGTGAACAGCGTGTTCCCGGGCTACATCTGGGGCGACAAGGTCGCGTGGTACTTCGAGCACCTGGCGGGCAAGGAGGGCGTCACCCCCGAGGAGTACTACCGGAGGATTGCGGACGAGACCGCCCTGAAGTACCTGCCGCACTCGAGCGAGATCGCGGGCTCCGTGCTCTTCTTCGCCAGCGACCTGTCGAAGCCGGTGACGGGTCAGGGCCTCGACGTGAACGCGGGGCACTGGATCCCGTGATCAAGCTCACGGTGCTCGTGAAGCGCAACCCCGCCTTGTCGATCGAGGACTTTCACGTCGAGTGGCGGGCGCACGGGCGCATGATCGCCGACGAGCCGGTCTTCTCCCAGTTCATCCGCCGATACGAGCAGCACCACCGGGTGCCGGCCGACTATCGCAACGGCGACACCTACGACGGCATGGCGGTGCAGTGGTTCGACTCCTACCGTGACTTCATCGGCCTGGTCTCCACCCCCGAGTACCGCGCAAGGATGCAGCCCGACGAGACTCGCATCCTCGATCCCGATGCCCTCGTCGTGATCTTCACGGAGGAGGCCGAGGTGTTCATCCCGTGAGCGCGGAGGACCTCCGCGGGCGCGTCGCACTCGTCACGGGGGGTGCGTCGGGCATCGGCGCCGCCACGGTCGACCTGCTGCGCACGTGCGGTGCCGCGGTCGTCGCTGCTGACCGTCGTGCCGGCGACGGAGTCGAAGCGCTCGATGTCACCGACGAGGCCGCCGTCGACGCGTTCGTCGCCTCGATCGTGCACCGTCACGGTCGCCTCGACCTCGCCGCGAACGTCGCGGGTACGCCGGGCGTCTACGCGAACGTCGCGGACTCCTCGACCGACGTGTGGCGCTCGACGATGGCGGTGAACCTCGACGGCGTGTACTTCTGCGTCCGCGCGGAGCTCCGGGCCATGCGGACGCAGGGTGGCGGCTCGATCGTGAACGTGGCGTCGTCAGCTGGACGGATGGGGGTGCCGGGGTTGGCGGCGTACTCCGCCTCGAAGCACGGCGTGATCGGGCTCACCAAGTCGGCCGCGCTCGAGGTGGCAGGGGAGGGGATCAGGGTGAACGCGGTCCTGCCTGGCAGCGTGCGAACGCCCATGCTGCGCGGGTTCGTGGGCGGCGACGAGGATCTGCTCGAGAAGATGGGTCGCCGCGCGCCGATGGGGCGGCTCGGCGAGCCCGACGAGATCGCGGAGGCGATCGTGTGGCTGCTGTCGGATGCGGCACGGTTCGTCACCGGCAACACGCTGGCGCCCGACGGCGGCGTGGCCGCGGTGTGAGCCATGGCGCCTGACGCGAAGGGCCTGCGCCAGGGGGCCGATGGGGTGGTGCGCTGCTGGTGGAGCGGCGACGATCCGCTCTACTGCGCCTACCACGACGACGACTGGGGCAGGCCGATGCGCGACGAGCGCGCGCTGTTCGAGCTGCTGTCCCTGGAGGGGTTCCAGGCCGGCCTGTCGTGGATCACGATCCTGCGCAAGCGCTCGTCCTTTCGCGAGGCGTTCGCGGACTTCGACGTGGAGCGCGTCGCGAGCTTCGGCGCCGACGATGTCGAGCGGCTGCTCGCGGACCCGGGCATCGTGCGGCACCGCGGCAAGATCACCGCGACGATCGCGAACGCCAAGGCGGTGTGCGCCCTGCACGACGAAGGGTCGTCGCTGTCCGAGCTCGCTTGGTCCTTCGCGCCGCCGGCCCGGACAGAGCCGCTCCGCACGACGGCCGACGTCCCTAGCGCGACCGCTGAGTCGACCGCGCTCGCACGCGTGCTGCGCAAGCGTGGGATGCGCTTCGTCGGTCCCACCACCGTGTACGCGTTCATGCAGTCGGCTGGCCTCGTCGACGATCACCTCGCCGGCTGTCACCGAGCGGCGCGCTGATCGCTCAGCGAGATCCGGTCGCGACCACGGGATCGTCCGGCGTGAGGAGCGACGCGAGATCCTCAGCGATCACGAAGGGGCGCGGATCGAGATCCTCCCAACCCCCGCCGCTCCCGCCCAGCCCGAGCGGCTGCGGGCGAGCGCGTCCCGCTGACGCCGAGTTCACCGCTCGGATTGCCTCCAGCACCTCGACCTCGGAGCAGTCCAGATCGCGGACCGACCCACCGAAGGTGAGCGCTCTGCCTTCGCGCGCGTGGGCGGCGACCAAGTCGAGCAACGAGGTGGCTCGCGCGTCGATCTCGTTCGTGAGCGAGTCGAGCGCCGCGCGATCCCAGGAGCGTGCCTGGACGCTGTCGTTCAGCACGTAGAACTTGCGCACCCCGTAGGTGGAGTAGAGCGTCGGCTCGATGACCCGGGCGCTCTCGTAGCCGCACTCTTCGAACATGCGCAGCAACGAGCGCTCGGTCTGCCAGAACGACGTGTCGTTGCCGATGCTCGCACGCCAGTTCTCGAATCGGACTCCGTGGGTCTCGGGGAACACGAGTCCTTGGTAGACGTGCGCGCGCCGGCTGAGTCGGGGGTAGGCGCGCTGCCACATCGCGTCGAAGCGCTTGAGACGCCGGATCCTCGCTCCGGCCGCGGGCCACTCGACGAAGTCGCCGTGGCGCCGACGAACCGTGATCAGGTCGTGGCCCCACGGCTCCGCGGCCTCGGGGACGACGCCGGGCGTGTGGACCTGCGTCTCGAGGATGACCCGTGCGTACGAGCACCGCGCGAGGAGGCGCTCCTGATCGGCGAGGGGAAGGTGGTAGAGCAGGCCGAGGTTCAGGATCGTGTCGAACCCGCTCGGGTCGAACTCTCGCACGTCGGCCTTGATGAAGGTGATCCCAGTCATGTCGTCGGGGAGGATGTCGACACGTCCGTCGACTGCAGTGACGTCCCATCCTTGGTCGCGCGCCACCCGCGAGAAGATGCACGGCCCTGCGCCGAGATCGAGGAGCTTGCGCCCGCGCCCCGGGCCCAGCAGGCGCTTCATCATCTGAACCCGCAGCCTGTCGACGGTGCTCTTGATCACCACGAAGTCGCTCGTGACGTCCATCTCGTTGTCCCCCCGGTGCACGAGCGCCGCGTTCGAAGCTGACGTCGTGTCAATCGGCGCGTACATGCGCCTTCATCCGCCCTTGCCTCGGGACAATCTACCGGCCCGCCCTGGACGCTGCCTGCGTCAGATCAGTCGGGCCACCTCGGCAGCACCTGCCAGCGCCTCCGCCAATCCGGTGGTGCCGGCGGCGTCGCCGATCGAGCGGACCTCGACGCCAGCGACGATGGGAGCGGCCAGTGGCGGTGCCGGAGTGACGACGAACGTGGTCCCCGCTTCGCTCGGCGGATGCGTTCGGTCATGGACCAGGACGCCGGCCGCCCGCAGATCGGCCACGAGGCGGAAGCGGCCGGGAAGGCCGAGCTCCGGAGCCAGGACAGGGTCGTCAGGCGCGAGCGTCGTCGCGATGCCGCGACTGCCGGCGGCCATCGCGAGCGAGACAGCGGCCTTGCTGCTGCCGCGGATCTCGACCGGACCCGTGAGCCGCTTGCGACCTGTGAGCCAGCCGGCCATCCCTTCGATCGAGGGCCACGCTGCTCCCGTGGCCCACACCAGCACGTCGGCGCCAGACGCCGCCACGGTCTCGGCCTCGGCGGCGATGCCGAGCCGGATGGTCACGCCCGCGTCCGTGGCTGCTCCGACGAGCCAGTCGCGCAAGCCCGCGAGGTCCGGGTCGGCCTGCTCCGCGAGCGTGAGCATCCCGCCGAGGTGCTCCCTTGCCTCCCAGAGCTCGACGGAGTGCCCGCGCTCGGCAAGTCGACGGGCACACTCGAGGCCGGCGGGTCCACCGCCCGCGACCACGACGTGCCGCCGCTCGCGGGCGGGAGCCGTCGCCCCGTCGGCTTCGTGGCCCGCGTCGGGGTTCACCGCGCAGGTGACCCGCTCGTTGAGGAAGATCGCACCGATGCAGCGGTACTGATACGCGCAGGGGCGCACGCGGTCACGGCGACCCGCGGCGAGCTTGTTCGGGAGGTCCGGGTCGGCGATCAGCGCTCGGCCCATCGCGATGATGTCGGCCGCGCCGTCGGCCAGCGCTTGCTCCGCGGCCTCGGGTGTGATCCTGCCCATCGCGATCACGGGCACGCGGAGCTCGCGCCGGACTCGGGCGGCATGCTCGAGGAGCGCTCCGGGGCGGTGCGGCGTGTGGCCGTCGGTGATGCCGGTCGCCACCATCGGCTCTCCGTACGCGGTGACGTGGATCGCGTCGAGTCCCGCGTCGATGCCGAGTCCCATCGCAACGAGCGCATCGTCGATCCGCTGACCAGGGTCGCGGTGCGCCTCGAACGCGCCGACACGCGCCCACAGCGGGAACGACGGTCCGACGGCCGCGCGGACGGCGCGCACGACTGCGACGAGCAGCTCGGCGCGTGCCTCAGGTGATCCGCCCCAGCGGTCGGTGCGTGTGTTGCTCGCGGGGGAGAGGAACGCGTGGATCAGGTAGCCGTGGCCCGCGTGCAGCTCGACGCCGTCGAAGCCGGCGCGCTGACAGCGCACCGCAGCGTCGACGAAGCGATCGACAGCCCACGCGAGGTCGTCGTCGGTTGCCTCGCGCACCGAGTACGCGGCGGTCGGGACCGCGAACGGCGCCATCATCGCGGTGGACTCCTGGGCGGTGACCATGTCGGACAGCTCGTCGGGCGCCACCGGGCGCTTCTTCGACGGAACGAGCAGCGGTCGTCCTGCGGCGATGTCGAGGATGCTGTTCGTGCCGTTGTGCACGAGCTGCGCGGCGATCTTGGCTCCGTGTCGATGCGCGTCGTCAGCCAGGCGCCGCAGGCCGGGAAGGTGCGCATCGTCGGATGCCGCGATCTGGCGCGGGTCGGTGGACGCGGCCGGGTACGCGACCGATGCGGAGCCGACGATCACGAGGCCAGCGCCGCCACGAGCGCGAGCCTCGAACCAGGCGGCCTGGTCGTCGCCGACGGTGCCGTCGGGCTCGCCCAGGTTGACTCCCATCGGAGCCATCGCGATCCGGTTTCGCATCTCCAGCGATCCGACCCGGCCCGGCGAGAGCAGCCGATCGAACGCGCCGCTCACCACAGCTGGTCGGTGTAGGTGTCGGTGCCGGGGATCGTGGGGATGAACGGCGCCGACCAGAGCACGTGCGCGAGGCCGTCATCGGCGAGCCGCTGCGCTGCGGCTTGCTGCACGGCGGCGCGGGCGGCCGGGTCCGACGAGGTGAACGACAGCGTCAGCATGCACCCGTCGAGCTGGTCGTGGCCCTGCTGCGAGACGGGGGCGTTGGGCGGGAGCGGGATCGGGACGAACCCGAGCTCGAGCTCGGGAACCGGCGTGGTCAGCGCGGATCGCACGTCGTCCTGCGACACGCCCGCGAAGGGTCGCACGAGGCTCGCGGTCACGCCGCTGTAGGGGTGGTCGAGCGCGAGCTCGGCAGGCACCCCGTCGGCGTCGGCGCGGGACATCCACGAGAAGCGGTACAGCAGCGTGTGGATGTGATCGCGCTCGGCGAACATCCGCCCGTTCGCGTGCAGCCACTGCACCTGGCGCAGCGCCCATGCGGTGTGGTCGTCGTGACGCCCGTCGAGGATCCAGTAGATCGCCACGTACGAGCCGAGGTCGGCGCCGCCGAAGATGTCCGCGTCGGTGCCGAAGCGCAGGTCCTTGAGGGCGCGCGTGGCGACGAAGCGACGTCCGGCGAACAGCCAGGGCCCGACGAGGCAGCCGGCGTAGAAGTGGTCCCGCTCGTACCAGCGGTTGTAGGCGACCTCGTGGCCGCGGTGCGGCTCGACGAGCGTGAACAGCATCGACCCGAGGCGCACCTCACCGCCGACGTCGGTCATCGCAGGCGGCTTCGGTGGGCGTCCACGCACGCAGTCCGTGCTCTCGCGCCCACAGATCTCGTGGTCATCGGGCGATGCCGAAGCGCTCGAGGCCGAAGGCGCGGATCGCGTTGCCGCGCATGAACTTCCACGTCTCTTCCTCGTTCAGGCCCGCCTGGGTGCAGATGTCCGTCGCGACCTTCTTGGAGTGCGGGAAGGTGGAGTCGGCGTGCGGGTAGTCGGTCTCGAAGCAGATCTGGTCCATGCCGATCGCATCGCGGTTCATGAGCCCCGTCTCGTCGTCGAACACGCAGCCGTAGATGCGATGGTGGATGTAGCTCGACGGCTTGTGGGGCAGCGACGTGCCGAAGGAGTTGTCGCCGCGCTCAGCCCAGAGCTTGTCGGCCCGTTCGATCACGTACGGCATCCAGCCGACCTGACCTTCGCTGTACGCGATGACGAGGTTGGGGAAGCGCTCCATCGTGCCCGAGAAGATGTAGTCGAGCATCGAGCCCATCGCGTTGGAGAACGTGAGCGTGGAGCTCACGATGAACGGCGCGTCGGGGGAGGTGGCGGGCATGCGAGACGACGAGCCGATGTGCATGCACACCACGGTGCCGGTCTCCTCGCACGCCTGGAAGAACGGGTCCCAGTAGTGGCCCTTGTCGTGCACGGAGGGCAGGCCGAGCGGGTGCGGGTTCTCCGAGAACGTCACCGCGAAGCACCCGCGCGCGGCGTTGCGACGGACCTCCGCTGCCGCGAGGTGCGCGTCCCACAGCGGGATCATCCCGAGCGGGATGAGGCGACCTTTGCCGTCGCCGGCGCACCACTCGTCGATCATCCAGTCGTTGTAGGCCTGCACGCACAGCAGCGCGAGCTCCTTGTCCTCCCGTTCGAGGAAGGCCTGCCCGCAGAACCTGGGGAGCGTGTTCGGGAAGCAGATCGACGCCTCGACGTGGTTCGCGGTCATGTCCGCCAACCGGTCCGCCTGCTTCCAGCAGCCCGGGCGGATCTCGTCGAAGGTCACCGGTGTGACGTCGAGGTCTTGGAAGTCGATCGCCGCGGACAGCTTGGGGAACGGGTAGACAAGGTCGTCGTACAGCCACCAGTCGCACATCTCGCCGTCGGGTGTGCCCTTCTCGTACGAGAACACGCCACCCTCGAAGCCGAACGTCGCGGTGTCTCGCACGACGCGGGGACCGCGGTCGAGGAACTTCTTCGGGAGGCGGTCGCTCCACAGCGTCGGCGGCTCCACCACGTGGTCGTCGACTGAGATGATCAGCGGCAGCTCGGATGTGGCGGCGGTCTCCGGCATGCCGCCGATACTAGAACGTGTTCTAGTTCCGCGTCATCCGGGTGCGGGCAGCGACGGCCCGGGGCACAATGCCGCCATGGCCACCTGGGCGGCGTTCTCGTCGGAGGCGCCTGATCTCGCCGCGGTCGCGCAGGCGCTCTGGCCCGGGGTCTGCGCGCTCGCCGCGGAGGAGCAACCGCTCGAGGGTGGGCCGACCTTCTCGGTTGCCTACCTCGCCACGGTCCGGCGTGACGGTGGACCACGGCTGCACCCGTTCTGCCCGATCATCGCCGGCGGCCGTCTGTTCGCCGCGATCCCGCCGTCGTCTCCAAATGGGTGGGACCTCCGACGCGATCCCCGTTGCGTGGTCCATGCGATGCCTGGCCCCGACGATGACGAGCTGTGCATTCGAGCGCTCGCGCGCGAGGTGGTGGACGACCCGACCCGGACTCTGGTGCGTGACGTGGTGGTCCGCAGCGGCGTCGGGGGGATGATCGAGTCGGTCTCGAAGCATCCGATCTTCGAGCTCGACCTGCAACAGGTGGATGTGGCCAGGTGGCTCCAGGTCGGGAAGGCGGGAACGAGCGCGGTCCGCTCGCGCTGGAGCGCGACGTAGCGGCCACCTTTGGTCGGCGGGTACGCACCGCTGGCCCCGCTCCTCACGGCGGTGAGGCAGGATGCCCAGGTGCCCGTCGACGGCCTTGACCATGTGCAGCTCGCGATGCCAGCAGGCGGCGAAGAGGCGGCCCGCACCTTCTACGACGGGGTTCTCGGAATCAGCGAGGTGCCGAAGCCGCCGCACCTGGCCGCGCGTGGAGGGTGCTGGTTCGAGAACGACAAGGTGAAGATCCATCTCGGCGTGGAGCAGGACTTCCGTGCCGCGAAGAAGGCACATCCCGCGCTGCTGGTCTCCGATCTCGACCACCTCGTCGCTCGGTTGCGCGACGCGCACGTCGACGTGGTCGACGACGAGCCGCTGGAGGGCTACGAGCGCGTCTACGTGCACGACCCGTTCGGGAACCGGCTCGAGCTGATGGAGCCACACCGCCCCGCTGCGCCATCATCAGGCCCGTGACGACATGGCTGGAGTTCGCGCTCGTAGGCGCGCAAGGCTGGCGGCCGAGGATCAGTGGAGCAGCGCGAGCACGTCGCTGGGGTGGGCGAGCACGAGGTCGCCGGGCAATGCCTTCGCGCGTGCGTTCCACCCTGCGAGCGCGAAGCGCACACCAGCAGCGGTCGCCGACGCGCGATCGTGCTCGGTGTCGCCGATGAAGACGGCCTCCTCGGCACGGAGGTCGAGCGCGGCGAGCACCGGGGCGAGCTCCTTCGGGCGTCCGCCGAAGTCGTCGGAGAACAGGGCGACGGTGGGCGTCCACCCGAGTCGCGCGAGCTCGGCGAGTCCCGAGCCGCGCTCCTTGTTGGAGCACAGCCCCCACCGTTCGAGCGAGCGGAGCAGGTCCTCCACGCCGGGGAAGGGCTGCACCGCGGTCTCGTCGTAGTGCGTCACGTAGTCGGCCACCGTGATCCCCGCGAGGTGGCAGGCCTCGCCCAAGGGGAGTCCGAGCGGCACCGAGCTGGGGTCGACGCCCAGTGCGATGAACGGGGCGACGAGCGCAGCGTCAGAGTCGACCAGCGTCCCATCGAAGTCGAACAGCGCCGTGAGCATCGACGCAGTGTCGTCCACGAGATCGCGACCGCCCAACCCGAGCGGTACGGTCAGGGCGATGGGGGAGCTCGTCCGACTGGCCGGTGACGCATCGGTGGACGATGTGGTCGCCGCGCTCGAGCGCGACGGCTGCGCGGTGGTCGAGCACCTGATCGACCATGCGAAGGTGGCGGCGCTCAAGGAGGAGCTGGCCCCGTTCCGCGAGCAGACCCCCGAGGGTCGCAACGACTTCGAGGGCTTCGACACGCGGCGCGTCTACGCGCTCTTCGCGAAGGTGCGCGGCTTCGACGAGCTCGCGATCCACCCGCTCCTGCTCGGCGTGCTCGACCAGGTGCTCGGCGAATACCAGCTCAGCGGACCGGTCGGCATCGACATCGGACCCGGCGAGTCTCCGCAGGGCCTGCACCGTGACGACGTGGTCTACCCGCTGCCGTGGCCCCACCAGCAGGTGGTGCTCAACACGATGTGGGCGCTCGACGACTTCACGCTCGACAACGGCGCCACGGTGATCGTGCCAGGCAGCCATCGGACCGCCCCGGACGAGATGCCCGACGCCGCCAGCGCGATCACGGCCACGATGCCCGCGGGCTCGGTGATGTTCTACGTCGGCACGGTGTGGCACGGCGGTGGGGCGAACCGCACTGACGACCGTCGCCTCGGCGTGATCCTCGAGTACGTCGGCTCGTGGCTGCGCGCGCAGGAGAACCACGTTGTGGCGGTGCCGCCCGAGGTGATGCGCACGCTGGACCCGAGGCTCCAGGAGCTGCTCGGATACAACATCTTCCCGCCGTTCCTCGGCTACGTGGACGGCCGCCACCCGCGCCGCGCGCTCGGCACCGGGGCGACAGCGAACTAGAACGCGTTCTACCCTGAGCCGATGGCAGCGCAGAACTTCCGGATGCTCGTCGGCGGTGAGCTCATCGAGGGCGACGGTGGCACCTACGACATCGTCAACCCCGCCACCGAGGTCGTCGTGGGCCAAGCGCCCGAGGCGTCGACCGGGCAGGTGGCAGACGCGGCGCGCGCCGCTGCCGACGCGTTCCCCTCGTGGAGCCGCACGAAGCCCGAGGAGCGCGCCGAGCTGCTGAACCGGGCCGCCGAGCTCTTGCGCGATCGTGTCGGCGAGCTCGTGCCACTCGTGCAGGCGGAGACGGGCGCGACCTTGCGCGTCACCGAGACCATGCAGGTGCCCACCTGCGTCGATCGCCTGCGTCGCTACGCGCGCGGCGCACTGGAGCCGTCGGTCATCCCGCTGCCGCCGAGCGAGACGCCGACCACCGCGCTCGCCGCTGGCGGCCTGATGAGCGCGATGGCCGTGCGCCAGCCGGTCGGTGTCGTGGCGTGCATCACGCCGTACAACTTCCCGATCGTGAACATGGCAGGCAAGATCGGTCCCGCGCTGGCGATGGGCAACACCGTGGTCGTGAAGCCGGCGCCGCAGGACCCGCTCGCGGTCACCGTGTTCGGTGAGGTGCTGCGTGACGCGGGCTTCCCGCCCGGCGTCGTCAACGTGATCACCGGCTCGGGTGCGGACGCGGGACAGGCGCTCGTGGCGAGCGAGCACGTCGACATGGTGAGCTTCACCGGCTCCACGCCGGTGGGGCGAGCGATCGGTGAGGTCGCCGGCCGCGACATGAAGCGCCTCCTGCTCGAGCTCGGCGGCAAGGGCGCGGGCATCGTGTTCGACGACGCCGACATCGCCACCGCGATCTCCACGATCGTGTCGGCGTGGGCCTTCCACAGCGGGCAGATCTGCACGGCGCCGACCCGCGTGCTCGCGCAGCGCGGCGTGTACGACCACGTTGTCGGCGGGCTCCAGATCGCGGCCGCTCGCCTCAAGGTGGGCGACCCGCTCGAGGCCGACACGATCCTCGGCCCGCTCGTGTCCGCGGTGCAGCGAGACCGCGTGGAGGCACTCATCCAGACCGGGGTCGCCGAAGGTGGCGAGCTGGTGGCCGGCGGGGTGCGGCCCGAGCTCGAGACCGGCTTCTACGTGTCGCCCACGCTGATCGCGGGCTGCAAGCCGGACAACACCGCGGTGCAGCAGGAGTTCTTCGGCCCGGTCGTGGTCGTCGTTCCCTTCGACGACGAGGACGAAGCCGTCACCGTCGCCAACAGCACCGAGTTCGGCCTCTACGACTACGTCTTCACTGCCGACACCGCGCGCGCGATGCGCGTCGCGAAGCAGCTCCGCACGGGCAACGTCGGCATCAACACCGCCCAACGGAACCACGAGGCGCCCTTTGGTGGCTTCAAGAAGAGCGGCGTGGGCCGCGACGGCGGTTCCTTCGGACTCCACGCGTACAGCGAGCTGCAGAGCATCATCTGGCCGGGCTGAGCCTTCGAGGCGTGACGAACGGCACGCCCGGAGGACCTTCCCAGTAACGTAATAGTACGTTAGGGTGCCCCCATGGGGGCTGGGCTGGGAACCGAGGTGCTGCTCGCGCTGCTCGACGTGGGTGACGTCGGCGTCGCCGGCGGCGAGGTGCAGGCGCGGCTCGGGGAGCGCGGCAAGCGCCCCGCAGCCGACGTGCTCATGGTGGCGCTGTTGCGCCTCGAGACGAGTGGTCACGTCGCGGTCTCGCGCAGCGCCGACATGACCTTCACGCTCACCACGAAGGGTCGCGAGCGCGCGTACGAGCTCGGCGGTGGGCGGCCTGTGCACCTCCAGCTCCTCATGGCCGACCTCGTCGGCTTCGTGTCGTTCACGTCGGCACACGGCGATGCCGCCGCGCGCGCGGCGGCCGGCGCGCTCCACCAGGCCGCATCCGACGCGGTGCGCCTCGGGGGCGGTGAGCTGGTGAAGGTGATGGGCGACGGCTTCCTCGCCTGGCTTCCGCCAGCGGTCGATCCCGTGCCCGTCGTCGCCGCCGTGGCGGCCGGCTGCGCCCGACCCGACGGCGATCGCTGGCAGCTGCGCGCGGCGAGCCACGTCGGGCATCCGATCCGCCACCGCGGCGATCTCTTCGGCAACGACGTCAACCTCGTGGCTCGGCTGTGTGACGCCGCCGCGCCGGGCGAGCTCCTGCGCTCCACGAGCACCGCCGCGCATGGCGAGCGGCTGGAGGTGCGCGGCATCGACGCGTCGATCGGGATCGTCCGGGTGCCGATCCCATGACGCGCTTGTTCGGTCGAGGCGAGCTGAAGGTGGCGCTGTTGCACGTGGCCCACGAGCTCGGCCCGGCCAACGGGTACTCGCTGATGCAGGGTCTCGCCGAGCGGGTGGGTGGCTCGTGGACACCGAGTCCGGGCGCCGTCTACCCGGCGCTGCTCGCGCTGGAGGACGCGGGGCTGCTCGCGGGCAGCGATGACGATGGTGGTCGCCGCTACGAGCTCACCGCCAGCGGATCCGTCGCGGTCGCTGCAGCGCCGGACATCCTCGACGACGTGGCCGTGCGCGCACAGCGCGCGCCGGCACCGCCGGTCACGGTCGGCGCGGTGCTCGACCAGCTCGTGGCTGACGCGCCGTTCCGGAGCCGGCCGCTGGCGCCGACCCAGGTGTCGCGCATCCGATCGCTCTTCCAACCCCTGCTCGCCGAGCTGCGAGACCTGACTGCCGAGGAGGCACCCTGATGGACGACTTCGCGCTCGCTGCGTTCCGGGAGCGAGAGGCACGCCAGATCCTGAGACGGCGCGCGTTCTACCTGCACCTTGCGGTGTACCTCGCCGTACAGGTCGCTCTCGTGGCGATCTGGGCACTCGTCGGTGGCGGGTTCCCCTGGTTCCTGTTCGCGATCGTCGGCTGGGGCATCGGCCTCGTCGCGCACGGGGCCGCGGCGTTCCTCCTGGCCCATCCAGACGACATCGTCCTCGAGCGCGAGCAGCGCCGGATGCGACAGTCCGACTCGGGTTGAGCGAGGCCTCGGGGCCGGTTGTCCGAAACTAGAACGTGTTCTAGTCTCGAGCGATGGCGACCTTCGACCTGGTGATCACCAACGGCATCGTCGTCGACGGCACCGGACTCCCGCGTCGCCGCGCCGATGTGGGCGTGAAGGACGGCCGAATCGCCGCGATCGGGTTCATCGACGCGAGCGAGGGTGCCCGCACGATCGACGCGGCAGGCCATGTCGTGGCGCCGGGCATCGTCGACCCGCACACGCACTACGACCCGCAGCTCACCTTCGAGCCGTATGCCACGTCGAGCTGCTACCACGGCGTCACCACCGTGGTCACGGGCAACTGCGGGTTCTCCGTCGCGCCGCTGAAGCCGGGCGACGCGCCCTGGCTCATCCAGCTCTTCGCCCGCGTCGAGGGCATGGACGCGTCGGCGCTCGAGGGGATCCCGGTCGACGGGTTCGAGTCGTTCCCCGAGTTCCTCTCGTCGATGCGAGGGCGCATCGGCGTCAACGCTGCCTTCTACATCGGCCACTGTGCCCTGCGGCGCTATGTGATGGGTGACGCCGCTCAACAGCGCGAGGCCACGCCCGACGAGGTCGAGCAGATGGCCGCGATCGTTCGCGATGCGATGGCAGCGGGCGCGGCCGGGTTCTCCTCCACGCACTCGCCCACGCACTTCGACTCCGCCGATCGACCCGTGCCCTCGCGACTCTCCAGCCTCGACGAGCTCAAGACGCTCGCCGAGGCGGCCGGTCGCGCCGGCGGCGGTTCGCTCGCCTACCTACCGGGCTCGGCGGTCGGCGGCATCACGCCCGATGACGAGGAGCTGCTCATCGAGATGTCGCTCCGCGCGCGCATGCCGGTGATCATCCAGGGCCTGGGGGCGAGGTCGAAGGTCGATGCGCCCACCGCCGGTTGGGACAACGCCAAGCGCTTCGTCGACGAGGCCACCGCGCGCGGCGCGGCGGTCTACTCGATGGCGATGTCGAAGCCCTTCAACCGCACGTTCGACCTTGCAGTGGGCACAAAGCTCTACGAGGGCGCGCACGAGCTCAACCGGCTGTTCACGGAGGCGAGCACCGTGGAGGAGCGCCTCGCGCGCATCGCCGACCCGGCCTTCCGCGACGAGGTGCGCGGCTCGGTCGACAACCCCAACCGCGACCCGGCCAAGGGCCCAACGCTCCCCCCGCCCGCGTGGAGCGACCTGCAGGTCAACAAGGTGTCCAAGCCCGAGAACGACAAGCTGCTCGGCCGCTCGATCGTGGACATCGCCGCCGAGCGCGGCGTGCACCCCACCGACGCGTTCCTCGACATCGCAGCGTCGGAGGATCTCGCGGTCGAGTTCCTCTGGAAGACCGAGAATCCTGAATGGATCGACGGCACCAAGACCGCACAGGAGGATCCGCACATGATCGTGGGCACCTCCGACGGCGGCGCGCACCTCGACCGCGACGACGGCGCGGAGGCGCACACCTGGTTCCTCCAGCACTGGGTGCGCGAGTGGGGTGGGTTCACGCTCGAGGAGGGCGTGCGCCAGATCACCGCCATCCCTGCCGCGCTGTGCGGCTTCACGGATCGAGGCCAGCTCCTCGTGGGCTACGCGGCCGACATCATGATCTTCGACCCCGACACCGTCGGGCCCGACCAGAAGGTGCTCGCCCATGACTTCCCGAACGGCGCGGCACGCTGGACGTCCAAGCCGCGCGGCGTGCACGCCACGATCGTGAACGGCGTGCCGATCGTGCTCGACGGCGAGCTGCAAGCCGACGCCGGTCTCCCGGGCCACGTGTTGAGCCCTCAGTCGACTGCTGGTGTTCGATGAGGGGGCTCGTGTGGACGGGCGAGCTCGAGGTGCGCGACGACGTCGAGGTGCGCGGACCCGAGCCTCACGAGGTGGTGGTGCGGATCGCGAACGCGGGCCTGTGCCACTCCGACGTGTCGGTGCTCGACGGCACGATCCCGTTCCCGACGCCCGTCGTGCTCGGCCACGAGGGTGCGGGCGTGGTGGAGGAGGTCGGGTCCGCTGTGCGCAAGGTGCAGGTGGGCGATCACGTCGTGCTCACCACGCTCGGCAGCTGCGGCATGTGCGACGCGTGCGACCGCGGGCAGCCGACGCACTGCCGCGACACGATGGGCAAGCTCAACCGCCCGTTCACCGTCGGCGGCGAGAAGGCGTTCCAGTTCGCCAACGCCGGCGTGTTCACCGAGCGCACCGTGGTGACCGAGAGCCAGGCCGTCGTCATCCCGAACGAGGTGCCGCTGTCCACGGCGTGCCTCGTCGGGTGCGCGGTGGTCACCGGGGCGGGCGCGGTGCTCAACCGCGCCAAGGTGCAACCTGGCGAGACGGTGGTGGTCATCGGTGCGGGCGGCATCGGCCAGTCGGTCATCCAGGCCGCACGCATCGCGGCAGCAGGGCGGATCGTGGTGATCGACGCCAACCCAGGCAAGGAGGCGGTCGCCCGCCAGTTCGGCGCGACCGACTTCCTCGACGGCTCCACGCTCACCGGTGACGGCGAGCTCGTTGCAGCCGTGAAGGACCTCGGCCTGCCCAACGGCGTCGACCACGCCTTCGAGTGCGTCGGCCACCCCGGGCTCATCCGCAACGCCATCGACATGCTCGACTGGGGCGGTCAGTGCATCCTGCTCGGCGTGCCCAAGTTCGGCACCGAGGCGAGCTTCGTCGTGGCGACCATGTACAACGACAAGACGATCATGGGGTGCCGCTACGGCAGCACCCGCCCCCACCACGACATCCCGCTGTACCTCGGCTTCTACCTCGACGGCCGGCTGATGCTCGACGAGATGGTGAGCCAGGTGTACGACCTCGCCGACGTGAACCAGGCGCTCGACGACATGCACCACGGCAAGCTCAACCGCGGCGTCCTCGCGCTCTAGCTACGGCGCGAGCGCTCGCAGCGCGGCCTCGTCGAGTGAGAACGGCTTGCCGGGCGTGAGGGGCTGGATGCACACGTGGTCGGCGCCGGCGTCGTGGTGCTCGCGCACGCGGTCACGGATCGCGTCGGCGCTGCCCCAGGCGACGACGCCGTCGAGGAAGCGCGGCGCGTCACCGTCGATCTCCTCGTCGGTGTAGCCGAGCCGCAGCCAGCTGTTCCGATAGTTCGGCAGGCCCCGGTACGCGGCGACCGCCCCCGCCGCCGTCGCTCGGGCAACCTCGGCGTCCTCGCTGAGCACCACCTTCTGCTCCACGCAGAGGAGCTTGTCCGGCCCGATGATCGACCGGGCAGTGGCGGTGTGCTCCGGTGTCGTCCAGTACGGATGGGCGCCGTCGGCGTGGCTGGCCGACAGCTCGAGCATCTTGGGGCCCAGTGCGGCGAGCAGCCGCGGTGCGCGCGTTGCCGGCGCCGGGGCCATGTAGGGCGAGGCGTCCATCGCCTCGAGGTACGAGCGCATCGTCGAGAGCGGCTTGTCGTAGGACAGGCCCCGCACGCCGGCCACCATCGGGGCATGGCTCACGCCCAACCCGAGCACGAAGCGGCCAGCGGTCTGCTCGGCGACGGTGCTGGCGGCCTGCAGCATGGCGCCGGGGTGCCGGTGGTGGATGCTGGCGATGCCGGTGGCGAACACGAGCGACGTGGCGCGGTCCGCGAGGTGTGCGATGTGGGCGAACGGGTCGCGCCCCATCGTTTCGGGCAGCCACACCGCGCCGTAGCCGAGCTCTTCGACGAGCTGCACCGCCGCGACAGCATCGGCCACCGACGATCCGTCGGTGTGGGTCCACACGCCGAGGACGCCCAGTCGATCTCGCCAATCGCTCATGCGACAACCCTTGCAGACGACGCGCGGTCCTCGCGCATGACCGAGGTAGCGTCGCCCGCATGTCGCTGCCCGACCACTTGCGCGCGCTCGCCGCAGAGGTGTCGAACTGGGGCCGCTGGGGCGACGACGACGAGCTCGGAACGCTCAACCTCCTCGACGACGCGGCGGTGCGGCGCGGCCTCGCGGCGGCACGCACTGGGGAGCGGATCCCCCTCGCGATCCGCCTTGACGCGAACGGCCCGCAGTTGGGCACGATCCCCGGGCGGATCAACCCGTTGCACACGATGGTCGGGATCAACACCGCCTACTCCGGCGACCCCGGCGACGTGTGCTTCAGCGACGACACGATCTCGATGGGCCTGCAGGCCTGCACCCACTGGGACGCGCTCGCGCACGTGAGCTACGACGGCCTCCTCTACAACGGGCACCCCGCGTCGTCGGTCACGGCCGAACGTGGGGCCACCCGGTGTGGGATCCACCGAGTCACGAGCATCGTCGGTCGTGCGATCCTGCTCGACGTCGCACGAGCGCTGGGCACCGAGCGCCTGGCGCCGCGCCACCTCATCTCCCAAGGCGACCTCGACGCCGCGGTCGCGCTCGCCGGGGTCCAGGTGGAGGCGGGCGACATCGTGCTCGTGCGCACGGGGCAGATGGCACTCCTCAAGGCGCGCGACCGAGAGGGCTACACGCTCGGCGATCAACCGGGACTCACCGTGGACACCGTCCCGTGGATGCGTCGCCACGACGTGGCCGCAGTCGCGACCGACACGCTCGCGATGGAGGTCTTCCCGTGCGAGGATCCCGCGGTGCTGTTCCCCGTCCACATGCTCCAGCTGCGCGACATGGGCCTGACGCAGGGCCAGAACTTCGACCTCGAGGCGCTCAGCGCCCACTGCGCCGACGACGGCCGCTACGACATGCTCCTCGTCGCGAACCCCGAGCCGGTGACCGGTGGTGTCGGCGCGCCCACCAGCCCCGTCGCCATCAAGTAGCGCGAGCCATGGTCGACGTCGCTGCCCCCGCCTCGTTCAACTTCGCCGACATCTGGGAGATGGTCGCGGACGCGGTGGGCGATCGTGAGGCGCTCGTGTGCGGCTCGCAGCGTCGCACCTACGCGGCGCTCGAGGATCACGCGAACCGGCTCGCCAACCACCTCCTCGGTCGCGGCGTCGGCCCGGGCGATCACGTCGGCCTGTACCTCGAGAACTGCCCGGAGTACCTCGAGGCGATGCTCGCCTGCTTCAAGGTCCGCGCGGTGCCGATCAACGTGAACTACCGGTACGTCGCAGGCGAGCTGCGCTACCTCCTCGACAACAGCGACTCGGTCGGCGTGCTGCACGGACCTCGCCACACCAAGGTGGTCGCCGACGTGCTCGATGACCTGCCGCTGTCGCCGTGGACCCTGACGGTGGGCGACGAGTACGACGCGGCGCTCGCCGCGGCCTCGCCCGAGCGGCCGGCGCGCGGCGACCGCGGCGACGACGACCACTACATCATCTACACGGGCGGCACCACGGGCATGCCCAAGGGCGTGGTGTGGCGGCACGTCGACGCCTTCTATGCCTGCCTCGGTGGCGGCGATCCGATGCGGCTCTTCGGCGAGGTCGCCTCGCCAGCGGAGCTGCCGGAACGCATCGGTGACGGCGGCCCGACCTACTTCACGCTGGCTCCGCTCATGCACGTCGCGGCGCAGTGGACCGCGTTCATGTGGTTCTTCATCGGTGCGAAGGTCGTGCTGATCGAGGGCTCCCTCGACCCGGACCGAGCGTGGTCGATGGTGGAGGAGGAGCGCGCCAACATGATCACGGTGATCGGTGACGCCGTGGCCAAGCCACTCCTCGACGCGTGGGACGCAGCACCGGGACGCTGGGACGTCTCGTCGGTGTTCGCGATCTCCAACGGCGGTGCGCCGCTGTCGGCTGGTTGCAAGGCGCGGATCCTCGAGCGCTTCCCCTCGATGATGGTGAACGACGGTTTCGGTTCGTCGGAGGCCGGCATCCAGGGTTCCTCGCGGGTCACGGCGCAGGACGCACCCGCACCCGGTGGCACGGTGCGATTCGACCGCGGCTCGAAGCCCCTGCTGGTGCTCGACGACGACGACCGGCCGGTCGAGCCCGGCTCGGGCGTGACCGGGCGCATCGTGACGGGCGGTCATCTGC
>JBQTHC010000075.1:0-4483 GCA_052390255.1 Microthrixaceae bacterium
GAACAGCTCGTTGTACCGGCCGGCGAGCCGTTCCGATCGTTCCGGGTCCTCCCATACCCAGGACGCGAACCGGGTCGTAAGGGTCTCCTGCTTGTCCCGGGCAGCGAGCGTCTCGGCGTCGTTGCGAACCCGGCGCCCATCCTCGGTGGCGTCGGTGACCGTGTGGAGCCGTTGGTTCAGCGCCGCGTCGAGGAGCGTGACGGCGTCGGCCCGCGCCGTACCCCACTCCGATGAGAGGGCCACGCCACCGCGGCTGCCATCGCGGAGGCGAGCGGACCAGTGGCCGAGCTGGGGAAGGTGTTCGATGTCGACCGTCGCGTCAAGCACCTCTGCGCAGAACTGCTCGATGTCGCGACTGGGGATCCACGGGACACCGAGGCGAGCACTGATCTCGGTGGAGTCAAGCTGGCGGGGCAGGACTCGTTCGAGTGCAGCGATGTTGGTGCTGTACCGGCCTGCGGGGTCGGGCGTGGCGCGGCAGGTGTCGAGCTTGGCCCGGACGTTGCCGGAGAGGTACTCGGCGGCTGGGACGAGGCGGTCTGTAGCCGGTTCGTCGTAGACGAGGTCACCGAGATGCGCCCGCGCGGAGGTCGCGTCGGTCCCCAGCAGCTCGGCAACCCGCTCGAGGGTGACGGTGCCGGACTCGTCGAGGCAGACGGCGATCGCCTCGTCGGGAGTGTCGACGCCGTGGCGTCGGTGCGGTAGGTCGATGACGCGCTCGTGGAAGATGGCGGCAGGCCGAGCCTGCTGGGTCTCGTCGTCGAAGACCTCGAGGGCTGCCACGAGAGGCCAATCGGGGTCCTCGCGGAAGCCACCCATGCGTGGGCGAACTCGACGCATGATCTCTGCGCCCGTCTCGGAGTCGCGCCGGCCCGTGCGGGCCTGACTCGACCGGTTGAGGGGCCCGTAGATCCGCGAGTAGCTGCGGTACCGGTCGTCGAGCGTGGCGTGCGCGGCGGTGAGCTGCTCGTCGGAGCCGCCGAGAACCTGGACGGCGAGCACGCTCCTAGCCGCGTCGCGGAGTGCGACGAGTCGGGCGAGCTCGGCGGCGTCCTTCGCGACCCGGGGCGAGTAGGAGATCGGCGCTCCGTTCTGGAGCTGTGCCACCTCGCCGCGGCTGTTGACGACGAAGCTGCCGTCCTGCGCGTGCGTGAGGTCGAAGTCTCCCGGTGCGGCGGGCCACTGGGGCCCGGGCTCCAGTTCGGGGCGGGTCGCCGGGACATAGACGCTTCCACGTGCGTGCGCTTCGGCCGCGAGTGCTTCGAGCGCCGTGGGGAGTTGCTCATCGAGGTCGCCGGTCGGCAGGACCGTCAGCTCCCGCTCGCGGTACATGCCGCGGGTCAAGGCGAGCTCCCCCAGGACGCGGCTCGGGTTGCGGAGGTAGTACTCGTTGACCTCGAGCGGTTCGGACGCGTCGTCTGTCCCGAGCGCCGCTGGTCTCACGCGCTCCCACGACGGTCCGGATGTCGGGGCTCCCGCAGGTCTGCGACGCAGGACGAGCAGATCCACGACGACGTCGGTGCCAGAGGACCGTGCGAATGCTCGCTCGGGAAGGCGGACAGCGCCGATCAGGTCGGCAAGCGTCGCCATCTCGCGGCGTGCTGCCGGATTTCGAGCATCGAGGGTGAAGCGGGACGTGAGCGCGACGACGAGCCCGCCGGGCCTGGTGAGGTGCAGGCTCTTGAGCAGGAAGTAGTTGTGGAGGGCGTGGCGACCGCGGTTGTGCACGGGGTCGTGCGGGGTGACTTTGGCGAACGGCACGTTCCCGATGACCAGGTCGAAGGCGCCGTCCTCGAGCCGGAACTCCTCGAATGCCGAGCTGTGGATCGTTGCTCGGGCGCCGTAGAGGTGCTCGGCGATCCGGGCTGTCGTGGCGTCGAGCTCCACCCCCGTGAGCCGGGCTGCAGGTGGAGCGAGACCGATGAAGTTGCCTGATCCGCATCCTGGCTCGAGGACCCGCGTGTTGCCGTTGACGCCGAGTTGTCCAGCCGCGTTCCACATCGCCGCGACGACGGACGCAGACGTGTAGTGGGCGTTCAGGGTCGTACGGCGGGCTTGGGTCCACCCGTCCTCGGTTCGCAGCAGGCGCCGCACCTCGGCGCGCTCGTCGCGGTAGCGGTCGTCTGCCTCGTCGAAGATCTGCGGGATCGCCCCCCATCCCGCCCAGCGGGCCAGGATCGCTTGCTCTGCAGGGGTCGCCCACCGGCCGCCTTCCTCGCGGCATCGGTCCAACACTGCGAGCGCATCGAGGTTCGCTCGCAACTTCGCGGCGGCTCCTGCCGGCGCGAGATCCGTGCTGCCTGGACAAAACGGCGCCGGCCTACCCGCAGTAGGCGCCTCCGTGACCGCTAGAGCGGGGTGTTGATCGTCTCGTTGATCGCGGCGAGGTTCTGATAGTGGCGGTCCAGGTCCGGGTCGCTCTCCCAGCCCTGATCGCTCGTCTCGTCGTCCGGGTCGGCCTGGAACAGGTGGTGCTGGGAGAGGATCAGTTCCTCTGCCGCGGTCCTCGCCTGGTAGCTCCGGGTCCGATACTCCTCGGGGTTCTCTCCCGCCCGCACCGGGCCGAGGATCTCGTCGCGCAGCGCTGCCACTTCCGCCGCGATCGCCTCCCCCGCCTGGGCGAAGAAGGTCTCCGGGTCCGGGACCTGCGCGAGGAGGCTCGGCCGGTGGCGGCGGTTGTGGTCGAGGGCCATCTGGCCGTAGCGATTCATGGTTCTCCTCCTGTGCCGCGGCGGCGGCATCGTTGGGAGGGAGCGCGACGTCGAACAGCGAGAGCTGTTCGGACGCTCCACGGCGAGCGCTCCGATCGCTTCGCACACGCTACCTCTGCGCTCCGCGTCGACGGAGCGAGCCGCTCGCGGAGTGACTCACAGCCCCCGCCCTTGGATGCTGGCGACCTTTGGCTGCGGCTGGAGCGAAACGACCCGGGGGTGGTCCCGCTCGACGGAGGCAGCGCGATCCCGGACCCACATCTCCTGCTGGCCGTCGACGGCCAGCCGCCGGTATCCCTCGCCGGCGAGCATGACTCGGGTCTTGTCGCCGGGTTCGTTCCGGACGAGTACGACCTGGTGTTGCCGGGGGTCGTACACCACCTCCACCTTCCGCCCGGCCCAAAGGCCAGCAGGCTCGGCGACCCAGCCGACCGGGGCGAGCCGAGCGCGGTCGCTCGCGCGCAGGAACGGCTTCACGCCGCCTTCCTGTCGGGGACGGGCATGGCGGACCGCTCGGCGAGGTGCGGGCTCCGGTAGAAGGGGCGCGTGCGCACGTGCGCCGGAGGGAGCGTGCCGTGGACGAGGAGTGCGTCACCGCGGCGCATCTGGCGAAGCACGTGGGCCGGCGCCAGCGGTACCCGGACGGTGGAGAACTGGTCGGAACCGCCGTGAACGCGTTCGGCCGCTGAGTGCGACCGCGTGTCGACCTCGGCTTCGCCGAGTACGGCGTCGACGTAGCGCAACGACGCCGGGTCGGACAGACCTGCGTAGAACACCTTGGTGAGGTGGTTGGTCAGGATCGTGTCGGAGGCCTTGCCGTAGGCAACCTCGAGCTGGGCCAACGACTGCCAGATCGTGACGAGGAGCACGCCGATGCCGGCGAGGGTCGACGCGTACTCGGGCAGCGAACGGAGCGGCGTGTTCCCCGCCTCGTCGATCACCACCAGCAAGGGAGGGTCGATCGGCTGACCCGTTGCGGCGACGTGCCGGTACGCCTGGTTGATCAGGTCGTTGAGCAGGCCGCCGAACGCCGGCGCAAGTCGGCGCTGGTCCTCGATCGGCGAGCAGAGGTACATCGTGTTCTGCCCGGACAGCAGCCAGGCGAGGTCGACTCCGACGAACGGCTTGCGGCGTCCCGCCCTGTCCTTGGGTGAGCGAGCGGACGCCGCGACGCCCGGATCGGTCCACGGCCAGATCACCGTCTGAGCAGTGGCGTAGATCGACGACCTGGTCCGCTCTTCCATCTCCCAGACCGACATGAGCGACTTGGAAACCTCGACCGAGCCGAGGGCGACCATGGCATTGTTCGACACGTTCAACTTGTCGAGCGCCTGGCGGACCTCACCGGGTCCCAGGTCGCCGGGGCGGTCTTGCGTGAGCACCCACTCGCACACCGCATCCATGTCGCGCTTGGCGTGGTAAGCGACGAAGAGCAGGCCCGAGAGCAGGATCTCGGCCTGGGCGAGCCAGAAGTCCATGCCGCCCTCGACCCCGCCCTTCGGTGCGGCGTCGCACAACGAGCGCGCCGCGCGCTGGGCGCCGGCGACTGTCCCTGCCTGCTGGAGCGGTGACCATGCTGCTGATTCGCTCCGCTGCACCGTCGACGACGTGGGATCGAAGATGCGGACGTCGCCGATGCTCGAGCGGTAGCCACGGGTCGTCGCCAGCAGGTCGGCCTTGACCGACGACAGCACCGCCGGCCCTTCCCATTCCAAGATGCCGGCCACCGCAGCGGTGGTCTTGCCCGAGCGCGACGGACCGACGAGGGCCAC
>JBQTHC010000076.1:0-31861 GCA_052390255.1 Microthrixaceae bacterium
TCAGCGTCGTGCCGAACGTCTTCGCATAGGCCAGCAGGTCCGCCACGGCCTTGTCAGCAGCCACCGTGTCGCCCGCGGCAACGGCCTGGGTGTAGGCCACGACCGCGGGGACGTGGCCGTCGCTGCGCCACAGTCCATCGAATGCCGTACCGACCTCGTCGCCATAGACCGAGGTGATCGCATCGACGAGGTCCGCCGTGTTGCTGCCGGTCGGACCGTTCAGCGCGCCGGCGGCGGCCTCGAACTGCGGCTGACGGCCGCCGAGTGCGGCGCCGGTGGCACTGGCAGCAAGGAACACGTGCTCACGGAGCAGGGAGGTCATGCCAGCACGAAGGTCCGCCGCCGGTGACGACGCGTCGCCGTCGAACTTGTCGGGGAACTTCGCAGCGGTCGCCCCGGCGAGCACTTCGGCGAACGCACCCATGTGCCCGTAGGCCTCACGAAGCGAGGCGTAGACCTTGGGTTGGTCGCCGGCCTTCTGCGCGTCGATCACCGCTTTGAGCGTGGTGATGTGCATCGTCACGCCTTCCTCGACCGCGTCAGCGGGGAGGTTCGAGTTGACCGAGCTCAGCGTCGTGCCGAACGTCTTCGCATAGGCCAGCAGGTCCGCCACGGCCTTGTCAGCAGCCACCGTGTCGTCGGCGGCAACCGCTTGGGTGTAGGCCACGACCGCGGGGATGTGGCCGTCGCTGCGCCACAGTCCGTCGAACGCCGTACCGACCTCGTCGCCATAGACCGAGGTGATCGCATCGACGAGGTCGGCCGTGTTGCTCTCGGTGGGGCCGTTCAGGGCGGCGGCGTAGGCCTCGAAGCCGGCGGTGTCGCCCCGGAGTGCGGAGCCAGTCGCCAGAGCAGCGAGGTAGACGTGCTCGGTGAGCAGGCCGGTGAGCCCAGCGCGGAGCGTCGAGGCACCGGTGATGCTGGTGGCGGGATCCCCGCTGGGCACAGTCGTCTTGTCAGGGGCGGCGCCCCCGGTGTCATCGCTCCCGCAAGCCCCGGCTACGAGGCCGAGCGCGAGCAGTGGGGTGAAGAGCTTCGCAACGGTCTTGCGTCTCACGGTCCTGTGTCTCCTGTTGTTGGGGGTAGGGCTCATCGCACGGTGATCTCGCCGCGCATCGTCGCGGGGTGGATCGTGCAGAAGTACGGGTACGTTCCGGGCTCGTCGAAGGTGAGCTCGAACGTGTCGCCCTGGGGGATCTCGCCGGAGTCGAAGGTGCCGTCCGGCTCCTCGGTCACGCCTGCGGCGCCTTGAGCGACCGTGCCGGAGGTCACGGTGTGGGCGCCCGCGTCGGTCTGCTTCCAGGTCACCGTGGTGCCCGTGTCAACCGTCAGATGGCCCGGCTTGAAGGCGATGAGCCGCATCGTCACCGTGTTCGAGGCGGGCGAGGACGGCGCCGCGGTTCGATCGGACCCCCCTGTGGTGTCACCGCACGCGGCAATGATCCCCAGGGTCGAAACGAGTGCGAGCCCGGCCAAGCTCCGACGGCACGCTCGCGCCGTGGCTCCGCTGGCACGGTCGATCGGTGATGTCATGGCTGCTGTTCGGAGCGACCACGACCGACGGATTGGAAGATCCCCGAGGTGCGCAAAGGAGCGAGCCACTGTGGCTACACTGATAGTCACAACTGTGGAGGTGCGTCGGATGCGTCACGTCGGTGTCCGCGAGTTCAAGGATCAGGCGACATCGATGATGAGCGCCGGTGAGACGCTCGTCATCGAGCGCCACGGGAAGCCGATCGGCTTCTTCGTGCCCGTCGACGCGAAGGATCGCCGGCGTGGCCGCGCCGCTCTGGGTCGCCTCGGCGAGGCGGTCGAGGCCGTGCTCGCCGAGACCGGGATCGACGAGGAGCAGATGGTCCGCGAGCTCACGGAGAAGCGCCGCCGCTGATGCGCTTGGTGGTCGACACCAACGTGCTCATCGGCGACCTGCTCAGATCCGCTGGGCGAGGACGGCTCGCTGACGATCGGCTCGATCTGTTTCTTCCAGAGCAGATGTGGGAGGAGACCAAGGTCGAGCTGCCCCGGCGTGTCTCCGCGTTCGCGCGACGCCACGATCTGTCGAACGCCTCCTCCGCAGAGCTTGTGACGTCTCTCCTCGACGCGATCGCGGTCAACGTTGCCGTCATCGACGAGGCCGTCTACGCCGCCTACGAGGCCGAGGCCAGAGCACGGTCTGTACGGGACGCGGAAGACTGGCCGCTCGTCGCATGCGCACTCGCGCTCGACGCTGCGGTGTGGACGCACGATGGTGATCTTCTCGGTACGGGTGTTCCGACCTGGACGACTGAGACGGTGCAAGGGTGGCTCGACCGTCACCCGGGGACGTAGGAGAACGCGCAGGCCGAGCGCGCCCGGCCCGTACACGAGCCCTGTCGATGCGAGTGACCTGGCGCGGCCAACGATGCGGCCACGCTGCCGTTGTACGTCAGTCGCTGGCACCACCCCAGCGTCGCTCGACGTTCGACTTGGCCGTCCGAACCCGCTCAGCGCGCGCGCTTCGACCGCGTGGCGACGTAGGACAAGGCAGCTTCGACCAAGGTGGGCCACTGACGGCCCCCTGTCGCGTGCGGGACGGCAACCCATTCCTTCATTCGTCGACCGGGTGACGGTTCGTAGGGGGTCGCGCTTCCGGATGCCACGAGCTCCTGCGCCTCCGACGCCGGCAGCTTGACCACGAGCGCGTCGTCCTGGAGGAAGGCGAACACCTTGTTGTTGACCTTGAGTCCGTTGCTCCGCAGCATGCGGCCGACCGTCACGCTCGGTCGCTGCTGCATCGCCGACTCGATGCGCGCATAGTCGTCGAGCGGACTCATCGCCCACCTACCGCTCGCGAGGACTCGACCGCGGGTGATCCGGTCGCAGTCGTCGACAGGGCGGAGTCCCACAGGCCGGTGGTGGTGGTCCCGATCCGGACCGGGACGACGCCGGTGAAGGAGAGGTCGCGCGCCACCACGTCGTCGAAGCGAGCCCACAGCGCCCTGCCGCCACGGGTGGACAACAGCGGCCGAACGGAGCGTTGGAAGGCTCTCTTCTCCTCGTCCGTCGCGGGACGGGCCGGTCCTGCCTCTCCGAGCAGACGCACGCCCGGCGGCGTCGCGAACCGACCCGTGAACATCGCTCGTGCCCACGTGACGAGTCCGGAATCGACGGCCATGACGGTCACGCGAGGATCCCGCTCGAGGTTCCGCGCGAGCTGGGCGTTGAACACGTCGAGGTACGTGCCGAAGCCCGCATCGCCGAGGCGCACCGAACCGATCGGCGAGACGTACGCCCGACCGTCGGGATTGGTCGAGGCGATGGCGCAGTGGAACGACGACGATTGGCCTCGAGCCACGGTCCGACGGACCGTGAGCCAGACGTCGGGATCAAGCGGATCGAGGGTGTGCATGGGACTCCTCAGGGGTGTGCTTCGTTGGTGAGTACCGCCCGGGCGGCGCGAGCGACCGCCTGGGTCGTCCATCGGGGAATCGGTTGACGGTCGCGGACGGCGCGACGGACGGCGGCATGCGGGATCGTCGCCACGGCGAAGGCGACCTGATCCGTGGGCAGCCCCAGTCGGCGGGCGAGGTGCTCGACAGAGCGACGCTGGTGACGCTGGAGCCGGTCGGCTCGACGGACGAGGTCCACCGGCACCTTGTCCTCTGTCAGGTCGGCCATGGAGAGCTCGGTCAGCACGTGCGCGTCCACCGGGTTGGCGACGCACCAATCGATCACGCGGCGAGCGACCGCGATGCCGACCGCAACCGGGTCGCCCTCGGCGTGCAGGCCGGCCACGACGTCGCGGTCGAATCGCTCCACGGTCCTCAACCAGAGCGCGGCGACCAGATGGTCCCGCGAGACGAACCGGTGGTACACCGACCCGCTCGGCGCGGACACCGATCGAGCCACGGCGCTGGCGGTGAGCGCGTGGGCGCCGCCGGACACGAGCAGCCCGCCAGCGGCGTCGAGCATCTCACGCTCACTGAACCTCGGCGGGCGGCCCACGCCCGCATACTAGATACACCTCTCTAAAATGACCAGTGACGTCGGTCACGAGCGCCAGAGGATCGGCCGTTCGGATCCGATCGACGGGTGTCACAGCCGATCCCTGACCACCAGAGCTCGACCCGACCGTCCACGCCACGGTGCGACCCCGACCGAGACGACCGCCGCGAGCACGGCGCCCGTCTCGCCGCCATCATGTCGGCATGGTCAGACTGCTGACTCCGAAGCGCTCGGGCCGGGGGGCGCACGGTTCCGCCCAGCCGACATGAGTCGTGCCTCGGCTGCCCGTGCCCTCCCCCGGCTGGCGATCGCCCTCGGCGCCCTTGCCCTCGCGTGGGTCGTCGCGGCGTCGGTGCCTGCCCACACGCCGTGGTACGGCGGTCGCTGCGGCTCGGTGAGCGATTGGACGAGCAACGAGGACATCGCCTGCAACGCCCCGCTGCTCGACCGAGCCGGAATCGTCGTGGCGGCGATCGCGATCGCGGCGCTCGTGGTGCTCGACGGCTTCGTGACGGCCCCGCGGTCGCGGTCGGTGCGCGCGATGAGCGCCGTCGCGTGGACGGTCACGCCCGTCATCGCGCTGCTCGCGGTGAACCGGATCTTCGACGACGTTGGATGGCCGCATGCCCTCCCTGCGCTCGTCACGTTGGCGATCGCCGTCGCAATCCTCGTGGTCGTCCCGGTGAGCGCGGCCCGCGACTGGCGCGCGCGGGCCACGGTGCTCGCGATCGCAGGACTCGCATCGGCGGGACTGTTCGCGTATGCGCAGATGTTGTGGGGCGGCAACGGCGCCTGAGGAGATGCGCGGATGGCGAGGTCGCGGGACCGCTTCGTACCCGAGCAGTGGCGCTGTGCTGCCGGTCGCCTTGCCTGTCGGCTCTGCGCCTGAGGAACGCGACCCTTGGCACCTGCGCACCACGCTCTCCGTTCGCATCCGCGCTCCCTGCCCAGCGCCAGCGACCGTGCACTCCGAGAACCCAGTATCCGGAGTGCAGGACACCCCGTACTGTCGCTGTGATGGTTGCGATGAGCGAGGAGCTGCAACGGCTGTCCGACACGGTGTGGGACCGCACGTGGCGGCGACTCGATGGCCTGACCGACGACGAGTACCTCTGGGAGCCTGCGCCTGGATGTTGGTCGATACGAACACGACCCAGCGGCACTCGCTTCGATGAGTGGGCACCGATCGTGTACCCCGACCCCTTCACCACGTTGGCCTGGCGTCTCTGGCACCTGATCGACATGTACGGCGAGAACCGTGCCCCGAGGTTGCTGGACGTGCCACCGCAGGGTGAGCCCGTCGGTCTGGATGCGCCCGACTCCACTCCCCCGGCCACCGCGGCCGACGCCGTCGATCAGCTCGACCGGGCCCACGCGCGGTGGGACGCGCATCTCGCCCTCGCCGACGACGCACGACTCGGCGCGGCCATCGGTCCCGTGGGCGGCGAGAACAGGCACGGCACGCGGGCCGGCTTCGTCCTGCACATGCTGGACGAGTTCATCCACCACGGCGCGGAGATCTCGCTGCTGCGTGACCTGTACAGGTGGCAGAGGCCGATCAGCACCGACGCGCTCACCGAACGGGCGATCCGAGGCGACCACTCGCTCCTCGTCGACATCGAATCCGTCGACCCCGAGACCACCTCAGCCCTGCTCAGCACCGCAGCCAGCTTCGGGCGGTGGGCGCTCGTCGAGGCGATGATCGACCGTGGCGTGCGTCCTGCCGCTACCGGACGGACACCCGCGCACACTGCCGCCGGCGCCGGAGAGCTCGACCTTCTCCGCACGCTCGTCGATCACGGCGCCGACCTCACGACGCGGGACCCGGACTTCGATGCGACACCGCTGACCTGGGCCCGGTTCATCGACCACCCCCATGTCGTCGCCTGGCTCGAGGAGCTCGACGCACCGGAGTAGCTCGTCAGGCCTCCGAGCGGCGGGATTCGAACCCGTGCCGCCACGTTGAGACCGGAAGGCACACGTCCGTTGACTGTCATTGGCGACCGTGGCGTCCACTGGTTCCATCCCGTGCGGCGCGCCCGTGGCGTTGTGCTGACCGCCTGCTGACGGATCCTGTCCTGTAGACGGTCAGTGATGTACGCATATATGCTTACGCCATGGACGTCGGACGACTGCTCACCAACACGAAGGGGTCCTCGGGCCGCTCGGTCCGCGGGTGGGCTGCTGACGCCCGTGTTGCCGGGTCGACGATCACTCGGATCCAGACGGGGACCGTCGATCCCACCGTGCGAACCCTCGAACGCCTCCTTGATGCCGTCGGCTACAAGCTGGAGCTTGGGGTTGTTCGCCGTGGATCCGATCCGGGACCTCGTCTGGGGGATCTCGTCGACGCCTGGAGCTCCCGTGGGGGTCGACTGCGCCTGGATTGGACCCGATGGCGGCGCTTGCTGGACCAGTTCGCGCTGCAACCCGACCTCATTCCGGAGGCGATCTACGTCCCGCCCTCACCCACCGGCAACCGAGTCGTCGACGCCCTGTTGGCGGCCGTCGCTGAGAAGCTTGCAGACGATGCCCACCTACGCCGCCCGAGCTGGACCGGCGCGGCACCGCTCCTCGACGAGCCGTTTCAGCCACCGGTCCGGGGAGATGTCGCGGTCGACGTCCCTTCGCAGCTCGCCGCACGTGGACTGATGATCGACACCGGCAGCCTCTGGCGGGATCGCCAGACCGTCGGTGTCTGATCCTGCTCTGAACGGCGGGGACATCACCGGTCTCCTCCTGGAGTTGGCGAACCAGCTGGCGCCGGGGACTCGCCGAACGATCGTGGTGGTTGGCGGGGCCCTCCTCGCGCTCCACGGACTGCGCGAAGCAACCCGAGACGTGGACACCGTCACGGCAGTCGACGAGGAGCTCATCGGAGCGATCGAGCGAGTCGCCGACCTGCACGGACTCGCGCCGCGGTGGCTCAACGACCGGGCTCGGCCCTTCCTACCGGCAACCTTCGACGAGGGCGGCTGCGAGATCCTCGTCGACCACCACGCGCTCCTCGTGCTCGGAGCTCCGATGGATCAGGTGTTCCTGATGAAGCTCTTCGCGTCCCGTGCCGCGGATGTCGAAGACATCGAGGTGATGTGGAAGCACTGCTCCTACGAAACCCCCGAGGACGCCGCCCAGGCGTTCCATGATGCCTACCCGCATCTTGAGCGCGACGAGCATCTGGCCGCGTTCATCCGACGGATCATCTAGCCGGCCAGTCGACTGGCTTCATCCGGACAATCCCGATTCGGACGCGAGAAGGTCTGAGGTTCAGAGGCCTCGTAGAGCGACCGACGAACGTCGCCCAGCTCGAACTGGCACCCCCAACGGGATCTGTACCCGTGCCGCCGCCCTTAGAGCGAGAGCCACCGCCGGTTCGGGGCGCCGGCGCGTCTCGATGTGATCTTCGATGGGTGCGGCCTCTCGGAGCCGTCAGCCGTTCTGATGGCGACATGTGAGGGGCGCTGATCAGATGACCTACGACCGGGCTGGTCTCGTCAGGCCTCCGACGGTTGGATGTGGGTCTGGTCGTCCCAGGCGATGAGGACCGCGACAACGGGCTCGGTGATGCCCTTGAGGTCGAGCGTGCGCTCGTCGCCAACAGCAACCCGCCGTTCGCAGGTGGCCAGTAGGTCTGCGCTCGCGAGGACCTCGCCGGGCCCGGCCGCAGCAGAGATACGGGCGGCACGCGTGACTGCCGAGCCGAAGTAGTCGTCGTCCCGAGCCGACGCCTCGCCGGCGTGAAGGCCGATGCGGATCGTCGGCGCGAAGCCGTGCTCGGCTCGATGGCGGGCGAGGGCGTGCTGAATCGCGACGGCACAGCTGATGGCGTCGTCGGGTTGGCCGAAGACCACGAAGAACCCGTCCCCGCCGTGCTTGACCTCTTCGCCGCGCCACCGGTCGAACTCGGCGCGCAACGTGCGGTCGTGCCAGCGCAGCATCTGCTCCCAAGCAGCATCACCCATTGCCTCTGCGAGTCGTGTCGACTCGACGAGGTCCGAGAACAGAAAGGTGCGGAACCTCCGGGGAGCGGGCTCCCGTCGATCGGGAGCGATGTCGAGGTCGGCCGCGACGCCCGCTTCCACCGCCATCCGGGTGGCGGCCTGGATCTCAAGGCGTGCGCCGGCGTCGTCTCCATCAGCCGCTAGGGCCCTCGCTAGCAGGACGCGTGCCTGGATGGCTTCGTAGGGCGCCTCCACCTCGCACCAGGTTCGGACACCATCTTGCAACGAGGCAATCGCTCCCTCGGCATCGCCTTGATGAAGAGCCAGGGCACCGCGCGCCACCGCCGCGGCGGCCGCCGGGCCCGGGGTGCCGAGGCGTCGAGCCAGCTCCTCGAGCTCGGCGACGCTCTCAGTGGCAGCACGCTCGTCGCCCACTGCGAGGCAGGCCGTGACGTGCACCGGGAGCAGGAAGATCCGACGCTCTCGGCTGGCGAGCCCTTGGTCCTGTAGCGCTCTGGTGAGGCTCCGCGCTGCCGCCTGGGCATCGCCTCGGGCCAGCAGCAGGCGACCCCGCCCAGGCTGGCCGTCGTCACCCAAGGCGACAGCCTGCTCAAGTGCCTCCTCGGCGCCGGCCAGGTCGCCACGGCGAACCCGGATCTCTACCAGCTCGCTGAACCCCCATCCGGCGCTCATGCGGTTGATCTCGAGGAGCTCCGCACACGCCTGGACGACTCGCTCCTCGGCCTTGGCGAGGTGGCCGTGGAGTCGGTCGATCTCTCCCTGGTGAAAGCGGCACTGCCCGGTGAACCCGCCGATCGACTCGCGCTCGCAGTAGCGGGTCGACACCTTCGTCCACTCCGTGGCGCGGTCCCAGTCGCACAGCGACCGACAGAGCACGATCACCGCGCAGTACACGGAGCCGGCGTGGATCGGCGCGACCCCGGGCCGCATGGCGAGCGCGGCCGCCTCGTCGATGAGCAGCAAGACCTCGCGCACACCACCCTCGAGGAGCGCGAGGTATGCGAGCCCCTCCACCGCGAGCGCCTCCACGCCCGGGCTGGCCACGCGCCGGGCGATCGCTCGCGCCTCGTGCAACGCCGCCCGTGCCGCCTCGGCGTCGCCCGCCATGATGCAGGTGACGGCGAGCGCCCACTGGGCCTGCGCATGCTCGGCCGACTCGGGCTGTCCCTCGAGGTGCTCCAGCGCGCGGAAGAAGCAAGCTATCGCCACCGAATCGTCCTGCATCATCAGGTGGTGGCGCGCCTGCTCGAGGGCCATCCGGGCGGCACCCGAGAGGCCGCCGGCGACCACGTATCCCGTCTCGGCCCGCTCCAGAGCGTTCACGAAGCCTGACTGATCAAGGACCCATCGGCACGACCAGGCCAGTCGCTCCGCATCCTCGGGTTCCAGGGGCTGCTGAACACCTGCCTCGAGCAGCGCCGCGCGAGCCGCTGGCCAGTCGTTCCGCTCGTAGGCGCCGCGCGCCTGATCGAGGAGGTGCTCGCCCCCAGACACAACACGAGTCTCCCATACAAAGGGGATGAATGGGACGGGCGACCAGATCTGCCGACACCTCGGCTGGATCAGTGACGAAGCCAGCGCGAACGACCGCAGCGTGCTCGTCGGCCGTCATCGCTTGGAACTCGGCCGCAGCTCAGATCCCGCCGCCGTACCAGGCGGGTGGGACAACGCCGGGGCCCGCACCCGACCTCGAGCTCCAGCCAGTGGTGGGAGCGATCATCTCCGTCAGTTGAACTCCGGTGCCGAGCACCCCCAACGGGATTCGAACCCGTGCCGCCACCTTGAGAGGGTGGTGTCCTAGGCCACTAGACGATGGGGGCTAGTGAGCCAAGTGACGATAGCCGTAGGCGTCTCCGACGAGCACGTCCGTACAACGCGTCTCGGGCAGGTCGCGCGGTCCACTCCGACGCCAACTTGACACCTAGCAATCCGAGGTATAGCGTGCCGAGGTATGCGAGCTGACACCCTCAAGGGGCATCTCGACCTCCTGCTGCTGGCCATCGTCGAGGACGGCCCGTTCCACGGGTACGCGGTCATCGAGGAGCTCCGCCGACGCACCGACGGCGCGATCGATCTGCCCGAGGGCACGATCTACCCAGCGCTGCACCGCCTCGAACGAGCGGGGTTGCTCGCGAGCACGTGGTCAGAGGTCAACGGGCGTCGCCGTCGGACCTACGCGCTCACCGCGGGCGGCAAGAAGGCGGCTCGCGAGAAGCGCCGCGAGTGGTCGGCGTTCGCGCTGACGGTGCAACGAGTGGTGGGAGCGCCGGCATGGCCGACCATGGCCTGATCGCGGCCTACCTCCGCGAGCTCGACTACAGCGTCGCCTCGCTCGCCGATGGGCTCGACATGGTCGCCGAGGCCGCCGACCACCTCCACGAGGCCGCCGATCGCCTCGTCGCCAGCGGGCGAACCCGCGCCGAGGCGGAGGGCGAGGCGATCGCCCGCTTCGGCTCGGCCGCCCTCGTCGCCCGGATCTGTGCCATCGAGTCAACGCGAGGAGCAGCTGTGCCCACCACCCGTACTCGTGCTGCCGGTCTGGCAGCCCTTCTCACTCCTGTCCTGCTGGTCGTCGGGCAGTACGTCAACGTTTCGGTCGACCGGGGCTTCGTCCACGGGATCGGCGTGCTGCTGCTGACTGCGGCGATCCCGACGTTCCTGTTCGGCCTCTGGGGCCTGCGCGCACGCCACGGCGGCCTCGGGCGCCTCGGCAAGGTCGCGCTCGGCGCGGCCTGCGTGACGCCGCTACTCGCCTTCGCCGGGTACGCCGGCCTGTTCGCGGCCATCGCACTCCTCGGTCTGGCGGTCGTGGTGCTGATGGTCGAGATGCTGCGTGCGAACGTGCTCCCCGTCGTCCCCCTGGTGCTCGTCGCCGCGGGACCCGTCGGCATGGCAGCGCTCGTCGTCGGCGTGACGGCAGCGGGAGGCGACGCGGGCGACGTGTGGGCCTACCCGATGGGCCTGACGGCCGCGGGCTACGTGATGCTGGGCTGGTACCTCTGGCACGAGCCCGCCGTCGACGCTGGCCGCGGTCGGCGCCCGCTCGCCACGACCTAGGAGCTCGAGCCCACGAGCATCGCCTTGGCCAGACGGGTCACCTCGGCAGTGCTCCCGGTCGCGAACACGTAGCGGTCGGGGCGCAGGACCACGGCTTCTTGGCCGTCGAGGAGGCCGAGCAGCTCCGGAGTGGCGGACGCGTCGAGGATCGCGGCGCGACCGGACCACCAGATGTGCGCGGGGTGCTCCGGTGGGAGCGGTTCACGGGTGATGAGCGCGAAGCGCGAGCCGACCACGTCGTCGAGCCGCTGCCCAGCGAGCGTCGGCTGCGCGCTGGGCGCCCCACCGCCGGGCCCCAGCGCGAGCCCGCCTCCAAGAAGCGGAGCCGCCGCGGGCGCGCTCGCCTCGTCCATGGGCGCCGCCAGCATCTGCGCGTCACGCGCTGCCGCGACGACCGGGTCGGTGGTGCAGATCAGCCGTCCGAAGCCGACCGCTGCCTCGACGATCGAGCGGACGTGCGGCTCGCGCTCGAGCTGATAGGTGTCGAGCAGCGCGTCGGGTGCGTCGCGCTGCAGGACGGCCGCGAGCTTCCAGACGAGGTTCGCCGCGTCACGCATCCCGGAGCACATCCCCTGACCGAGGAACGGCGGCATCTGGTGCGCCGCGTCACCGGCGAGGAAGATGCGACCTGAGCGCCACTGCCGCGCGATCAACCCGTGGAACGTGTACACCGCGGCGCGCTCGACCTCGACGAGCGATGGATCGATCCAGCTCGACAGCAGCTCGCCCACCCGCTCGGGCCGTTGGATCCCGTCGGGGTCCTCCCCCGGCAGCAGCATGAACTCGAAGCGGAACCGGGGCCACGGCATCGGCACGAGCGTGTGCGGTCGCGCCGGGTCGCACACCTGGAGCGCGTGGCCCGGCAACGCCGCGATCGGCTCCTGCAAGAGCAGGTCCACGACGAGCCACGGCTCCTCGAACTCGAGGTCCTCCATCTCGGCGCCGATCCTGCTCCGGACCATCGAGCGGGCACCGTCGCAGCCCACCGCGAAGCGCGCCCGCACGCGCTCGCCGTCGCGCAGCGTCGCCGTCACGCCGTCGGGATCCTGCGTGATGCCGGTGAGGCCCAGTCCGAGCCGAACCTCCGCGGTGGTGTCGTGCACCGCACGACGCAGCGCCGACTCGAAGCCGGGCTGGTGGAACAGCACCGACGCCGGCCACCCCGTGGGCGCCAGTCCGCGCGTCCGGAACCGCAGGAGCACCTCACGATCGGCGGTGAGGAAGTCCATGCCGTCGTTGACCAGCATCGCCGCGACGACCTCGTCGGCGCACCCGAGCTCTTGGAGGATGCGCAGGATCTCGTGGTCGCAGTGGGCAGCCCGCGGCAACGGGTAGAGGTCGACCTCTCGGTCGACGGCAAGCACGGCGAGCCCTTGGCGCGCAGCGAGTCCGGCCATCGTCGCGCCCACGGGCCCGAAGCCCACGACGAGGAGGTCGATCATCGCCTCGTCGTCGTGCGCGCTCACGAACGCAGCGAGGCCCAGCCGGCCTCGAGGACACCGAGGTCGTCGGGCACGATGAACTCGGTCGGCAGGTTCGGCCCCCACGCGTTCGCGATGTGCTCCAAGGACATCGGCGTGCGACCGTGCTGCTCCCACACCTCGTCGTCGTCGATCACGTCGAGATCCGAGTACAGCTCGAGGAACGAGCCGGCCGGGTCGCGGAGGTACCAGTAGAAGTTGGACCCCGCGAAGTGGCGACCGATGCCCCACGTGTGCCGGCTGGGGTCGGTGCGATAGAGCGCGGTGGCGGTGTGGCCGACGTGATCGAGGTCGTCGCATTCCCAGGAGTAGTGCTGCAGGATTGGCACCGGCGAGTGGACGAGGCCGATGTTGTGGTGGTCGGTCGAGCACCGCAGGAAGTGGATGATCCCCTCGACCTCGTCGCTCACCTTGCAGCCGATCCCCTCGACGAGCAGGTCGCGTGTCGCCTGCAGGTCAGGCGTGCCGATCACGAGGTGTCCGAGCCGTCGGGGCGGTCGTGGAGCGTCGAACACGGCCGGCGCGCGCTCGTTGGTGCGCACCACGGCGCCGGGGACGTTCGGCGTGATGGCCACGGCCGGCCGCGCACCGCGCGCCTCGGGTGCCGCGATCCGCACGGTGAGCCGCACCTGTGAAGCCCGGTCCGTGACCGACACGGATCCTGCGTCGCGCTCGACGGTCGCTCCCCCCGCTTCGAGCCGAGCCTGCACGTCGTCGAGGTCGCGCTCATCCTCACAGCCGAGGTCGATCGACAGCAGCCTGCGGAACGGCGCCTCCTCGACGACCACCGTCGCACCCCCATCCGACCCGCAGAAGCCAGTGATGGCATCGCCCTTCAGCCCGAGCTCGCGGTAGTAGCCGGCGAGCGCCTCGGGATCGGCGACGGCGGCCCGGAAGCCGAGGAGGCGGTGCAGGCTCACAGCGGCAGCGCTCCAGTCCCGGCCACGCACGTGTTGCGCAGCTCCCCGATCACGTCCGCGCCGGAGACGATGAGCTCGCCGGGCGCGAGGAACCGGCCCCGTGCCATCCCGACCCCCGACGGCGTTCCCGTGAAGACGAGGTCGCCCGGGTAGAGCGTGCAGATCGAGGAGAGGTACGCGACGAGCGTCGGGATCGAGAAGATCAGCGAGCTGCTTCGCGCCCCCTGCATGCGCTCACCGGCGACGTCGCACCACAGCGCGATGTCGTCGGGGTCCTCGAAGGCATCGACGGACACGATGGCCGGACCGATCGGCCCGTACGCCGGGAAGCTCTTGCCGAGGCTGAACTGCGGCGGCGTGCCCGTGAGCTGCACGGCCCGATCCGAGATGTCCTGGCCGAGGGTGAGGCCGGCCACGGCGCCCCACGCGTCGGCGACGGCGACACCCGTGACCTCGCGACCGATCACCGCGACGATCTCCACCTCCCAGTCCACCATCGGGCCTGACAGCGGGACGTCCGCGTTCGGTGCGGCGATGCAGCTCGGGAACTTGGTGAAGGTCAAGGGTGCAGGTGGCAGGTCCACGCCCGACTCGCCCGCATGGTCGAGGTAGTTGAGCCCGATGCCGAAGCACTGCCGTGGCACGGGCAGGGGTGCGCGCAGCACGACGTCGGCAAGCGCTCCCTGGGGCGTCGCTGTTGCACACCCAGCGGCGAGCGCGTGGAGCTCGCGGTGGCGGGCGACGCACGCGAGCGGATCGGCGAGCGACGCGTCGCCCGACAGCGTCGCGACGTCGTAGTGGTGGCCGTCGTGCTCCAGTGCGGCTCGGCCATCCACGTTGATCAGTCGGAACATCAGTCGCTCTCCTTCGACGCTGCCGTGCTGGGGCGCCACGGAACGGAGGCGCTCGTCCAGTGCGTGAGCGACGGGTTGATGTCGGACTCGTCGGACACATGACGTGGCGGGGTGGCGAACGTCGCGTACGGGCGCAGCCGCAGCACGACTCGCCCCTCCTTCTTCGCGCCCTCGGCGACGAGTGGCCGCACCGACTCGTCGAGCGGCTTGCCCGCCATCACGTCGGCGATGCGCATCATCAGATCCACCGTGCGCTCCTCATCCTCATCGACCTCGGCGTCGCAGTACACCTGCAGGTAGGTGGGTGGCCACTGCTCGTCGAGCACGCACAGCGAGACCTTGGAGCTGCGCGCAACTGCTTTGGCTTTGGCACGCTCCCCCATCGTCGACACCAAGATCGTGTCCTCGTCGTCCATGACGTAGTACACGATCGACATCGCGGGCCCGTCGGCGGCGCGGTTGTAACCGAAGATGGCGGTGCGGTGGTCGCGCACGAACGCGCGGCGTTCCTCTGGCGTCATGTGGTCTCCTGGTTGATGGATCGAAGCACCAGCTCGACGACGAGGTCGGCGTGCGCGGCGACGAACTCCGACTCGAACGGATCGACGCCGGTGAGGCGCTCGCACTCGGGCGCCATCACGAACACCGTCGCACCGGCGCCGGTGAGCAAGTAGTAGAGGTGCGCGGCGGCGACCGGCGAGAGCGGCTTGTCACCGCGGAGTCGCTGGAAGATCGCGACCGCGTTCTCGTACAGCGGGCGCACGTGGGCGTCGACGAGCCAGTCGAGGCGAGGACCCGCGTGCGTGCTCTCCTGCATGATGATGCGGTGCAGCTGCGGGTTCTCGGAGGAGAACTCGACGAAGTGGCGCACCATCAGCGTTGCGACGGTGCGGTCGTCGACCCCGCGCAACCCCGAGTGGCGCGCCGCGATCGAGCTGCGCAGCCGCTCGAAGAGGTCGTCGACCGCCGAGCGCCAGAGATCGTCCTTGCTTGCGAAGTGGTAGCTGAGCGTGGGCTGGGTCACGCCGGCGCGCTCGGCGATGAGTCGAGTCGACGCGCCCTCGAACCCCCGCTCGGAGAACAGGTCGAGCGCCACCCGGAGGACCGACCGGCGGGTCTCGATGCCGTCTCGTCGGGTCGCGGTTGCGGGCACGGCTGCAAACCTTATCGATCGATCAGGTACTCGTCAATAGACTGATCGTTCGAATAGCGCCGCCGTGCGGGGCCTCGCCTACCCGAACAGGTGCTGTCCCGTCTTCAGGACTGCCCCTCCGATCGCCAGGATGACCGCGGTGCCTCCGCTTCCGATCACGATGCCCACGGCCAGGAGCACGGCGTCCTCGAAGACGATCGACAGCGCGATGGCCACCGCGCCGAGGGCCGGCAAGGTGTCGAGACCGGAGAACGGCGGAGCGATCGCCGCCATCACCGCGAGCCCTGCAAGGAGCAGCCCGAGCAGTCGCACTGACCAGCGCCAGCGGAAGAGCTGCACGCCGCGCGGCCTCGAGAACCGTTCGAAGCGCTGGACCCACCGCAGCATGAAGGGGATCATCTTCTCGGTCGTCATGGCACCGAGGTCTCGTCGACGCCAGCGGTCCGGGAGCCACAGCGATCGCCTGCCGAGGACCATCTGCGCCGCGACCACGATGGCGATGCCTTCGAACACATGCGTGATCCCGCCGGTCGGCAGCGGCATCGCCGGCAGGAACATCAGCATGAGGATCGTCACCGCGAACGTGCGCTCCTCGAACGCATCGCCGAGCGAGCCGAGCGTCTTCGGGGCGTCCGAGCGGAGCCACTGATCGAGCTGGCTCGAGAAGGGCTCGTCTGACTCGGTCACGTCGGCACGACGCTAATGGGCGAGGTCGAGATGCTGATCGCGCCCGACGAGAAGGAGACGTTCGAGTGGCAGGAGCGCGGTCAGTGCCACGAGGTGCGGGAGGAAGATGATCCCCAACGTGAGGAACGTGACCACGTGGAAGGCGACGAGCCCAGCCACGACCGCGTGCACCCACGGAGGCTTCGCGATCAGCAACAGGATCGAGCACGCCTCGAAGACGATCGTGAACCACTGGATCCCGCGCATGAGGTCCGGGTGCTGGAGCGCGAGATCCGCGAGCTCAGTGCCGCGCCGGATCACCGCCCGCGCAAGCGTTGCACCGTTGGCCCAGTCCCAGCCACCGAAGCGCACCTTGGCCCACGCCGACAGGGCGTAGGTGACGACGATGCCGAGGTGCACCATGCGGATCGCCCACCCGGCGGCCTCGGATCGTTGGCTCCCGTCCGGGACGACACGCACGGTGGGGAGCACGAAGAGCAGGATGATGAAGGCGAACCGGTCGTGGTCGACCTTGCCGTACGACATGCCGATGACCATCCACCACACGTACGTCGCTGCCACGACCCATCCGAGCGGGATGGCCGCGGACCACCGACGAGCGGTCGCCAGCAGCGCGAGGGCCGCGGAGACGAGGAGGGCGGCTTGGACCGCGGTCACCCACTCGGCGGTGACCGTGGGGATCGGCAGCAGTCGACCGATCAGCAGCGGCCGGTACAGCTCGCCCGGCACGTAGCGGTGCTGCGCGACCCACGCGGTCGTCCAGAGCACGTCAACCGGGATGAACCCGTAGGCGATCAGCCGGAGCACATGCACGCGGCCATCGGCCACCGGCGTGAGCCACCACGCCGACCAGCGCCGGTTCAACGTCTCCACGTGACCACGACCCGTTGTGTCGGCTCCCCGCTCGGGACGCCGCCGCGCACCGGTTGGACGTGCTTGACGATCCGGATCTCCACGAGCGGCGCGCCCTGTGGCTGGCGTCGCTCGTAGACCGTCACGAGGGCGCCGAGCAGCGCGGGGTCGCTCCGGAAGCGGTCCATCTGACCTTCGAGCTCGGCTCGCCGCAGCCCGAAGCGTGAGACCGGGATGTCCTCGACGGCGCCCTCCGCGCTGACGCCCTCCACTCGGTACCAGTTGCTGGCGCCGTCGAGGCGCTGCTTCGTGGCGTACATGCGGAACGGCCCGAACGGGAAGGCGTCGTCCTGACCCCAGGCCGTCCCCGCGAGGAGCAGCACCACCACCGATGCCGCAACAGCGAGCCGCCACCTGCGACTCGTGCGGGACAGCGGCGTGACGCTCGTCATGCGACCTCGTGCATCGAAGGAACAGGAGTCACGGGCGTGCGACAGCGAGGAGCTCGGGGGGGAGGACTCGAACCCCCAACGACTGGACCAGAACCAGCTGTGTTACCGATTACACCACCCCCGAATGGGCGGGCCGCAACCATACCGAACGGCCGCGCGCGCCCGCACCTCGCCACGAGCGGCGGGATCAGTCGTTGACCGCGGCGTCGAGGCGGAACAGGCGGTTCCACCCGATCAGCCGGCCGACCGCCACCGCCGCCGTCTCGCGAGCGATCTGGCGGAGCTCATCACCCGTGCCGAGCCTCGTATCAGTGGGCGACACGGACGCGTCCAGGCCGAGGTCACGCGCGATCGCCCGCACCCGGAAGGCGTGGTAGCCGTCGGTGACGAGCACGACCTTCGTGAGCTCGCCGTCGCGCAGGAACCGCGCGGAGGCCGCGAGCGACTCATAGGTGTTGGTGCCCCCCACCTCCTTCATCAGCGCCTCGTCCGGCACGCCCTTCGAGCGCAGGTAGTTGTAGCCAGCGGTCGCCTCCGTGAACCGATCGCCCGCCTGGCGGCCGCCGGTCACGACGATCCGGGGCGCGAGCCCCGCTTGGTAGAGCGCGAGCGCGTGGTCGAGGCGGTCCTGCAGCACGGGCGACGGCCGGCCGTCGTACTGCGCGGCGCCGAGCACAACGATCGCGTCGGCCGCACGGCTGCCGTCGTGGTTGCTCGCCCGGTACACCTGCACGAAGGTCGCCACGAGGTACAGCACGATCACGGCAAGGATCGCGGCGAGCGTCCGCAGGAGCATGCGCCGGCGTCGCCGCCACCGGTCGTTCGCTGGCTCGACCGGGCCCTCCGCGAGCATCGTCAGAGCCGCTCGCGTGCGGTGCGCAGTCGGGCGAGCGTGCGCTCACGGCCGAGCGCCTCGAGCGACTCGAACAGCGGCGGGCCGACCGAGCGACCGGTGGTGGCGACGCGCACGGGCCCCTGGGCCTTGCTCAGCTGCGGCTGTCCCTCCGCGTTCACCAGTCCGGTCGACACGGCGGCCGCCTCGATCGCCGCGCGGATCGCGTCGGACGTCCACGCCTCCAGCGCGTCGAGACCGACGATCGCAGCGTCGAGCATCCCGGCCGCGGCCTTGCCCTTCACCATGGCCTTGGTCCACGAGTCCTCGTCGATCTCGAGCGGCTCGTCGAACAGAAAGGCGATCATCGGCTCGACCTCGCTCAGGAGGCGGACGCGCTCCTGCACGAGTGGCGCGATCGGCGCGAGCGCGGCCTCCGCCTCCGCGCCGCGCGTGAGGAAGGGCTTCGCCACCTGCAGGAACTCGCCGACCGGCAGGGCCCGCAGGTGCTCGGCGTTGACGTGCTGGAGCTTCTTCACGTCGAAGAACGCGGGTGACGACGTGACGTCTTCGAGCCGGAACAGGTCGACGAACTCAGCGAGCGGGCGGATCTCGACGCCGTCCTTGGGACCCCATCCGAGAAGCGCCAGGTAGTTCACCATCGCGCTCGCGAGGTAGCCCTGATCCTTGAACTCCTGCACCGACACGGAGTCGCGCCGCTTCGACAGCTTCTGGCGGCTCTCGTTCACGAGCACGGGCAGGTGCGCGAACACCGGTCGGTAGTCGAGGCCGAGCGCGTCGCCGAGGCACAGGTACTTCGGCGTGCCGTTGACGTGCTCCTCGCCGCGCACCACGTGCGTGATCGCCATCGAGGCGTCGTCGACGATGTTGGCGAGCAGGAACGTGGGCGTGCCGCTCGAGCGCAGCAGCACGAAGTCCTCGAGGGTGGCGTTGTCGACGGTGACCGTGCCGCGGACGAGATCCTTGAACGTGGTGGCGCCGTCGTCGGGCGTGCGGAACCGCAGCGCAGTGCCGGGACCCGGTCCGAGGCCGCGCTCGCGGCAGAAGCCGTCGTAACCGGGCGGACCGCCGCGCGCCTTGGCCCGCGCCTGGCTCGCCTCGGCGGTGCAGTCGCACCAGTACGCCCGACCATTGGCCAACAGCTGCTCGCTGACCTCGCGGTACAGGTCGAGCCGGTCGCTCTGATAGGTGGGCTCGCCGTCCCAGCCGAGGCCGAGCCACTCGAGCATGTCGAGGATGTTCTGGGTGAGCTCGGGCCGGTTGCGCTCGGTGTCGGTGTCCTCGATCCGCAGGATCAGCTCGCCGCCGGTGCGACGAACGTGCAACCAGTTGAACAGGACCGTGCGCGCACCGCCAACGTGGAGGTAGCCCGTGGGCGACGGGGCGAAGCGCAGGCGAGGGCTGTCAGAGGTCACCGTTGGAGGGTATCGGCCGTGCCCGAGCGGGCCTGCGCCCCGGGCTCAGCCCAGCACCGGGACGGCGGCGAGCAAGGCGCGCCAGTCGCGCCGGTGCTCGTCGGTGACCTGCTGCGGCGTGAGGCGGAGCGATTCGTCGGGCACGAGGTCCGCGATGCGGCGCTGCTCCGCGTAGTGGTGCGGGTGCCACACCTCCTCGAACAGCGGCTTGCGCAGCGACACCAGGTCGACCGGCGCGTCGCCGAGGAAGCCCCAGATCGTGAGCGCCACAGTGAGGTCGTGCACGATCGGCGCGCGCCCGAACAGCGACGATCGCTTGAGGGCCACCGCGACCGCGCCGGCCAGCGCATCACGCTCGTGCTCGCCGGGGGTGAGCGTCAGCTTTCCCTCGAAGCGCCGGACCAGCCGCAGCACGTAGCCCTGGTCCGGGCCGGGGTTGCCGAGGCGTTCGCCGCGCGGCTGGCCACCGTGGAGCTCGCCCGGTCGATCGGCCAGCCACGGGCCGGGACGGCGCGGTGGAGACTCGTAGGCGCGAACGGGACGGTTCTTGTCGACGGGGACGTACTCCGGTGCGGCCACGCCGCGAAACCTAGTGCTCGACGTGCACGAGGCCCCAGACGAGCGCGTCGGTGAGCGCCTGCCACGACGCCTCGATGATGTTGGTGGACACGCCGATCGTGGTCCACGCCTGCTCGCCGTCGGTGGAGTCGATGAGCACTCGCACGACCGCGTCGGTGTCGGCCACGCCGTCGAGGATGCGCACGCGGTAGTCGGTGAGGTGGATGTGCGCGAGGTGCGGGAACGCGCCCACGAGCAGGCGCCGCAGCGCCTGATCGAGCGCGTTGACCGGGCCATTGCCCTCCCCCACCGCGATGTGGCGCTCGTCGCCCACCCACACCTTCACGGTGGCCTCGGTGTCGATCGTCGGTGCGGTGGAGTCGGCTGGCGGCGCGCGGTGGTAGGTGGTGACGCGGTAGCCCTCCACGCGGAAGAAGTCCTGCGACCAGCCGGCGGCGGCGCGCATCAGGAGCTCGAGGCTCGCGTCGGCGGCCTCGAACACGAACCCCTGTGCCTCGAGCGCCTTCAGCTCCTCGGAGAGCCGTCCCGCGGCTCGGTCGTCGAGGTCGACGCCGAGCTCCTTCGCCTTCATGGCCATGCCCGCGCGACCACCGAGGTCCGACACGAGCACGCGCGTACCGTTGCCGACCTGCTCCGGCGCGATGTGCTCGTAGGTGGCGCCGCCCGCCTTGCCGAGCGCAGAGGTGTGCAGGCCGCCCTTGTGGGCGAACGCCGACTGGCCGACGTACGGGTCAGCCGAGTGCGGCGGTAGGTTCACCAGCTCGGCCACGTGCCGGCTCACCGCGGTGAGCCGCTCGAGCCGCCCCTCCGGCAGGCACCGCACCCCGAGCTTCAGCTCGAGGTTGGGGATGCAGGTCATGAGGTTGGCGTTGCCCGTGCGCTCCCCGTACCCGTTCACCGTTCCCTGCAGCTGCGTCGCTCCGCCGAGCACCGCCGCGAGCGAGTTGGCCACCGCGCACCCGGTGTCGTTCTGGGTGTGGATGCCGAGCTGCTGGTCGGGGCCGAGGTAGGCAGACACCTCCGCGGTGATGCGCTGCACGTCGTGTGGGAGCGACCCGCCATTGGTGTCGCAGAGCACGACGCAGTCGGCACCGTTCGTTGCGGCCGCTTCGAGCACGCGCAGCGTGAACTCCGGATCGACCTTGTACCCGTCGAAGAAGTGCTCGGCATCGAAGAACACACGCAACCCGGCTGCCTTCAGGAAGCGCACCGACTCCCCCACCATCGCGACGCCCTCGTCGAGCGTGGTACCAAGCGCCTCGGTGACGTGGAAGGCCGAGCTCTTGCCTACGATGCACACCGTCGACGTGCCCGCTTCGACGAGCGCGCGCAACGTGGGGTCGACGTCCACCTTGCCGGCGGGCCGTCGCGTGGAGCCGAACGCGACGAGCGTGGCCGTGTCGAGGTGCAGCTCGCTGACGGCGCGACGGAAGAACTCCTCGTCTTTCGGGTTGGCCTGGGGGTAGCCGCCTTCGATCCAGGCGACGCCGAGCCAGTCGAGCTGCTCGGCCACCTTGAGCTTGTCCTCGACCGTGAGCGAGATCCCCTCGAACTGCGCCCCGTCCCGAAGCGTGGTGTCGAAAATCTCAATGGAAGGAGGCAGGACCGGTGCGTCAGCCACGAGCGCGCCCCGGGGTGCGGCGGGGGGCGTGGGGGGCAGAGGCTCCGCCGGAGCCCCCCACCCGCGCAGGGGCGGCTCCGCCGTCCCCGGAGCAGCAGGGTTCAGCGCGAGCCGAAGGCGAGCCCCGCTCAGCTCGAGCGAGGCGCTCTGCGCCGAGCTCGACTACTGGCACAGCTCGACCCAGTCCTTGTAGCGGTCGACCTGACCACGGACGACCTTCGCGTACTCGGTGCCGATCGCCGTGGTGATCTCGCCCGGGCACGGGATCGCGCGGTCGTCGACAGAGCTGACCGCGGACACCTCGGCCGCGGTGCCCACGACGAACATCTCGTCGGCCACGTAGAGGTCGCTGCGCGCGAGGTCGCCGAACACCACCTCGACGTCCATGTCGGCCGCCAGGTGGACCACCGTGTCCTGCGTGATGCCCTCGAGCGCGCCAGCAGACAGTGGTGGCGTGATCAGCTTGCCGCCGCGCGACACGAAGATGTTCTCGCCCGTGCACTCCGACACCATCCCCTGCGGGTTGAGCATGAGCGCCTCGTCGTAGCCCGCCTTCAGGGCCTCCACCTTCGCGAGCGACGAGTTCACGTAGTTGCCGGTGGTCTTCGCCGCGGGGGGCATCGTGTTGTGGTCGTGGCGGGTCCAGCTGCTGACCTTCATGCGCACGCCCTTGGTGAGCGCGTCGTCACCGAGGTAAGCGCCCCACGGCCAGCACGCGATCGCCACGTCGACCGTGCACGGCAGCGTGTTGAGGCCCATCTCGCCGTAGCCGTAGTACGCGATCGGTCGGACGTAGCAGCCCGGCAGACCTGTTGCCGCAACGGTGTCCTTCGTGGCTTGCACGATCTCTTCGGCCGAGTACGGGATCTCCATGCCCAAGATCTGGGCGGATCGGAACAGGCGCACGATGTGGTCGGTGAGGCGGAAGATGCCGGGGCCTTGGTCGGTCTCGTACGCACGGATGCCCTCGAACACCCCCATGCCGTAGTGGAGCGTGTGGGTGAGCACGTGGATGCGGGCGTCCTCCCAGGCGACGAGCTCGCCGTTCATCCAGATCTTCTCGGTGGGGGTGATGGGCATCGGGGTTCCTTGTCGTTCTCGGAGCGGTTGTCAGAGCCGGGCGGCGACGGCGTCGCCGATGTCGGTGGTGGAGCCGGTGAGGCTCGCGGTGTCGGCGCAGGCCTTGCGTACTCGCGCGGCTGCGTCTCCCTCGCCGAGGTGGTCGAGCATGAGCGCAGCCGACAGGATCGCGGCGACGGGATTGGCCTTGTTCTGGCCGGCGATGTCGGGCGCGGAGCCGTGCACCGGCTCGAACATCGACGGCCCCGTGCGTGCAGGGTTGAGGTTGCCGGAGCTGGCGAAGCCGATGCCGCCAGAGACCGCGCCGCCGAGGTCGGTCAGGATGTCGCCGAACAGGTTGTCAGTCACCACCACGTCATACTGCTCAGGCGACTGCACGAAGTAGATGCACGCGGCGTCGACATGGTTGTACGCAGTGGTCACGTCGGGGTGGTCCGCAGCGACCTCGTTGAACGTGCGCTCCCACAGGTCACCCGCAAAGGTGAGGACGTTGGTCTTGTGGACGAGTGTGAGGTGCTTGCGCGGCCGGCTCGCCGCGAGCTCGAACGCGTAGCGCACGCATCGCTCGACGCCCATCCGCGTGTTCACGGAGCCTTGGGTGGCGACCTCGTGCGGGGTGCCCTTGCGAAGCGCCCCGCCCTCGCCCGCATACGGGCCCTCGGTGTTCTCGCGGATCACGACCATGTCGATGCTGCGCTCGGGGACGAGGAAGGGCCGCTGGGTGATGTAGAGGTCGAGCTCGAAGCGCATCTTCAGCAGCAGCCCACGCTCGATGACGCCAGGGGGAACTCCTGGCGTGCCCACCGCGCCGAGCAGGAGCGCATCGAGCCGACGCCACTCCTCGAGCACCTCGTCGGGCAGGACGGTGCCGTCTCGCAGGTAGCGGGTGCCGCCGAGGTCGTACGCGACGGTGTCGAGCTCGACCCCCGCGGCGCGCACGACCTTGAGCGCCTCGGCGACCACCTCGGGACCGATCCCGTCGCCTCCGATGACACCGACCTTGTGACCCACGATCACTCCTTGCTCTAGAACGGAAAAACCGCCCACCAAGGTGGACGGTCGAAGGCAGCGCACGCCGAGAAGCGTGCGCTACACGATGATGACTACGGCCTGGGCGGGAAGCGGCATCCCGGGAAGTGTCGCCTCGCGGCTGGCTGCGAGTCAAGGCACTACCGTCCACCGAACGGTTCTGACCAGGGGGAACGCATGCGCACACCGCTCACGATCGGCGGACACCTCGACCGGGCGGCGCTCGTCTACGGCGAGCGCACCGGCATCGTCGACGAGCCCGACGCACCGGGCGGAGGGCTCGGCGCCATCACCTACGGGCGGGCGCGCGAGCTCGCGCGGGCGCAGGCCGCGGGGCTCGACGAACGGGGCGTCGGGGTCGGCGAGCGCGTGGCGATCCTCTCGCAGAACGCGGGCCGCCTCATCACCTCCTTCTTCGGCGTGAGCGGCTTCGGCCGGGTGCTCGTGCCGATCAACTTCCGCCTGTCGCCCGCGGAGATCGAGTACATCGTCGAGCACTCGGGCGCGTCGATGCTGCTCGTGGACCCGGAGCTCGCGGAGTCCGTCTCGCACATCCAGGTCAAGCACCGGGTGGTCCTCGGCAGCGCGACCGACGCGGAGGTGTTCCCCGAAGGAGCGGAGCCCGAGCCGTGGCACGACCAAGACGAGGATGCCACCGCGACGATCAACTACACGAGCGGCACCACTGCGCGCCCCAAGGGCGTGGAGATGACGCACCGCAACCTCTGGACGAACGCCGCGATCTTCGGTTGGCACACCGGCGTGTGCGACCGCGACGTGTACCTGCACACGCTCCCGATGTTCCACTGCAACGGGTGGGGCATGCCCTACGCGCTCACGGCGATGGGGGTCCCGCAGGTCGTCCTGCGCAAGGTCGACGGCGCGGAGATCCTGCGGCGCGTCGACGAGCACGGCGTCTCGCTGCTGTGCGGCGCGCCGGCCGTGGTCGCGATGGTGCTCGACGCGGCGGCTGCATGGGACGGGCCGATCCCTGGCCGCGACCGCACGCGCATGGTGGTCGCGGGCGCGCCGCCGCCCACGCGCACGATCGAGCGCATCGAGACCGAGCTCGGCTGGGAGATGATCCAGATCTACGGTCTCACCGAGACCGCGCCGCTCCTCACCATCAACCGCAGCCGGTCGGAGTGGGACGATCTGTCCCCGGCCGAGCGTGCCGTGAAGCTCTCGCGCGCCGGGGTTCCGGCCGTGGGGATCGACCTCCGCGTCGACGGGCAAGGCGAGGTGCTGGCGCGGGGCAATCACATCCTGAAGAGCTACTGGGAGCAGCCCGAGGCCACCGCCGACGCGCTCGAGGGCGGCTGGTTCCACACCGGCGACGGTGGCGTCATCGACGAGGGCGGCTACCTCACGATCAGCGACCGCAAGAAGGACGTGATCATCACGGGGGGCGAGAACGTCAGCTCCATCGAGGTGGAGGACGCGCTGTTCTCGCATCCCGACGTCGCCGAGGTCGCCGTGATCGGCGTGCCGCACGAGAAGTGGGGCGAGACGGTCATCGCGCTCGTCGTGCTCGCCGACGGTGGGTCGGCGACCGAAGACGAGCTTCGGGCATGGTGCAAGGAGCGCCTTGCGGGCTACAAGTGCCCGACCTCGGTGGAGTTCCGTGCCGAGCTCGCCCGCACCGCTACAGGCAAGCTCCAGAAGTTCAAGCTGCGCGCGCCGTACTGGGAGGGCCGCGACCGCCAGGTGAACTGAGTCATGCGGCTCCGGGCGTCGCTGCGCTCCTGCCTCCGCCTGTCCGGCGAGGCCGCACTCCGGCTAGGCCCCGCCGGGGACCTGACACATGCGGCTCCGGGCGTCGCTGCGCTCCTGCCTCCGCCTGTCCGGCGAGGCGCACTCCGGCTAGGCCTCGCCGGCATGGCGCGGCGAGCCCGGGGCCGTCCCCGCCCGTAGTGGGGGTCACTCGTAGGCGAGGGCCTCGACGACGTTCACGCGGGAGGCGCGCCACGCCGGGAGCAGCGCGCCGAGGCCCACGAGGACCACGGTGATCAGGCCGTAGACGGGCACCGCCCAGAGGGCGAAGCGCATCGGGTTCTCCCAACCGATGAGCAGGGGCGTCAGCGCGTAGAAGGCCAGGAACATGCCCACGGCGAGGACCGCACCCACGATCGATCCGAGCACGCCGACCACCACCGCCTCGAGCACCACCATCCGTCCGATCGAACGGGGCTCCATGCCGACCGCCGCGAGGAGCGCGAGCTCGCGGGTGCGCTGGACGCCGATGAGCAGCAGCGTGGACAGCACCGCGATGAACGCCACGACCGTGAGGCCCCGCTGCAGCGCCCAGAACGGGGCCAGCTGCGTGGACGCGTTCGCGGCGATCCGAGCCGCCACCGCCTCACCCGGCTCGACGCGCAGGGCCGGGTCGTACCCCGCGGCCCTGACGCTGGCGGCGAGGTCGGCGACGGTCACGCCCTCCGCCGGGGTGAGCAGCAGGGTGTCGACGGGCTGCGATCCGAACAAGCCCTCGAGCGTGGGCAGGGGCATCTGCACGATGTTGCCGACGACGTTGCCGTCGGCCCAGATGCCCTGCACGGGCAGCGACGCGAACCCGTCGCGCACGGGGATCTGCACGTGACCGCCGGGTTCGATGTGCTGCCGACGGGCGACGGCGGCCCCGATGAGCACCTCACCCTGGGCGAACCGCCGCGGATCGGCCGTGCCTCGATACACCCGCAGGCCCGTGGGTGCCTCCTCGGTGCCCTCGAGGCCCATGCCGATGCCGTTGCTGACGAACAGGAACGCGCTCCGCGTGGCCGACGCGACACCAGGGTGGGCCGAGATGGCCTCGACGGTGGCCGGCGGGATCCTCGTGAACAAGTCTTGATCCTGGGTCTCGGACCCGATGCTGATGGCGAGCTTGCCGGCCAGGTTCCTGCTGACGCCGTCGGAGATCCCGGCAGTCGCCGACTGGTTGAAGCTGGCCACCATGAACGCCACGCCCACGGCCGAGCCGACGGCGAGGGCCATCACACCGGTGCGCGCCGGCTCGCGCACGAGGTTGGCCACCGCGAGCCGCACACCGCCTGACCGGGGCCGGAGGCGTCGGAGCACGAGCTGCGCGACCACAGGGGTGAGGCGGGCCATCCCGACGCTCAGCCCCAGGATCGTCACGAGCAGCCCCACTGGCGCGAGGCGAGGCTGCCAGTCCTCCAGAGAGCCGTTGGCGCCGGCGGCACCGGCCACGCCGGCACCCGCCATGCCGAGCGAGATCGCGATCGCCGCCCGAGCGGCCAGCAGCGACGTGTCGGCCTCGGCTCGACGATCGCGGTTCGACAGCTCGGCGGCAACGTCGCTTCGCAGCGCGCGACGGGCAGGTCTCCACGCGGCGACGACCGCAACCCCGGCGCCCATGAGCAGGGCCAGCGGCACGGGCGCCTCTGACGGCAGTGCCTGGACCTCGATCCCGGCGATCGGCAGCGTGAAGCCGGACACCGACGCCGTGAGCGGGTACGCCAGCGCGATCGCGCCGCCGATGCCGAGCGCGCCCCCGAGCAGTCCGATGACCGCCGCTTGCAGGAGCGCGCCACCCACCACCGCTGCCTTGGTGCCGCCGAGGGCGGCCACGATCGCGAGCTGCTGGCGGCGCTCCTCCAGCGACAGGGCGACGGTGTTGGCCACGAGGATCATGCCGATCGCCAGCGCGAACAGCCCGAGGATCCCGAAGAGCGGGATGATCGTGTTGAGCACCTGCTGGAACTCGAAGGGGGGCTCCGCGACGGTGAGCACTGTCGGCCCGGCGCCGAGCGCCGCTCGGACCCGGCCTTCGAGGTCGGCGACGGTCACGCCGTCGGAGGGCACCACGTAGATCACGTCGACGCCCTGGCCTCGGCCGAACATCCGCTGCGCGGCGGGAATCGTGACCACCGCGACTCGATCGGCCAACCCGTCGAGCCCCGGCGCGACGCGCGTCGGATCGAGGGCGACACGACCACCGTCGGTTCGCAGCGACCAGCCCGTTCGCGCGTCGTCGGCGAGCGAGGTCGACACGAGCGGCACCTCGGTCACCGCCGCGCAGTCGGTGTTGAGGAACGCGGCCGTCTGGCAGTCGATCCCGAGGACGAGCACGTCGTCGCCGAACACCACCGCCCCCTCGTGGTCGTGCTCCACGACGACGACGCTGCGCACCATCGGGATCGCGGCGGCCACGCCCTCGGTGCCACGCACCTGCTCGACCCTGGACGCGTCGAGGCCGCCCATGGAGGTGACGCCCGTGACGCGCAGCGGCGCCGGTCCGGCGAGCGCAGCGGACTGGCGCTCGAAGCTCGTGGTGGTCGATCGGACGACCACGACCACCGACAGGATCATCGCCACGCCGGCCGCCACCGACACGATCGAGATCCCGGTGCGGAGCGGGTGCAGCCGCAGCTCCCGCAGGTGCAGGAGGCGGATCCCGCGGACCGCGGCACGCCAGCGCGTCACCGGGACCGCCTCACTCGAAGCGGCCGTCGCGCAGGCGCACGATGCGGTCGGCGCGGGCGGCGACGCCCTCGTCGTGCGTGACGAGGAGCATGCCCGCGCCCGAGTCGCGCACCGCGGCCTCGAGCACGTCGAGCACCGTCGCGCCGGTGGCGGAGTCGAGGTTGCCGGTCGGCTCGTCGGCCAGGATCAGTGAGGGTTCGGTCACGAGTGCCCGGGCGATCGCAGCGCGCTGGAGCTGGCCGCCCGAGAGCTCGCCGGGGAGGTGCATGGCGCGCTCGGTGAGCCCGACGCGCTCGAGCAGGCTGGCGGTGAGGCCGTTCGGCGTGCGGCCGTCGAGCAGCAGCGGCAGCTCGACGTTCTCCGTCACGGTGAGGGCAGGCAGCAGGTGGAAGAACTGGAAGACGAGACCGATGCGCTGCCGGCGGATCTTGGCCCGCTCACGCGTGGAGCACGAGGCGAGGTCGCGTCCGTCGAGACGGATCACGCCGGCGTCGGGGTCGTCGAGGCCGGCACCGAGGTGGATGAGGGTCGACTTTCCCGACCCCGACGGGCCATAGAGCGCGACGAACTCGCCGGCCCCCACGTCGAGGTCGACACCGTCGAGCGCGGCGACCACCTCGGTGCCGCGGCGGAACCGCTTCACCGCACCTCTGACCTCAAGTAGCACGACAGCTCCCCAGCTCTGCGCCCAGTGGACCGGACGCTAGCCACTACGTCCCGACCTCTGCGCACCCATTCGCGAGGTCCGACGGCGTGTGCGCAGAGAACGGCAGAGGCGGGTTCTCGCCTCGGCCATCCCCGTCGAGCGCCGGTACGCTTGTCCGACTATGGCGCAGACGCACCACCTCTCCCAGAAGGCGTACGACCGGCTCAAGGCCGAGCACGACGAGCTGACCACCGTCGGTCGGGTCGACATCGCCCGCAAGAGCGAGGCCGCGCGCGAGCTCGGCGACAAGAAGGAGAACGGCGACTACCACGCGGCCAAGGACCATCAGGGCCAGATGGAGGCCCGGATCCGCCAGCTCGCCGCCATGATCGAGAACGCCGAGATCGTCGACGGCACCGACGGTGAGGTGGTCGAGCCGGGCTCGATCGTCGAGCTGCGCTATGAGGGCGACGACGACCCTGCCTTCTACTTCTACGGCTCGGTCGAGGAGCGGGGCGTCGAACACGAGATCATCAGCCCGCGCTCGCCGCTGGGTGAGGCCCTGGCCGGCGCCAAGCCGGGAGACAAGGTCTCCTTCACGTCCCCCACGGGCGTCGAGCTCACGGTCGAGGTCGTCAGCATCGGCTGACCCTGGCAGCTCCAGGTGTCCCCGATCCGGGGGGCTACCGTTGGTATCGTCCCGCGTATGTCACGAGGTCTGGCATGAAGCGAGGCGTCACGCCCGTCGTGCAGGCAGCCATCGTCTCAGCGGTGGCCCTGATCCTCGTGGGCCTCTGGTTGGGCCTGAAGCCGGTGAGCCGGAACGGCGGTGTCTACGCACGCGGCGAGTACGCCTGCGGGTCGGCCTGGAACCCTCTCTACTCCGACCTCGCGACCAGCCTCGACGAGAGCTGCTGGGACGCAGGGATCCGCGCCAACCTCACGGCCTCGCTCGTCCTGGTCGGCGTCGGTCTCGCCATCGGCATCGGCGGGTTCAAGGCGTCCGGCACCGACCACTCACCCGCGGGCGGCGTCATCGCGTCCGACGTACGTCGCCCGTGCCGCCACTGCGCGGAGGACATCCGCCCCGGAGCGAAGGTCTGCCCGTACTGCTGGCGTGACGCGCGCCCCGCCGGTGCGAGCCGACGGCCCGCCACACCGATGCGACCGCTCGTGCCCGCGGGCGAGCCGGACTACGTCGTCCACCTGCCGTAGCGCCGCGAGCTCGCTGGTCTGGCACGCTGAGCCCGTGACGGAGATCGCGGAGCTGCACACGGAGCGCCTCGTGCTCCGCGGTTGGCGGGAGACCGATCGAGCAGCGTTCGCCGCGCTCAACGCCGACCCCGTCGTGATGGAGCACTTCCCCGCGCCACTCAGTCGGACCGAGAGCGACGCGCTCGCCGATCGCATCGACGCAGACCTCGCGTCCCGCGGTTGGGGCCTGTGGGCGGCCGAGGTGCCGGGCCGCATCGAGTTCATCGGCTTCATCGGTCTGGCGATCCCGGGCTTCGAGGCGCCGTTCACGCCCTGCGTCGAGGTCGGCTGGCGACTGTGCCGGAGCGCGTGGGGACACGGGTATGCCCCGGAGGGCGCCGCTGAGGCACTGCGCTTCGCGTTTCAGGAGCTCGCGCTCGACGAGGTGGTGTCGTTCACCTCCGTTGACAACGCGAAGAGCCGCCGGGTGATGGAGAAGCTCGGCATGACCCGCGACCCCGAGGACGACTTCGACCACCCTCGCATCCCCGTCGGGCATCGCCTCGCCAGGCACGTGCTCTATCGGATCGGCGCGGCAGGGCAGGTCTGACCGATGGTCACTCAGCGACAGCACGACCGAGCGCTCGCGCGGGTTCGAGCCATCTGTGCCTCGCTGCCGGAGGTGACCGAGCGCCTGTCGCACGGCTCGCCGGCGTGGTTCGTGCGCGGGAAGAAGACGATCGCGATGTTCGTCGACGACCACCACGGCGACGGGATCCTCGGCATCTGGTGTCCGGCCGAGCCCGGCGTGCAGGAGGAGATGGTGGCGCTGGAGCCGGAGCGGTTCTTCCGGCCGCCCTACGTCGGGCCGTCGGGGTGGCTGGGGGTGCGGCTCGATCGCGAAGTCGACTGGGACGAGGTGCGCGGCATCCTCACCGACAGCTACCGCAAGGTCGCGCCCAAGACGCTGGTGAAGCAGCTCGAGACGGACTCGGGCTAGCTACGCGAAGTCGGCCAGCGTCGGCGAGTCGCCTCGGCGCTCCGGGTCGATCGGGCTCATGATCCCGACCACGATGGGGCCCGGGCCACGCACGACGGCGTAGCGCGCACCGAAGAACGCGTCGTGCGGCGCTCGCAGGCCGTCGGCACCGAGCGACAGCGCTTGCTCGAACGTCGAGTCGACGGCCCCTCGATCCTCCGTGCGCAGGTTGACGACGACACCCTCGAAGCCCGCGGGCAGCCCACCCCAGTGAGATGCAAACGCCGAGCTGTCGAGGTCGGCGTCGAACCCCTCCGCGACGGCGGGGAACCCGACGTGGTGGGGAGCCCACTCGGACCACTCCTCGGCAAGCTCGGGCACCTCGGCCCCGAGCGCCCGCAGGAACTGCGCAGCGCCAGCAACGTCCGGTACGACGATGTTCACCTGATCGAACTGGAGGCTCCCCATCCGCGCAACGTAGCCGAGCGGTGCGATGCGGCTCAGGCGAAGGCGGCCGCCGTCTGCTCGACACGCCGCGCGGCGTCCGCGACCGTGTCGCCGAACTTCAGGCCGGGCTTGCGCGTGAGCCGCTCGATCGGGCCGCTCACCGACACGGCAGC
>JBQTHC010000077.1:0-15638 GCA_052390255.1 Microthrixaceae bacterium
CTCCGCGTCGCCCTTCAGTCAGACTGCTCCGGCGGTGTCGATGATCGGGATCGAGGTGGCACACGCGGGGGGATCCGGCGGGGCTACCAGCAGGTACCAGATCGCCGTCGAATCGACCTCTGGTGCATGTCCCGATTCTCGACTGACTGAGCGCGCCCGGTCACCCCTTCAGGGATGCGAGGCGAACAGAGGATCCACAAGCTCGGTGTGTTCTTCGCCGGCGCGCTCAGGCGGCCGGCCGTGGTTGTCGATGGCGCCAGCGGTGGTGGAAGCGGCAGTAGCAGCGGCCGTTGGCCTGGACGGTGAGGCCGCCGTCTTCGTAAGGGACGATGTGGTCGATCTCGCAGCGCTCGGCGGGGATGTCGCAGCCGGGGTGCTGGCAGAACATGTCGCGCGTCTCCACGGCGGTGCGGGTGGCGCCGGTGAACAGGCGCTGGCGGACGCCGACGTCGATCACTCTCGAGGGACCGTCGAACACCACCCGTGACACGTCTGCCCACTGGAGCAGGGGGAGCACCTGGCCGGGCGTGACGACCGTGCCGTTGGAGAGCTCGCACATGCGCTCGACGCTCTCGGCTCCCGCGAGGAGGTGTAGGAGGACGCGTGGCTCGGAGGCGTCGGCGGGCTTGGCGGCAGAGCGCGTTGCCATCACGGCGAGCGCATCGGCTCGGCGGTGCTTCGGGGTGCGGCGGAGGTCGGCAACGGTGGCGGCCTCGCCGAGACGCTCGCGAGCCTCCGCCCAGTCGGCTTCGAAGAGCTCCTGCTCCAGGCGCTCGAGCTCGCGCAGGAAGATCTCGCCGGTGATCGGGTCGAGCATGGCGTCCACGAAGATGATGCCGTCGATGCTGCGGGAAGCATCGACTCGTCGCTGGTCGTGGATGGCAGCGGCAGCGGCCTCGGCATCGTCAGAGGCGTGGGCGTAGATCCAGTAGCGGACCACCCGTTCGAAGCCGCTGAACAGCAGGCGCTGCGCTGCATCGATCAACCGATTCTCGTCCTCGAGGAAGGCGTCGGGATCGGTCCGGTGCGCGTTGGCCAGCAAGCGGACGTGGTCGACCGAGAGGCGTCCGGCGGCCATGGCAGCGTCGGTGCGCGGCATGGCGCGCAACTGGCGAGCGCACTTCAGCACTGCCCCGGCCCGTCCCTTCGCGACGTGGCAGTGCCAGGCCACCCATGCGGCGCCGGAGCGGGAGCCGTCATCGGCCCACGCCCGAGACACATCGAGCCGGCCGACGGCTCGCACGTGCGCCGCCTCAGCCAGCTTGGCCACCTCGGTCGACAGCGTGGTGGCCTCGAGGATCTCCTCGTCGGTGAGCTCGGTGAGATCCCGACCGTTCGCCTCAATGAGCAGCGCGCGCGTGCAGCGCAGCAGCTCCTCGAACGGTCGGGCGATCTCCACGCAAACCACCCTATTCAGGCGGTGTGACAGAGTTCCGACGATCTTCAGCCTGTTCCGACCGGTTCTGTGGATGTCTCGCGGCTCACAGACGAAAGGGTCATCGAGGCACAGATCCCCGCGAACCGGCCCCATCGCGCAAGTGATGACTCGGGTCGGCCAGACTGCGGCGATGCGCGCACTGCTGGTTGGAACTGCCCTCGCCGTCACGATCGCTGCGACGGCATGCTCGGACAAGTCCGATCCTGTGACGATCGACGACCCCGGCACGACGACCACCACGACAGCGGAACCGGCCGATGGCTGTGCCGCTGACGACAAGAACGCCGACGAGATGATCTCGCTGACCGTCGAGGCGGTTCCCGAGGGCTTCGAGCTGCAGCCCGACGACGTCGGCGACACCGGGCCGTCGGACCTCGACAAGGCTGCCAGCGACGACGGCGAGGACGACGCCGAACGGACCCTGACCGACCTGAAGTTCCGCCGGGGCTACCAGTGGCTGTGGGCAACGGCCGCCGAGGAGCAGATCGTGAGCTTCGTCTACGAGTTCTGCAACGGGGCAGGCGCCCGTGGCTACCTCGAGCGAGGCCAGGAGATCGTCGCCGCTGACCCTGTGGAACCCGTGGTCTTCGATGTGCCGGAGCTGGAAGGCGAGGTGGCCTTCGCCGGTGAGGATCAGGGCAGCGCCGTCGCGGTCGTCGACATGGTCGACGGGCCCTACTACGTGCGGATCTTCGCCTATGCGAAGGCGGGGTCGCTGCCCGCGGATGCGCTGAACGCCCGCGCGGGAGCGGTCATGGTGGCCCAGCTCGAGCAGCTCTGACACCACGGCAACCTCCCTCGCGCCCGAGACATCGCTCCACCGTGACGGTCGTTGCCGTCGGAGGCCGCCAGGGGGCCAGGCGGTCAGTGTGACTGCGGGAAGCTGGCCTCGATGCGCGGCTCGGGGAAGAACTTGTGGTGGAGCCCGCCGGTCACCTCGTAGATCGCGGTGCCGGACTGGCCGATCGAGTTGGTCCAGATCATCTGGTTGAGGCCTCCGCCCATCGGGCCGTACGGAAACGCCCACCGCCCATGCGCGTCGAAGCCGATGGTCTGGCCACCCTCGAGCGTCAGATCGACGTGCCCTGCCAAGCCGTGCACGCCGGCGCCCCACGGGCCGAAGGACACCTCCGAGCCGGACTCGTCGATCCAGTGCAGATCGTCGTGGCGGAAGTCGATCAGCGGGATCGGGTCGGAACCGTCGGCAGGCGCGAAGCACCCGTCGGTGTAGGCGCGGGCACCGTTGGGGTACTCCCAGTGCCACACGCCGTACATGCCCTCGTCGCATTGGATCGCGAACCACATCCACAAGGGGCATCGGCTGTGGTCACGGATGCCCCACGAGTGGTCGCGCTGGCCCCACCAGTCGATCACCTCGTGGGTCACGCCGTTGCGGGTGTAGGTGCCGTTGAAGGTGCCGGACTGGAAGAGGTGCGACTGGTCCCAGATGCGCTCGTGGCCGTCCTTCATCGTGCCGCGTCGCAGCCCGTAGGCCTGGCCCCGCGCGGTGAAGGTCATGTCCATCGAGTACGGCGCGTCCGGGTGCTCGTCGGCGGACAGCTCGACGCGCTGGAAGGGTTCGATGATGTCGACGCGGGTCGGCCCCACGTGCATCGTGTGCGGATCACCTTCGTAGGGCCGCTCGTGCTTCGCGTAGATCCAGTCGTCACCGATCTTGCCGAGCTGCATCGCGTCCATCACCTGCGCCTTGGGGAAGTGCGCGGTCGTGAGGATGACCACGTCGCCCAGCGCCTCGCGAGGGTGGAGGATGAAGAAGACGCTCTCGCGCCAGAAGTCGTGGTGCGTCTCGGGGCTGGTCAGCGGCTCCGGGATCTGGTGGACGAAGTACTCGTCCATCGCGGTGAGTCTCGGCATGGCGCTAGGCAAGCACATCGTCGGAGATCGACGGCTTGCGGGGGCCTACCTACCGGTCGGTAGGCTGCGCGGGACCTGCCAACCGAGGAGATCTGGCCTTGCCCCACGACGTCCGCGCTGCCGACGAGCACATCAACTGGCGCACGTCGGCGCCGTTCCTCGCGTTCCACCTCATCCCGTTCGCGATCGTGTGGACCGGCGCGCCGGCCTCGGCGTTCGTGCTCTGCGCGGCGCTCTACTTCGGGCGCATGTTCTTCATCACGGCGGGCTACCACCGGTACTTCGCGCACCGGTCCTACCGCCTTGGGCGCGCCGCGCAGCTCGTGATGGCGCTCGGCGGCACCACCGCGATGCAGAAGGGCCCGCTCTGGTGGGCGGCGCACCACCGCGATCACCACCGGTACTCCGACACGGAGCTCGACGTGCACTCGCCGATCCGCGGGTTCTGGTGGAGCCACCTCGGGTGGATCCTGTGCGACAAGTACAGCGCCACCGACGAGCGCCGCATCAAGGACTTCGCCAAGTTCCCGGAGCTGCGCTGGCTGAACCGGCACGACTGGGTGGGCTGGGTCGGGCTCGCACTCGCCTGCCTCCTCATCGGCGGGTGGCCGGGTCTGGTGATCGGGTTCGGCCTGTCGACGGTGCTGCTCTGGCACGGCACGTTCCTCGTCAACTCGATGGCACACGTCGTGGGTTGGCGACGCTTCGTCACCCCAGACACGAGCCGCAACTCGTTCGTGATCGCGCTGCTCACCAACGGGGAGGGCTGGCACAACAACCACCACCACTACCAGGCAAGCGCCCGGCAGTCGTTCCGCTGGTACGAGTGGGACCCGAGCTTCTACGTGCTCTGGGGCCTGAGCAAGGTCGGCATCGTGCACGACCTCAAGGTGCCGAGTCCGGAGATCCTCACGACGGGCCTCGTCCGAAGCGGCCACTTCGACGTCGGCATGTTCCGCACCCGATGGCATGTCGCCACCGCGCGGCTCACCGCGTTCGGCACGCACGCGGCGGAGGAGCTCGCGGAACGCCGCCAGCTCCTCGAGGCGCGCATCGAGGCGGCGCGCTCCGACCTCGACGAGCACCTGCGCGCGCAGCGCGCTGCGTTCGCGGAGCTCGCTGCCGTGCGGCGGGCGGCGCGCTCGGGTCGTCCTGTGCGACTGCCCGCCTGAGCGGTCACGACGCGAGCAGCGCCTCGACAGCCCGCACCATCGCGCCCGGGCCGTCCTCGTCGGCCATGCGCGCCGCGAGGGCGCGGGCACGCTCCGCGTAGCCGGGGTCGTCGCTGATGCGCTTCGCCGCGGCGGCGACCTGGCCGGTCCGCTTCGCCATCAGGCCGACGCCCAGATCCTCGACCCGTCGACCGTGCCAGACCTGGTCGAAGAGCTGTGGGTGGATCACCACGGGCACGCCGGCGCTCAAGGCGGCGGCAACCCCGCCGAGCGCCCCCGAGACGACCGCGACGCTGCAGCGGGGCAGGAGCTGCGTGACCGGAGCGAACGTGACAGCGCCGTCGCGTTGACCCACCTCGGAGAGGTTGGCCGGGTCGCCCACGAGCAGTACGGATCGCAGCCCGCGACGATCGAGGTCGGTGGCGATCCGTGCGAACTGCATGCCCGCGTCGGTGGCGGCCGAGGTGCCGAGCATCACCAGCACGGGGGGCTCGCCAGCGTCGACGTACTGGTCGAGCGCTTCGTCGACCTGCTGGCCGTCGGGGCCGTGCCAGATCGAGAACCCGCCCCACGTGACTGGCGGCCAGTCCGGGGCGCCGTCGCCGTAGTAGTGCGGCGACACGAGCACGACGGTGGCGTCGGCCTCGGTCCACGCCCACCCGCCATTGCATCGGATGGGCTCGAGCCCGAGCCGCTCGCGCTCACCGTTGACGATGTCGTCGCGGAATGCGCGAGCGCCGAGGCGGCGCAGGATCTCCCACGCCGCCCGGCTCAGCGGGACTGGGAGCCGCAGTGAGCGCGATCCGAGGGGCGGTGTCCAACGATCGGTCGGGATCATCATCGGGAACAGGTGACCAGCCACCACGGGCACGCCCATCGAGTGGGCAACCGGAACGGTCACAGCGCCCATGGTGGGGTGCGTCACCACGACGTCGGCCCCGTCGAACCCGTCCTGCAGCGATCGGATCGCCCGGGCGGGGTCATCAGCGAAGGATCGGTCCATCCAGTAGGCGCCAAGCCTGGAGATGTTGCGCGCCGGGTGTCGCATGAGCTTCGTGTGCACCGGGTCGGCGTGCATCGTGGCGGGGGAGCAGTCCATCGCATAGGGATGGAACGCGAACGGCTCCGGCTCGAGCACCGATCGGAAGCCCTCTGGAGCGACGAACACGACGTCGTGGCCGGCCTCGCGCAGTCGTCGAGCCACAGGGATGTAGGGCGCCACGTCGCCGAGGTAGACGCACGAGGTCACCGCGATGCGAGCCATGGCCGGACTGTAGGTCCACTGCCCCCGAGCGGTTCACGACCGTCCGGGCGGTTTGCGCCGATCAGGTAGGTTGTCCGCACCATCGTCGCCATTTGGGGGTGCGGCCGTGCGCAAGACGTTGCTCGTGCTGGGGCTGGCCCTGGCGGCCGTCGCGGTGCCCGTCGTGGCGGCGCAGGCGCTCGGGCCGCCGCTGCCGTCGTCCGCACGAGATCTCTGCCAGCCGGATCCGACCATCGCGGGCGAGCAGACCTTGCACTGTCGCTATGGCCCGCTCACGGTGACACCCGGCGCAAACCTGATCCTCCTCGGACCGGTCAGCATCGAATCGCCGCGGGCAAGCGGCTACATCACCTCGATCTCGCCGAACCTCGTCGACGCCACGACCGGCATGGTGCCCCCGATCCACGTCGTCCACCTGCATCACGGGGTGTGGATCAACGCGGCCCGGGGCACGACCGACCCCTTCTTCGCGACGGGCGAGGAGAAGACGCGCAGCATCCTGCCCCGCGGCCCGAACGGTGCTCCGCAGTACGGCTACCGCACCGAACCCGGCGACGCGTGGGTGCTCAACTACATGCTGCACAACCTCACGCCCAACACCTACGAGGTCACGATCCGCTACGACCTCACCTGGGTGCCGGCCAGCACGCCCGGCATGAAGGAGGTCGTGCCGGTCTGGCTCGATGCCGTCGGCCGGGAGGAGGGATCGGACACGGCGCTGTACCCGGTGTACGACCCGGCGAAGGATGGGTCGGGGTACTCGGCGACCTTCGGCGCCAAGCAGGACGCGGAGATCGTGTGGGTCGGTGGCCACGTGCACCCGGGCGGGCTCCGCGACGAGCTGCGGTCCGTCGAGTGCGACGGCGCGCTGCTGTTCTCCTCCGAGGCGAGGATGAACGGACCGAACAGCTTCGGCTCGTGGGACTTCGGGATGACCGTCACGCCACCCGACTGGCGGTTCACCGTGCGCCAAGGCGACGAGCTGTCGGTGACCGGCTACTACGACACCGAGCACCCCTGGTACGAGGCGATGGCGATCATGTTCGCCTGGGCACATCCGCTCTCCGATGCGGAGATGGCAAGTCGCCCGCCGTGTGCGATGCCCTCCGCCACCAGCGGAGCGCCGACGGCCGCGCCGAGCGCTCCGGAGAACAACCCCGCGCCATTCTTCGGTGGGGCCGGCGAGACGGCGCTGGCACCCTCTGCACCGCCGCCAGCGCCCACGACCGAGGTGCGCATCGCGGCGTTCAACTACTACCCGGGGGGAGGCACGGGTGCGCGCGCGGGGGTGCGGCGCGGCCAGACCGTCCGGTTCACGAACCTGGACGCAGGCGCGTCGATCTTCCACTCCGTCACCTCGTGCGCCAACCCGTGCAACGGCGAGTGGGGGCAGCGCTACCCGTTGGCCACCTGGCCGTCCGAGACCCAGCTGGGTGATTCGGGCCAGCTCGGTTTCGGCCCACCCTTCGCGACGGCCGCGGTGCAGCGGGCCACGTGGTCGTTCACCGTGCCCTCGAGCGCCCCGGTGGGCGAGGTGTTCACCTACTTCTGTCGCATCCACCCCGTCATGCGGGGTGCTCTGGAGGTCGTGCCATGAGGAGTCCTCGACGAGCCGCAGCGCTCCTGGTCGGCCTCGTGTCGGCCCTGCTCGGCGCGGTGCTCGTGCCTGCGCAGGCCGCAGGCACTGCCACGGTGACGACGCTCGGCTTCACGTTCGTACCCCCGGTGCTGTCGATCTCTCGGGGCGACAGCCTGCTGCTCGACAACCCCGACGTGGCGCCCCACAACGTCACCTCGGTCGATCCGAACCGGTTCGGCAGCGGCACCGTGCAGCCCGGCGCGAGCGGCGAGGTCGCGGGCGTGCCCGACCTCCCCCCCGGCCAGTACCAGTACTACTGCACGCTGCACCCGTGGATGCGCGGCGTGCTCGACGTGGGCACTGCGTCGACGCCTCCGCTCCCGCCCGCGCCCGTCCCCGGCTTCGGCGCCCTGCCCGTGGGCGGCACGGTCGTCACGCCGACGAGCCTCACGACCTTCGGCGACTCGATGTTCGTGGCCAGCTATGCGACCGGTGTCGTGTCCAAGCTGCCGATCCTGGCGGGCGGCGTGCTGGGGCCGCCCAGCCCGTACGCGTCCGGGTTCACGAACCCGCTCGGCATCGCGTTCGGACCAGACGGCACGTTGTTCGTCGCGGACTCCCACGCGTCGAGCGCACCGGGCCGCAGCGTCGACGGGCGCGTGTGGGCGGTGGATCCCGGAGGCGGCAAGACCATCGTCGTCGACGGTCTGCCGAACGGCCGTCACAACACGAACGGGATGGCCGTGCACCAGGGTCGCCTCTACATCGCCAACGGAAACTCGACCGACAACGGCAACCCCGACAGCCCTGGAGGACCAGCGGAGGTTCCGGGGCGCAGCGGTGCGCTCCTGTCGGTCGACGTGAACGCACGAGGCCTCACGAGCGCCGACGTGCGAGTCGAGGCCACCGGCATGCGCAACATCTACGACGTCGAGTTCCGTGACGGCACCAACGAGGCCTGGCTGCCGATGAACGGCCCCGACGCGTTCGATCCGTACGGGGAGGACCTGCTGCTGAAGGCCGACGTCGAAGCGGAGGTGCCCGACTTCGGGTTCCCGGGCTGCCTGTACGGCCCCGGTGGCGTCAGCGACTGGATCGACAACGGCGCGGTGTCCGCGACCTGTGACGGCAGCCAGAAGCTTCCAGAGCAGCTCCTCGGCCTGCACGTGTCAGCCGACGGCCTGGCCTTCGACGTGGCCGGCGAGTACCTCTACATCGCTGAGTTCGGGAACTTCTTCGGCAACGAGGTCGTGGGGCACAAGGTCGTGCGGGTCCCCGTCGACACCGCGGGCGTGAGCGGGCCACCGCAGGACGTGCTCATCGGTGGCGCACCGCTCGATGTCACCGCCACCACCGACGGGATCTACGTCGCCGACTTCGCCAGCGGCCAGATCCTCCTCATCAGGCCGCTCACCTGACCCCGCGCGCCGAGGCCTCGGCGGAGGGCCCGGATCACGGTGATCCGCCTCCGCCGAGGCCCGGCCTCGGGGTGGTCCGCGCTGGCGGGTCGATCAGGCCGTTCACGGGTCCCGCGGAGGCAGCCGACGATGCGTGCTGCATGCAGTGGGCGGGCCCGCCAGGTACGTCGACGCCGGCGCGGACCGCCTCAACGATCGGGCGGGGACCGCTCCATCGTCGCGGGACCTTGCTGCATCGGCAGACCCCCCTTCGCTGGTGGGGACGGCCCGGGCGCGTCTCCCGGGGCGTGGCCTCACCGTCGCGCCGTCGTCGCACGCGGTCAAGCGATCTGTGCGGGCCCTCCCGAGGTGGCACGATGACGGACCAGTGCTGGGAGGTGTGAGTCCGTGGCAGCAGATCCGACCGTCGTCGCCATCCCGTTCTACTTCGGGTCGATGGAAGCCGAGCGCCGCCATCTGCGTCGGCGGGCCGTCCTGTCCGGACCTTCTGCGGCCGACTACACGCCCGAGGACACGAAGGCGAGCCTGGCGATGGGCGTCGGATCCCTGGTGGTGCCGATCGCGTCGCACCTCCTCGCACGGCAGCTCGTGCCCGGCACGGGGCGGCACCCGAAGCTGCTCGTGCGCACGGCGGTGGCCGCCGCGGTGGCCACGACGGTTGCCGACCGGCTCGCGGGCCACGACCTCGACGAGGCGGAGGACCCGCGCGACCGTGTCGTCGACGACCACGACCCGTCCCGCGACGACCCGCGTCGTGAGGTGCGCCGCTGGGCTCGGCGTGTGCGGCGCGTCAGCGGACCGGTCGCTGTCTCCTGCGGCGCGCTGGCACTCACCACCTGGACGCAGAGCCGCACGGGCCCCGGCCGGATGTGGGAGAGGGGCAAGCACCGCGATCTCGGAGAGGGTCCGCTCGCATGGCTCGCCGCCATCGTCGGATGGGACTTCATCTACTACTGGAACCATCGCCTCATGCACGAGGTGCGCGGCATGTGGGCGATCCACGTCGTCCACCACTCGAGTGAGCGCTACAACCTGTCGACGGCGCTCCGTCAACCCGTCGCGGACGTCCTCGGCGTGTGGGTGCCGTACGGCTGGCTCGCGCGCGCGGGGATCCGGCCGAAGCTGATCGCGCAGGCGCGCGGCATCAACCTCCTCTACCAGTACTGGATCCACACCGACACGATCCGCACGCTCGGCGCCGGGGAAGAGGTGCTGAACACGCCGTCGCACCATCGCGTGCACCACGGCAGCAACGCGAAGTACATCGACCGCAACCACGGCAGCATCCTCATCATCTGGGACCGCCTCTTCGGTACGTTCCAGCGTGAGGAGGAGCCGGTGGTCTACGGCCTCACCAAGAACATCGAGACGTTCAACCCGGCACGCGTCGCGTCGCACGAGTACCGCGACATCATCCGCGACGTCGCGCACTCCACCAACTGGCACGACCGGCTGTCCTTCGTGTTGCGCGGACCCGGCTGGGCCTACCGGCGCCATGCCGAGCGCGCAGCGGGCGGCGTGAGCTAGGGGAGCACCTGGCTGCGCAGGTCGGGGAAGACCTTCCCCACCTTGCCGAGGAGGTACTCGCCGTAGGTGCCATCGAACGCGAACACGTCCTCGCCGTCCCAGCGGGCGCGCGCCGCGGCGGTGCCCTCGCCCGGGAGGGGCACCGGGATCACCTCGGCGTCCCACGCGGGATCGAAGAAGAAGGGGAACGAGAACCGGTCCGCGCCGCTCGCGTTGCGCACGCGGTGCGGGGTGGAGCGGTAGCGCCCACCGGTCATGCGCTCGAGCATGTCGCCGAGGTTGCAGACGAACGTCCCTGGGATCGGCGGAGCGGCGATCCATCCCGACGGCGCATGCACCTCCAGCCCGCCGATCGCATCCTGCCGAAGGATCGTCAGCAAGCCGTAGTCGGTGTGCTCGGCGACCCCCCAGTTGGGGTCGACGAGATCGCGCTCGGGTGGATAGCGGAAGATGCGGAACAGCACGAGCGGATCAGCGGTGAGGTTGTCGTGGAACCAGCCGGCATCGAGCCCGAGCCCCACGGCGAGGCCGCGCACCAGCGCGTGCCCGAGGGCGGTCATCCCGTCGAGGTAGGCGAGCACGATGGGCCTCAGGTCGGGCACCTGGCGCGGGAAGAGGTTGGGACCGTACAGCGGGAGGCCGGCCGCCACCCGCGGATCGTCCTCGGCGAGCTCGGCACCGAAGTAGATGCCCTCCTTGCGGTCGGCACGACCGGAGGTGAGCTCGCCCTCGAGCGGGAACCAGCCGCGCCAGGCGCGCCCGCCCCGTGGCATCGCGATCTCAGCCTTGTCGGGTTCGGACAGCGCGAACGTGGCCCGTGCGAGCGCGTCGAGTCGCTCCTGCAGATGCTCCTCGACGCCGTGGCCGGTGACGTAGAAGAAGCCGAAGTCGCGGCACGCGGCGTCGAGGGCGTGGCCGACCTCTGTCACGTCGAGATCACCACGAACGAGAGGTGTGACATCGATCACGGGGAGGCGATCCACGGTTCGAGGCTAATGGCGGCGGGATTCTTCGCCTGACTCGACCGGCGGCGGTACACTGGCCGTGCGGGGTCCCGTCAGTGATGACGGTGGGCAGACCTGATCGAGGTCGCCCGGAGACGCCCGCAGCGGACAGCCTGCCGCCCACCTGGGCGTGCGTGCGTGCGGCGATGAGGGATCGCCGGATCATCGATGGATAACGCCCAACGAACGCTCGAAGACGCGGTCTACGCGATGGCCGAGGGCATCGCGACGCGCGATCAGATCGCGCTACTCGAAGCCGATCCTGCCGCGTGGCGGTACACGCTCGAGCGGCTGATCGACGACACCGAGGACCAGCTCGCCGACGTCCGCCAGATCCAGGGTCCCGAGCGCGAGCAGGTCGTGGCCGACTTCATGGCCGAGCTGCGTCGCCTCGAGACCTCCTACGACCTGCTCACGCGCGTCCCCGATCCGCTCGCAGTCATCGCGGGCGCCGATCCCGGGGGCGAGGTGCGACTCCAGGCGTCGTGGGAAGCGGGCATGGTCGTGGTGTGGGGCGCGGGGCCGGGCGTCGAACCGGAGACGAACGACCAGCTCGCCGACCGGCTCGAGGCGATCGGCGGTCCGCGACTCGGGTGGAGCGTCCACGCCGACGTCGTCCTGCCGTCGGGGTCTCGCGCGGCGGCGGTCGCGATCCCTGTGCAGGAGTCTCTCGGCTGGCTCGTCGCCGTCGGCGGTGGTCTCGGGCGCGATGGGGTCGGCGCGAGCGTCGTGTGGCTCGGCCGTGTCGCGCTCGCCGCGGTGCGGATGGTCACGCACGGCTCCGTCGTCCCGACGCTGCGAGGTGAGAAGCGCCCCAACGGACGGTCGATGGACCTCAACGTGCGGTGGGTCCCCGCCCTCGTCGACGCGGCCGAGCTCGACCACCTCGCCGCCGCGATGCCAGGCCCGGTCGTGGCACTACGAGCTGGTACTGCGCGGGCGATCGCGCTCGAGGTGCTCGGCGCAGTGGTCGACGCGATCATGCGCGAAGCCGCCGGCCGCATCGAGCTGAAGGCGCCACCGCCCATCACCAACACCACCGCGGCCGTGGCCGAGGCGTTCGTCACTCGCCTCAACGGATCTGCGTTCGACGCGCCGGTGAGCGCGGCGACGGAGGTGTCCAAGCGGGTGGAGCGGTGGGTGAAGCCCGTGCTCAGCGGAGCCCGGCCGACGCTCGTGGTCCAGCTCGATCCCCCCGATCGAGGCGACGCGTGGTTCTTGTCCGTGCAGGGTCCCGGCGCAGAGGGCAACCTGCTTCCCATCGAGGTGGCGCTCACCGACAGCCGCGCCACCAAGCCCCTCGCCGACGAGCTGGCCCGCCTCGAGCGGGCCTTCCCCGAGCTGCTGCGCGCGGGCGGCCAGCGGCGCGGGCAGGTGTACCTCAGTCAGCCTGAGGCGTGGGAGCTGATGACCTCCACGGGCTCAGCGCTGCGCGCGGCCGGCTTCGACGTGCGCGTGCCCGCGCTGTCGCGTCGCAAGGTGTCGCCGGGGCTCCGGCTCTTCACCGAGCCCACCGGTGACTCGGTCGTCGGCGCCAACCAGCTCGCCAACGTGCGCTGGTCCGCGGTGTTCGACGACGTCGAGCTCACCGCGGCCGACGTCGCCCGACTCGCCAACGAGGCACGACCGCTCGTGCGCTCGCGCGGGAGATGGGTCGAGCTCGACCGCGTCGACCTCAAGGAGGCCGCTGCCGCGCTCGCGGAGCGCGCCGACAAGACCCAGCTCACGGGTGCGGAGATCTTGCGTCACGCCGTGGGCTTGGAGGGGACCGCACTCGGATCCGCCTTGCGGGTGGAGGGCAGCGGCTGGGCCGCCGACCTCCTCGAGCGTGCGAGCGCGGTGTCCAAGGAGCCGATCACCACACCGGACGGCTTCTCGGGTGAGCTCCGGAGCTACCAGGCGGAAGCACTCGCGTGGCTCGGCTTCCTCGACGCGGCCGACCTCGGCGGCTGCCTCGCCCTCGACATGGGCCTCGGCAAGACCCCGACGATGCTCGCGCACCTCGGTCGCACCGCGGGCACCGGTGCCGCGCTCGTCGTCGCGCCGCCAGCGGTCGTGGGCAACTGGGCAGCCGAGGCCCGCAAGTTCACGCCGGGACTGCGCGTCGTCGTGCACCACGGCGCGTCCCGCGCGACCGCCGAGGAGCTCGAGCGTGAGGTGCTCGGTGCAGACATCGTCATCACCACCTACGGCACCGCGGTGCGCGATGTCGACGCACTCGCGCAGCACACGTGGGCGCGGGTCGTGCTCGACGAGGCGCAGGCGATCAAGAACCCCGCCAACGAGACATCACAGCTCTTGCGCCGCATCCAGGCGAGGAGCCGGATCGCGCTCACCGGCACACCCATCGAGAACGGTCTCGGAGACCTCTGGGCCATCCTCGACTTCACGAACCCTGGCCTGGTCGGCTCGCGGCCCGCGTTCATCGCGCAGCTCTCCGGTGAGGGCGAGGCGGCGCTGCGCGCGCTCAATGGGCTGCTCGTGTTCCGCCGCACGAAGACCGAGCCAGAGGTGGCGGCCGAGCTGCCGGATCGAATCGACGAGCTCGACCACTGCACGATGACCCCCGAGCAGATCGGGCTGTACCAGGCGGTCCTCGACGGCCTTGTCGCGGACTCCTCAGAGGTGGGCGGCGACCCCAAGCAGGGTGCGATCCTCGCTGCGATCACCGCGCTCAAGCAGATCTGCAACCACCCGGCTGCCTACCAGGCCGACGACCGGCCACTTGCCGGCCGGTCGGGCAAGCTCACTCGACTCGAGGAGATCGTCGAGTCCGTGTTCGCTGCCGGCGAGCGCATCCTCGTGTTCACCCACTTCGCGGAGTGGGGCAAGCGGCTCGCCGATCACCTCACGGAGACCACGGGCGTGGCGATCTCCTGCTACCACGGCGGCCTCGCGCGAGGCGCTCGTGACCGCCTCGTCGAGGAGTTTCAGCGCGGCACGGGCCCCGGTGCCCTCGTGCTCTCGCTGAAGGCCGGTGGGACGGGCCTCAACCTCACCGCTGCGAGCCATGTGGTCCTCTACGACCGCTGGTGGAACCCTGCAGTCGAGGACCAGGCGCGCGATCGTGCATGGCGCATCGGCCAGACGCGCACGGTCGTCTCCCACCGCCTCGTGTGCCCGGGCACCGTCGACGAGCGGGTCGAGGAGGTCGTGGCCGGCAAACGGCACATCGCCGACCTCGTGCTCCCGAAGTCGAGCTCGCTCGCCGACCTGTCCGCCGATCAGCTTCGGGTGGCGCTCGGCTTGCGGTCTGATGCCCTCCTCACGGAGGAGTCGCTGTGACCGAAGCTCGACGCACCCACGGCGGCGGACGCAACCGACGCCGCAAGCCCGGGGGCGGATCAGCAGCCGCAGGTCGCCCGGCGGACCTCTGGCAGCCGGTGCCCGCGCTGCCCGATCCCGTCCCCATCGAGCCCGCCTCAGATCCGCGGATGCTGCTCCGCTCGCTCGGCGACGCGCCGCTCCCTGGACAGGGCGCGGTGTCCGAGCACTACATCGGCGCAGTGCTCGACCGCGCCGCCGCGCTCGCGACTGCACTCGCGGCGGCGGCGGGGCTGCTTGCCGATCCGGCCGACGACTGAGATCAGCTCACGTGGTCGAGCACGGCGGCCCAGCCGCCCTCGACCGCCGCCGGGATCACATGGTGGGCGCGCTCGAGTGCGCTGGGGTGGGAGCCATCAGGCACGAGCGTGACCGCAGCGTGCGTCAGCAGCTCGATGTCGTTCGGCCCGTCGGCGAGCGCGAGCACGCGGCCGGCATCGATGTCGTGCGCCGCGCAGAACGACAGCACGCCGTCCCACTTCGACTGGTTGCGCGGCGCCGCGGTCAGTGATGCGAGGCCCGGGAAGTCGATCGACCGGTCGAGGTGCACCTCGGTCAGGGGCTCGAGCACCGCGAACGCGGCTTCGGCGGAGCCGAACGGGACGCCGATCATGCTGAAGCCGAGCACTGCCTCGGACGCGACGGCTGCTCGGAGGTCGTCGATGGCCGCTGGACCATCGGGCGACCACCGTCGGCCAGCGGTGTCGCCGAGCGCAACGACATGAGCGGGGTTCGTGTCGGGTGACTGGCTGATCAGCACGTCGAAGCGCGGATGGTCGACGTACACGACCGGGCTGAGCCCCACCGAGCGGAACGCGTCGTACGCCGCCACCGCCTCGTGGGCGGGGAACGGCGCTCGGTGGAACCGCGCGCCCGTCGCGAGGTCGAGGCCGAGCGCACCGTTCAGCACGACTGCCGGTGGCGCCAGCCCGAACCTACCGAGCGGCCCCTGCGTGGAGGCCACGCGGCGGCCCGTGGCCACCAGGAGCGGGATGCGGCGCGCATCGAGCTCTGCGACCGCCGCGAGCACCGGCGGC
>JBQTHC010000078.1:0-18388 GCA_052390255.1 Microthrixaceae bacterium
TCCTGATATCTGCGCATTTCACCGCTACACCAGGAATTCCACGCTCCCCTACTGGACTCTAGTCACGACAGTATCGGGTGGCGTCTCCAGGTTGAGCCTGGAGGTTTCACACCCGACTTATCGAACCACCTACGAGCTCTTTACGCCCAATAAATCCGGACAACGCTCGCCCCCTACGTGTTACCGCGGCTGCTGGCACGTAGTTGGCCGGGGCTTCTTCTGTGGGTACCGTCTTGGTTCGTCCCCACTGAAAGCGGTTTACAACCCGAGGGCCGTCATCCCGCACGCGGCGTTGCTGCGTCAGGCTTTCGCCCCTTGCGCAAGATTCCCCACTGCTGCCTCCCGTAGGAGTCTGGGCCGTGTCTCAGTCCCAGTGTGGCTGATCGTCCTCTCAGACCAGCTACCCGTCGACGCCTTGGTGGGCCGTTACCCCACCAACTAGCTGATAGGCCGCGAGGCTCTCCCGGAGCGGAATCCATTTCCTCACCAAGCCATGCGACTCGGGGAGGACATCCGGTATTAGCTCTCCTTTCGGAGGGTTATCCCGGTCTCCGGGGCAAGTTCCTCACGTGTTACTCACCCGTTCGCCACTAGGTCTTCCGCAGTGTTGCCACTGCATGGACCTCGTTCGACTTGCATGTGTTAGGCACGCCGCCAGCGTTCGTCCTGAGCCAGGATCAAACTCTCCATCGAGATCTCAGGCCCGCCACCGAGGTGGAGGACCCTTCGATCGGTGTTGAAGAGCCGGCGATCCCGAGGGCCGAGACCCTCGTTCTTTGCCGACTGGCACCAGAACGGCCAACGTTGAAGTTGTCCGTATCAAGTGCATTCATTCTTGAACGGCCACATCGACGCCCCGAAGGGTGCCGGTGCAGTCGCCCGCACTCGCTTTTTCGTCCTCTCTTCTGTTTTCAAGGAGCGTCGTCCACCCCGAGGGGCGGTGCTCGACTGGCAGTCGCAGCTCGCAGAGCTGGCGGTGGTGCCGATGCCCTTCCAGCGGCGCGCCGGGTGTACCGGGGCCTCCGTGGGGCGGAGGGACAATCTACGGGCACCCGCCGCGAAGTGTCAACTCTGACGCCGGCGAGCGGTTTGCGCGCTCAACCCCGAGCGTCAACGACGGCCCAGTCGCGCTTGCCCTTGCGGAGCAGCACCCAGCGACCGTGCAGGAGGTCCTGCTCGGTCAGCCGGCGATCCGGGTCGACCTTGTCCCCGTTCACGGAGATCCCACGCTGCTCGAGCTGGCGACGGGCGTCTCCCTGGGAGGAGGCGAGGCCGACCCGGACGAGCACCGGCGCCAACGCGACGCCCTCGTCGAGGCGCTCACCGTCGGTGATCACCGTTGCACTGACCTCCGCAGCCACCGCGGCGACCGCGGCGGCGGTCGCCAGCCGTGGATCGGCGCCGAACAGGACAGCGGCGGCGCCCTCCGCAGCCGCCGCGGCGGCCGCGCCGTGCACCATGGTGGTCACCGTGCGAGCGAGGGCACGCTGGCCCTCACGGCGCTCTGGTGCGGTGGCATGCGCCGCGGCAAGCGCGTCGACCTCGGACATCGGCAACAGCGTGAACTGCGCGAGCATCCGCGGCACGTCGGCGTCCTCGACGTGCATCCAGTGCTGGAAGAAGGCGTACGGAGAGGTGAGGGCGGGGTCGAGCCACACGCGTGCACCCGCCGTCTTGCCGAGCTTCGTCCCGTCAGCGCCGGTGAGCAGCGGCCAGCACAGCCCGTGCACATTGGCGCCGTGGCGCCGGCGGATGAGGTCGACGCCGGAGAGGATGTTCCCCCACTGGTCGGATCCACCGATCTGCAGCTCGCACGACTCGTGCTGTTGGAGCCAGGCGTAGTCGTTGGCCTGGAGCAGCATGTAGCTGAACTCCGTGTAGGAGATCCCGTGCTCCCCCTCCATGCGGGCACGCACGCTCTCCCGAGCCACCATCTGGTTCACGGTGACGTGCTTGCCGACGTCCCGGAGGAACTCGAGCAGTCGAAGGTCTTCGGTCCAGGTCATGTTGTCGACGAGCGTCCACGGACCCTCCGGACCCAGCACCTGGCTGATCTGCGCCTTGATCGCGCCTACGTTCGCGAGGAGCGTCTCGCGGTCGAGGAGGTTGCGCTCCTCCGAGCGTCCCCCGGGGTCACCGACCATGCCCGTGGCACCGCCGGCGAGCGCGATCGGACGGTGCCCCGCCTCCTGGAACCGCCGCAGCATCACAAGCCCGATCAGGTTCCCGTGGTGCAGGCTGGGCGCTGTGGGATCGCAGCCGTAGTAGACGCTGAGCGGGCCCGCCGCCAGGCGCGCCGCGAGGGCCGCTCGATCGGTCGTGGCGTGCACGAGGCCGCGTCGCTCCAGGTCCTCGAGGAGATCCATCGCCGCCATCGTCCCTGCCGCACGCGCCTCCGGTCCAGCCCGATCCGTCGGAGGTGCTCGTGCAGCATCGCCCGGGCCTGGGAGACTTGGACGTCTCATGCAACGCGTCGTCACCTTCGTCGCCTGCACCTCGGCCCTCGCGGTCGCCGCTGCCTCGTGCACCTACCAGTCGCGGGCGGTGCTCCCTGAGGTCCCCGTGGCCATCGAGTCATCGACGCTCTATGCCGCTGACGGAACCCTCGTCTACACCTTCCACGCCGAGGAGAACCGCAAGGTGGTGCCCCTCGAGCAGATCCCGCTGCACGTCCGAGACGCGGTGATCGCGATCGAAGACGAACGCTTCTACCGTCACAACGGGGTGGATCTGCGCGCCGTTCTCAGAGCGGCGCGGGCCAACACCGAGGCGGGCCAAGTGCAGGAGGGGGGCTCCACCATCACACAGCAGTACGTGAAGAACGTGCTGCTGCAGGACACGTCCCAGACGCTTGCGCGCAAGATCGAAGAGGCGTCGATGGCGGTGCAGCTGGAACGGCGCTACAGCAAGGACCGGATCCTCGAGCTCTACCTCAACGCGATCTACTTCGGCAACGGTGCCTACGGGATCGAGGCAGCAGCGCAGCAGTACTTCGGCAAGGACGTCGGCAGCCTGACCCTCGCGGAGGGTGCCCTGCTCGCGGGGCTGATCCAGCGCCCGAGCGCCACCGATCCGTACCTCGCTCCCGACGCTGCGCTCGCGCGACGCAACGTGGTGCTCGATCGCATGGGCGAGCGCCGCGACGCGGATCCCGCATCGGTGGCCGCCGCCCAGGCCGAGCCCCTCGCGCTCGGGTCAGCCACGACTCCGGCCGCGGCTCGCTACGCCGCGCCGCACGTCGTCGAGGAGGTCAAACGGTGGATCCTGGACGACCCTCGCTTCGGCTCCACGCCGCAGGAGCGACGGGATCTGCTCTTCGGGGGCGGCCTGCGGGTCCAGACCACCGTCGACCTCGACCAGCAGGCGAAGGCGGAGCAGGCGATCGCCGCCGTCCTCCCCGACCCAAATGGGCCGGATGCCTCGCTCGTGTCGATCGAGCCAGCCACTGGCTACGTGCGCGCCATGGTGGGCGGTCGTGACTTCTTCGGCAACAGCGGCATCGCCAAGCTGAACCTGGCAACGCAGGGCCGTCGCCTGGCGGGCTCGTCGTTCAAGCCGATCGTCCTCGCCACCGCACTCGCGCAGGGGATCTCACCTGACCGGATCCTCGCGGCTCCCGCGTGCATCGACATCCCGCTCGAGCACAGCGTCTGGCGGCCCTGCAACTACGGCGGCGGAGGCGGGGGTTCGGTCACGATCACCGAGGGAACCGTTCGGTCCTACAACACCCTCTATGCGCAGCTGATGATGTTGGTCGGACCGAAGGCGGCGATGGATGCGGCCGCCCGCTACGGGATCCGCAGCCCGCTCGAGCCGGTTCCGTCAGCGGTCCTGGGCACGAATCGGGTGACCGCCATGGACATGGCCTCGGCGTACGCCACCTTCGCCGACCGCGGGGTCCACGTGGCGCCGGTGCTCGTGACGCGCATCACCCGTCGCGACGGCACCGTGCTCTTCCAGCACGAGCACACGCAGGAGAAGGTGCTCGATGCGGACGTCGCCGACACGCTCACCTCCATCCTCGAGCAGGTGATCGCCCGCGGGACAGGGACGGGAGCGCAGCTGGATCGCCCCGCCGCCGGCAAGACGGGCACGACCGACGACTGGAAGGACGCATGGTTCGTCGGGTACACACCCGACCTCGCCACAGCGGTGTGGGTCGGCTTTCCCTCGCTCGGACCCGACGGCAACCTCATCCGGATGCAACCCCCGGTCACCCCGATCCGCGTCACCGGCGGGACCTACCCAGCCGAGATCTGGCAGCGCTTCATGAGCGCCGCACTCGCTGGACGCGCGATCACGGGCTTCCACCCCCCGACCACGACCACCACCACCACGAGCACGACCCTCCCCGGGTCGGAGCCCACGACGAGCACTACCCATGCACTGGCGAAGGTCCCCTCGGTGGTCGGGCTCACCGCGGAGGAAGCAATCGCGAAGATCCGGGCCGCGGGCTTCGTCGCGGAGCGCATTCCCGCAGCGGGCGGGGGCAAACCCGGACGCGTGGTCGCCCAATCGCCCGCGGGAGGCTCGCGCGCTCCACTCGGATCGACCGTGCGGATCGAGGTGACTGGGGATCCATCCGGTTGAGGTGACCGCGGGTTGGACAGCGCAGCGGCGTGCTGACGAGGCTGGGGCAATGCCGGTCGACGTCGCGGTGCACGAGGACAGCACGGAGCGACGCTGGGGGGCGGGGCGCGTGATCGTGACGGTCCTCGTGGTCGGCATGGTGTCGATGTGGGGCTACGTGCTCTACCTCGCGTTCGGGCCAGGTCGGCTGCCGCCCCCGGATCGTCTCGCCGACCCCTCGTTCGCCCAAGCCGCGCAGCTTCGCTGCCGCGGCACGCTCGACCAGGTCGCGCAGCTCCCGCGCGCGGTCGAGGCACGAACGGCGACCGAGCGGGCTGAGGTCGTCGAGCAGGCGAACGATCTGTTCGCGCAGATGCTGATCGACCTCGAAGCGATCGCCCCGGGAGGCGACGACGGCGCGCTCGTGCGCGAGTGGCTCGCCGACTGGCACACGTACTTGGGTGACCGACAGGACTACGCGGCTGCGCTGCGCCGCGATCCCGAGGCTCGACTCCTCGTGACACCGAAGCAGCGCGCGCAGATCACCGAGTACCTCGACGGGTTCGCAGCCGACAACCACATGCCCGCGTGCGCGACCCCTCTCGACGTCAGCTGAGCGCGAGCCGATCGAGCATCTGCAGGGCAGCGCGGGCCATGCGGACGGTTCCCGGATCGACGTCGTAGGTGGCGAGCTCGCCAAACGAGACCCACGCCAGGCCGTGCGACTCGTGGTTCGCCACGCCCGTCGCGCCCTCGGGCACGAGCACGAGGTGACGTACGTCGAGGTGGAGGTGATCCGGTTCGCTGTGGGTCACCGAGTGGAAGACATGGACGTCGAGGTCGACCGCCGGCGTGACGACGCGCAGGCCGTCGATTCCCGTCTCCTCCGCGGCCTCGCGCAGCGAGACGTGCGCAAGGTTGCCGTCCCCGTCCGCGTGTCCGCCGGGTTGGAGCCAGCGCTGCACCTTCGCGTGGAACAGCAGGAGAACCTGACGGGTACCCGGGTCGACCACGAGCGCGGAGCCGGTGAGGTGACCTTCTTCGCAGGTTCGGTGGAGCGCATCCCCGTGTGCATCGATGAAGGCGAGCATCTCCGCTCGGGCCCGCTCGTGCGAGTCGTCACCGGGCAATGCGCCGACAACTGCCGCTCGGGCGATCGCGAGGTCCTGGACTGCCACAAGGGCATCAGCCGAGTGCAGCGTGAGCGAGGTCATGCCGGCTTGGACAGGTGCGGGTCGCCGGGCACACACCAGCGCCACGGCAGGTCGGCACCGGTCGACAGGCCGATGCGCGCGCCCACCGCGGGTTCCTCGGGAGGCGGCGTGCCGTCATCGACGATCGTGACCCCGTGGGATCGGGTGGCGAGATCGGCGCCGTCGAAGGAGCCCTCGAGGCCGAACGCCTGGCACAGGCGCGCCGGGCCGCGCAGCAGGTCGCGATCGTTGCGGGCCGCTGGCCGGCGCGCCCGCATCTCCTCGACGCCCGTCACCGGCGTGGCCGCCCGGAGCAGCACCGCAACCCCGCTCCCCTCCTCGCCACACACGGCATTGGCGCACCAGTGCATGCCGTAGGTGAAGTACACGTAGAGGCGCCCGGGCGGACCGAACATCGTGGCATTGCGCTTCGTCATGCCACGGAAGGCATGACTCCCAGGGTCCTCCGCGCCGCAGTACGCCTCGACCTCCACGATGCGCGCCGACATCGCTCCGCGCACGAGCACCTTGCCCAAGAGCTCCGGAGCCACGGCGCGCGGGTCGCGTCGGTAGAACGTGCGGGGCAGGCGCGTGCGCCGCGCCATCAGCCGGTGGAGCGGTCCACCGGACCACTGGCCGCGGCTCGGAACTCGTCGGGCACCGGGACGGTGTCGGTGGTGCCCGTCTTCACCGCGACGTAGGTGATGTCGGCACTGAAGACCGGCGCGCCGTCGACGGTGCCGTCGAAGCCGACGTCGAAGCTCGTGTTGCCCCAGCGCCGCACGCTCACCTCGATCGCGAGATCGTCGTGGACGCGCGCCGCCCCGCTCCAGGTGATCACTGCCTTCTTCACCATCACGTCCCACCAGTCGTCCTCGAGCTCGGCGCCGAGCATGCGGAACCAGAGGTCGGCGGCGTCGTCGCAGTACGCGAGGAAGTTCGCGTTGAACACGACGCGCTGCATGTCGACCTCGCCGTAGCGCACGCGGATGTGGTGGGTGTAGGTCACGGTGAGCCAGCCTGCCAGGGACGGACCCGTCATCGTAGGGCCCACCGTCGGCGACGAGTCGCGTCTACGGGGTGCGTCCGATGAACGCCAACAGCTTGGTCTGGACGTCAGCCTCCTCCGGGACGTGGACGCGCGGTCCGTACTGACCGCTCTGGCGCAGCACCGCGTCCATCGGCAGCATGCCCTCGAGCATCGCGGCGCACTTGTCGGGATCCAGCGTCTCGTCCTGGCCAGTGGCTCGGGCGAGGTCCCAGCGATGGAGGAACACGTCGCCGGTGTAGATCATGTCGATCGCCTGACCGAGCGGCATCCGACCGATGTGCGGGAGGTCGTGCTCGCGCGCGGCGGCCTCGGGATCGTCGAGCAGCGCCTGCACGGCATCGGCCTGGGTTCGCCAGGCGCCCACCGGGTCCTCATCGACCGACGCGCCTGCCGGCAGTGTGATCCCGGTTGCTCCCTGGAGGAACGCGGGAAACCACTCGACGAGGTGGCGGACGACGTCGCGCGCAACCCAACCCTCCACCGGAGCGGGCTGATCCCACGCGTCCGGTGCGACGCCCTCGACGGTGGCGGTGAACGCACCGGCGACCCGCCGATGCTCGTCGGCCGGGCCGCTCATCGAAGCTCCGTCACGAGCCTGGCCGGAACACCATGTCGGCGACGGCGAGAACCAGGATCATGAGGTCAACCCGCACTCCGTCGCAAGGATGTGGAGCGTCAGCAGCAGGTCATCGATCCGCATTCGCAGGACGGTAACCGACGAGAACCCGCGTCACGCGCGGCCGTGCGGCGAGGCGCGACTTCTCCGTCGGGCCTCGACGCGGGACGTCAGACGGCGGCGCGCGTGCGATCCGACTCGAGCTGTGCTCGGAAGCGATCCATCTGCACGGCGACTGCGGCCGGGCCGCCCCCGCCGGGTGTGGTGCGGCGCGACACCGACACGCCCGGCGCCAGGAGCGCCACCGCATCCGGGCCGAGCGCCGGGTGGGCGGCGACGAGGTCGGCCATCGGCGTGCCGTGCTCGACCGACTCGCGCACGAGCGCGCCGACGATCGCGTGCGCATCGCGGAAGGGAGTGCCCCCCACGACGAGGTGCTCGGCGAGGTCGGTCGCGGCGCCGTACGGCGCGTCGGCGGCAGCCTGCATGCGCGCGGCATCGACCTGCATCGTGGCGTAGAGCCCGGTGATCGCCGAGAGGGCAAGCGACACCTGGTCGACGGCGTCGAAGAGCGGCTCCTTGTCCTCCTGCAGATCGCGGTTGTACGAGAGCGGCAGTCCCTTGAGCGTGGCGAGCAGCCCGGTGAGGTTGCCGATGAGCCGACCGGCCTTGCCGCGAGCGAGCTCGGCGATGTCAGGGTTCTTCTTCTGCGGGAGCATCGAGCTGCCGGTGGCGTAGGCGTCGTCGAGTCGCGCAAAGCCGAACTCCTCGCTCGTCCAGAGCACGATCTCCTCGCCGATCCGCGACAGGTGGATGCCGAGCAACGTGAGGGCGAAGAGACTCTCGGCGACGAAGTCGCGATCCGCCACCGCGTCGAGGCTGTTCTCGAACCGAGCTGCGAAGCCGAGGTCGGCGGCGACCCCGTCGGGATCGAGCGGGATCGACGAGCCGGCCAGTGCGCCTGCCCCCAGCGGCGACACGTCGGCGCGGCGGCGAGCGTCGAGCAGCCGATCGATGTCGCGCGCCAACGCCCACCCGTGGGCGAGCAGGTGGTGCGCGAGCAAGACGGGCTGGGCCCGTTGCAGATGGGTGTAGCCCGGGAGGTAGGTCTCCCCCGCCTGGACGGCCCGCTGGAGGAGAACGTCCTGCAGCGCGATCACCCGACCGGCGACGGCCGTGAGCGACCGCTTCGTGTACAACCGCAGGTCGGTGGCGACCTGATCGTTGCGGGAGCGGCCAGTGTGCAGCCTCGCTCCCGCCTCGCCGGCCAGCTCGGTCACCCGACGCTCCACTGCCGTGTGGATGTCCTCGTCGCTGGGCATGAACACGAAGGTGCCGTCGGAGAGCTCGGCCTCCACCGCGTCAAGGGCGCCGAGCACCGCGTCCCGCTCGTCCGCGGTGAGCACTCCGGCCCTGACGAGGCCACGCACGTGCGCGCGCGAGCCGGCGAGATCGTCGGGAGCGAGACGCTGGTCGTACGGCAGGCTCACCGTGAAGGCGAGCAGCTCGTCCGCGGGCCCGCCTTCGAACCGTCCGTGCCAGAGGGTGGACATCTGGCTACCCGTCCAGGTGACCCTGGGTGCCAGCCCAGGTCTCGACGGACAGGCCCCATAGCCGCACGAAGCCGGCCGAGTCCTCGTGCCGGAAGCTGTCCTCCGCGTCATAGGTCGCGAGCCCGTAGTCGTAGAGGCTGTGCGGGCTGCGCCGACCGGTCACCTCGCACGAACCGGGCGACAACCGCAGCCGGACCTTCCCCGTGACGTAGCGCTGCGTCTCGGCGATGAACGCGTCGAACGCGTTCTTGAGCGGGCTGAACCAGAGCCCGTCGTACACGAGCTCCGCATAGCGAGGCTCGATCCTCGCCTTCTCACGCTGCACGTCGCGCTCGAGGCAGATCCCCTCGAGATCACGATGCGCCAGGATCAGCGCGAGGCTCGCTGGGCACTCGTAGGTCTCCCGGCTCTTGATGCCGACGCGACGGTTCTCCACCATGTCGAGTCGCCCCCACCCGTAGGCGCCGACCACATCGTTGAGTCGCTGGATCACGCCGAGCGGCGTCAGGGCGTCACCGTCCACGCTCGTGGGTACGCCGGCTTCGAAGCCGACCACCACATCACGCGGTTCGGTGATCGTCGGCTTGGTGAGCAGCCACACGCCAGGGGGCGGTGCGGCCCACGGATCCTCCATCTCACCGCACTCGATCGCGCGGCCCCAGATGTTGTCGTCGATCGAATACACCTTCTCCTTCGTCGCGACGATCGGGATCTGGTGGTCGTAGGCGTAGAGGATGCTGTCCTCACGGGTCATCCCCCAGCCGCGGACGGGCGCGATCACCTCGAGGTCCGGCGCCAGCGCGCGCGTCGACACCTCGAAGCGCACCTGGTCGTTGCCCTTCCCAGTGCAGCCGTGGGCGACGGCGTCTGCGCCATGAGCCCGTGCCGCGGCGACGAGGTGCTTGACGATCACGGGACGAGACAGCGCGGACACCAACGGGTAGCGGTTCTCGTAGAGCGCGTTCGCCTTGAGCGCGGGCGCGCAGTACTCCGCGGCGTACTCCTCCTTGGCGTCGACCACGATCGCTTCGATCGCTCCGGCGGCGCGGGCCCGGTCCTTCACGATCTCGTAGTCCTCGGCGGCCTGTCCGACATCGACCGCGAGCGCGATGACCTCGACGCCGAGGTTGTCGATCATCCACCGCACCGCGACGGACGTGTCGAGACCGCCGCTGTAGGCGAGCACCACTCTCTTTGCCATGACTGTCGTCCTACTTCCTGAGTTCGTATCGAGCGCGGAGCATCACGAGAGACCCGCGAGGTCGGAGAGCTGCTTGGCCACGTTGGCGCCGCCCGCGCTCTCGGTGACGACGACGATCAGCGTGTCATCTCCGGCGACCGTGCCCAGCACCTCGGGGAGGCCGGCGCGGTCGAGGGCCGAGCCGACGACGTGCGCGGAGCCGGGTGGCGTGCGAAGCACGACCAGGTTGCCTGAGTGAGCGACCTCCACGACCCAGTCACCGAAGACGCGTCGCAGATGGTCCTCCGGGGCGCGCTGCTCGATCGGCAGCTCAGGGATGGCGTACACGGTCTCGCCACCGGGCAAGCGGACCTTGATCGCACCGAGATCGTCGAGGTCGCGTGACACCGTTGCCTGCGTGGCGCGAACCCCGTCGGCGGCCAGCAGCTCGACGACGTGCGCCTGGCTCGTCACCGCCTGCTCCGCGAGGAGCTTCGCGATCCGGTGCTGGCGTTGTGGCTTGGCCAGCGCCATTACACGCCGCCGGCTCCGGCGTCTGCGAGCAGGAAGCGCAGGAGGCCCCGGAAGGCATGGAGGCGGTTGTGCGCCTGCGGGAAGACCCGGCTCTGCTCACCATCCACGACCGACGCCTGCACCTCCTCCCCCCGGTGCGCCGGGAGGCAGTGCATGAACACGGCGGCTTCGTTGGCGGCCGCGAAGACCTCGTCGTCGACGGTGAAGCCCTCGAAGGCGCGGCGTCTCGCGTCGGCCTCGGCCTCATGTCCCATCGAGGCCCACACGTCGGTGTGCACGGCGTCGGCACCCTTCGCCGCCTCTGCCGGCCGTGCCGTCACGAAGGGCGCTTCCGCGAGGCCCGCGCTCAGCAGTCGTTCGATGTCGAGGTCGGTGGGTCCGTAGCCTGGAGGGCTCGCGATGCGCAGCACCATGCCTGTGCGCGCCGCGCCGAGGCTCAGGCTTCGAGCCACGTTGTTGAAGTCGCCCACCCATGCGATCGTGCGGCCCTCCAGCGAACCCCACTCCTGCTGCATCGTGAGGAGATCAGCGAGCGCCTGGCAGGGATGTGCCTGGTCTGAGAGCAGGTTGACGACGGGGATCGACGATGCCCCCGCCAAGGATTCGAGCACCGAGTGGTCGTAGACGCGGGCACCGAGGAGCGCGTGGTAGCCGCTCAGCACCTTGGCGATGTCCGCAAGCGGCTCGCGCTCGGCGCTCCCCACCTCCTCGGTGCGGAACATCAGCGGGTGTCCACCGAGCTGCACGACGGCGACCTCGCACGAGTGGCGCGTGCGAAGGGAGGGCTTTTCGAAGTACAGCCCGACCGAGCGACCCGCGAGCAGCTGGGGACGATCCGGCGCGGCGGCAAGGGCGAGCACCGCGGCCACCTCTTCCGCACTGAGGTCGTCGATGTCGAGCACGTGGCGCGGTGTCATGCCAGCGCCTCCGTGAACAGGTCGGCTTCGGGCGTCGCTGCGCTCCTGCCTCCGCGGGCGCGGCCCGACCGCACTCCGGCTAGGTCGTGCCGCGGTCTCATGTGAGCGCCTCCTTCAGTAGCGCGATGGCGATGTCGATCTCGTCGTCGGTGATGAGGAGCGACGGCGCGAGCCGGAGTGCGGTGGGCGTGATGGCGTTGACGATGGCACCGAGCTCTAGGAGGCGCGCGGCCACTGCTTTCGCGTCGTGACCCTCGAGCTCGATCGCGATCAGGAGCCCGAGACCTCGCACCGCGGCGACGCCGTCGAGCGACTCCGCGGCCGCGGTGAGCCGCTCCCCCGCGCGCTCGGCGCGTGCGGGAACGTCCTGCGCCTCCATCTCCGCGAGCACCGCGCGCGCGGCCGAGGTGGCGAGCGGCTGGCCGCCGAAGGTCGTTGCGTGATCGCCTGGTTCGAACGCTGCAGCAACCTCGGTCTTCGCCCAGCACGCGCCGATCGGCACGCCGTTGCCCAGCGCCTTCGCGATCGTGACCACGTCGGGGACGACGCCGAGCCGCTGGTGGGCGAACCACGCGCCACATCGTCCGAGGCCCGTCTGCACCTCGTCGACCATGAAGAGGATGCCGCGCTCGTCGCACAGGCGCCGCACGCCCTGGAAGTACTCAGCGGTGGCAGGGTTGACGCCACCTTCCCCTTGCACGGGCTCGAGCAGCACCGCGCTCACCGTGGGATCGAGCGACGCCTCGAGTGCCTCGAGGTCGCACCACGCGACGTGCCGGAACCCCTCGGGGAGCGGCTGGAACACCTCGTGCTTGGCCGGCTGCCCTGTGGCGTGGAGCGTGGCGAGTGTCCGGCCATGAAAGGAACCGAACGCGCTGACGACGACGTGGCGTCCGCGACCACCGAACCGCCGGGCGAGCTTGAGCGCGCACTCGTTGGCCTCGGCACCCGAGTTCGCGAAGAACACCTTGCCCCGCGTGCCCTCTGCGGGCCACCCCGGTTGGCCGACGCCGAGCAGTCGATCGAGGGTGGCCGCGACCTGCGGCCCGACCTCGGTTCCGAAGAGGTTCGACACGTGCAGCAGGGTCTGCGCCTGCTCGTGCAACGCCGCCGCCACGGCCGGGTGGCTGTGGCCCAGGCTGGTGACGGCGAGTCCGCTGAGGAGGTCGAGGTAGCGGTTGCCCTGCTCGTCCCACAGCCAGGAGCCCTCGCCCCGAACGAACGTGACCGAGCTCGGCGGGTACGTCGTCATCAAGGGGCCGGTCATGCCACAACCTCCGGGGTGATCATCGTGCCGACGCCCGCGTCGCTGAAGAGCTCGAGGAGCACGACGTGGGGCAGACGGCCATCCAGGAGGTGCGCGGATCCCACCCCGTTGTTCACGGCATGCAGGCACGCTGCGATCTTGGGGATCATGCCTCCGGCCAGCGAGCCCGCGTCCACCATCCGCTGGAGCGCGAGGGCGTCGATCCGGCTGACCAGGCTCGTCGGATCCTCGACGTCCGCGAGCAGACCCTCCACGTCGGTCAGGTAGATGACCTTTTCCGCCTCGAGGCTCTCCGCGAGCGCGCCGGCCACCGTGTCGGCGTTGATGTTGTACGCCTGACCGCTCGCGTCGGCTCCGATGGTGGAGACGACAGGGATCAGGTCCTCGGCCAGCAGTCGGCGCAGGATGGCCGGGTTGACGGCGTGGACGTCACCGACGAAGCCGAGGTCGGGATGACGCGCGCTCGCCAGGATCAGCCCAGCGTCCTCGCCACTCACGCCGACGGCGAGGGGGCCGTGGACGTTGATCGACCCGACGATGTCGCGACCGATCTTGCCCACGAGGACCATGCGCGCGATGTCGACGGTCTCTGCATCGGTGACGCGCTGCCCGTCGCGGAACTCCGGGACCTTGCCGAGGCGCTCCATGAGCGCACTGATCTGGGGACCGCCACCGTGGACGACCACAGGGCGCAGGCCGACGGAGTGCATGAGGACGATGTCCTCCGCGAAGGAGACCGCGAGCGCGGGATCGACCATCGCGTTGCCGCCGAGCTTCACCACGACGACCGCACCGTGGAAGCGCTGGATGTACGGGAGCGCCTCGACCAGGACCGCCGCGCGCTGCTCCGCGGCCGCCCGCGCGGCGTCCACCGTCGTCACGAGGTTCCCATGTTCTCATCGACGTACGCGTGGGTGAGGTCGTTCGTGAGGACGCGCGCCGTTCCGTCGCCGAGACCGAGGTGCGCCGTGACCTCGATCCATTCGCGCTCCATGTACGCGGCGATCGCCTTGGGGTCGACCGGTGCGGTGATGCCCCGCTCGGCCACGACGAGATCGCCGTAGCGGATGGTGAGCTTGTCGGGCTCGAAGGTGATGCCGGCACTGCCGAGCTCGCTCGCGACCCGACCCCAGTACGGATCCTTGCCGTACCACGAGCACTTCACGAGCTGGCTCTCGGCCACCTTGCGTGCTCCGAGGCGCGCTTCCTCGTCAGACAGCGCTCCGGTCACGCGCAGTCGCACGACCTTGGTGTGGCCCTCGGCGTCGCCCACCATCTGCGTGGCCAGCTCGAGGCACACCTCGGCGACTGCGTCGGCGAAGGAGCGCCTGTCTGCGGGCGGGCCGCTCCTCCCCGAGGCCATGAGGATGACCGTGTCGTTGGTGGAGGTGCAGCCGTCAGCGGTCATCGCGTTGAAGCTGTCGGCTACCGCCGCGCGCAACACGGCGGTGAGCTCGTCGGCCTCGACGCTGGCGTCGGTGGTGAGCACCGCGAGCATGGTGGCCATGTTCGGGGCGAGCATGGCCGCGCCCTTCGCCATGCCACCGACGACGAAGTCGGCTCCCTCGACGAGCGCCTCCTTGCGATGGGTGTCGGTCGTGCGGATGGCCTCAGCGGCGGCCACGCCGGCCTCGGCCGTGGATGCGCGGCCGGCCACCAGCGGTCCGACCCCTGCCGCGATCGCGGCCATCGGCAGCGTGTATCCGATCAGTCCAGTCGAGCAGACGAGCACCTCCTTGGCGTCGCAACCGAGCTCGACGGCCACCAGCTCGGTCATGCGCCGAGCGTCTGCCATGCCCTGCTCACCGGTGGCGGCGTTGGCGCAGCCGCTGTTGAGGACCACCGCGGCGGACTGTCCGCCCGTGAGCGTCAGATGGGCGTTGGTCGTCACGACCGGGGCGGCCGTCATCTTGTTCTGCGTGAACACCGCGGCCGTCGGCGTGGGCTGGCCGTCGTCGGTGGCCACGAGGCTCAGGTCGGGGCCGCCGCTGCCCTTGATGCCACACGCGATCCCGTTGGCGACGAACCCGTGCGCCGCCGTCACACTCACGGGTACACCCCTGCGATCGGAAGGCCCGTGGTCTCGGGGAGGCCGAGGAGCAGGTTGGCGCACTGCACCGCTTGGCCGGATGCTCCCTTGGTGAGGTTGTCGATCGCCGCGATCGCGACGACCCAGCCGGTGCGCTCGTCGTAGCGCGCGGTGAGGTGCGCGCAGTTGGAGCCGAGCGTGGCCTTGGTGGAGGGCGACGCCTCCCCCACCACGACGAACGGCTCCGGCGCGTACGCCGCGGCAAGCGTGTCGAGCAGCGCCGCGGTCGAGGTGGTGCCGCTGGGCCGGGCGTAGCAGGTGGCGAGGATGCCCCGGTTCATCGGTGCGAGATGCGGAGTGAACAGCACCGACGCGCCAGTCACCTGCTCGATCTCCGGTGTGTGTCGGTGATCGAGCAGGCCGTACGCGGTGAAGTCCTCGTCGACCGTGCAGAAGCTCGTGCCTGGCTTCGGCGTCCGACCGGCACCGGAGACTCCGCTCGCGGCGTCGACGATGATCCCGCTCGACTCGATCGCGCCTGAACGCACGAGCGGTGTGAGCGCGAGCGATGCCGCCGTCGGGTAGCAACCCGGCACTGCGACGTGGGCCGCGTCGAGGATCTCATCGCGGAACAGCTCCGGGAGGCCGTAGGCGAAGTCCGCGAGCAGCTCGGGGGCGGTGTGGGGCTCGCCGTACCACAGCGGGTAGAGCGCGGGGTCCTTCAAGCGGAAGTCGGCCGCGAGGTCGACGAGGTGGCCGACCTTGCCGATCAGCTCGGGCACGAGGCCTTGGCTCGCGCCGTGCGGCAAGCCGAGGAACACCAGGTCCAGGCCTGCCGCCTCCGCGGGGTCATACGCCGCGAATCGAAGCCCTGGATGCGCGGCGGCGAGGCTCGGGTAGAGGTCCCCCGCGAGGCTTCCGGCCTGCGTGTCGCCCGTGGCGTAGACGACGTCGAGATCGGGATGCTGGGCCGCGAGGCGCAGCAGCTCAGCCCCGGTGAACCCTGAAGCTCCGATGATCCCGACCTTCGGCATCCGGAGATCATTCATGATTCTGCATGATCATGCAAATCGGATGAGGGGACCCGCGCTCTAACCTCCATGCGCATGGTGGTCCCGTCCCATCCGTCGGTCACCACGATCGATCCCTCCCTCGATGATCGAACCGACGAGCGCACCGAGACCGGCCCGCCCAAGGCAGCCCACATCATCAAGGTGGAGCCCGGCGAGTCAGCTGTGGCCAAGGTCACCGAGGCGCGGATCTACGGCTATGCCGTGGAGGCCCTGTGCGGCGAGCGATTCGTCCCCCAGCAGGACCCGGCGAAGCTGCCGCTCTGCGGTGTCTGCAAGGAGATCTACGACCTCTACCGATCCGTAGGCGACGGCGGCCTCAACGAGACGCCAGGGTCCTGAGCGCAGACCGCTGGCGTCGTGCCAGGCTGGCCGAATGAACGACCCATCCCCGTCTCACATCAGCCAGGCCGACCTCGACGGGCTCAACCGACGTGCACTGCTCCGCTCCAGCGAGCTCGTGCGCAGGGCAGGCACCGGGCTCCTCTGGATCGCTGCCGCACTCGCGACCGCATGGCTGTGGCAGCTCGTCCGCTTCCAGCAGATCCTCACGGACTCCGTCGGCACCGGCGGCTTCGGGATCGACGGACCGAACCTCAGCGGCATCTCGTGGACCCAGCGCATCGATTCCATCGCGGCATCCCTCGGGTCGCTCGGGGTGGCGGCCATCACGGCCGGCGTCGGTGTCGCGGTGCGTCTGTACGCCGAAGTCGTGGCGTTGCAACAGGGGGCAGACATCACCCCGTGGCAGCTCGGCGACGAGATCGACGACCCCGACGAGGACTGACGACCGCCACGATCCGTGTCACGGAAAGGGCGCTCAGGGCACGAATCTCGTGACAGCTGCGATCGACCGCGGAAGCGTGTCACGAGATCTGCGACAGTGGCCCCGATCTCGTGACAGGAAGCTGGCCGACGTCAGCCCCGCAGGCTGGCGGGCAGGGCGGACTGCACGGCGTCGATGATGGCGGCGCGCGCCTCGGCGACGTCGGCCTCGGTGAGCGTTCGGTCGAGGGCCTGGAAGCGCAGCGCGTAGGCGAGACTGCGACGCCCGGCGGCGACACCCGACCCGCGGAACACGTCGAAGAGCCGCACCGACCACAGGAGCGCTCCTCCGGCCGAGCGGATCGCGTCCTCGACGGTGGATGCAGGCACCTCGTCGTCGACTTCGAAGGCGAGGTCGATGTCGCTGCTCGGGTAGACGCTGAAGGGCCGGTAGGTGCGCTCGGCGTGAGGCACCTCGAGCAACGTGGTGAGGTCGACCTCGAGGTATGCGACTCGCTCGCCGATGCCGTGGCCCTCGAGCACATCCGGGTCGATCTCGCCCACGCTGCCGACCGCGAGGCCCTCGACCGTGAGCCGCGCGCTCCTGGTGGGGTGCAGACCCGGTACCCGCGCGTTCTCCACGACGACGTGGGCGAACCCGAGCACCTCGGCCACCACGCGCCACAGCTGCACCCCCGCCGACGCGTCCGAACCGGCGATCACCGCCCCGAGCACCTCGCGCTCGTCGGGCAGCTCGGCATCGAGGGCAGACGGGCGGTTGAACGTGTGGCCGATCTCGAAGAGCGACACGCCGTGGTTGCGGTGCGACCAGTTGTACGCCACCGCGCCGACGAGCCCCGGCAGCAATGACGTTCGGAGTACCGACTGCTCGGCCACGAGTGGGTTCGCGATGCGGATGCCGTCGTCGGTCAGGCCGCATCGCGCGAGCTCCCCGGGGGCGAGAAACGGCATGGGCATCGCTTCGGACAGCCCCCGGCCGACCAGCGTCGATCGCAGTCGACGGCGCTCGTGCTGCCGAGGTGTGAGGGAGCCCGTGGTTGCGGCGCGCGGGAGCGTCCGACCGAGGGCGGTGTACCCGTGGTGACGGGCGATCTCCTCGATCACGTCGATCTCGCTGTCGGAGTCGTAGCGCCACGACGGGATCGAGACGTCGAGATCGTCGCCCACGGCGACGGAGGTGAACCCGATCGGGTCGAGCAGCTCCCCGATGCGCGAGGCGCCCAGCGCAGTTCCCAGCAGCTTCGCGACGCGCGCGGTGCGGACACGAACGACCGAGCGCTCGGGCAACGCTCCATCGGCCGTTGAAGCACTGTCCTCCAGCGACGCTCCGAGCAAGGCCGCGAAGCGTCGCATCGCGAGGTCGATGACCTCGGGGTCGGTCCCCTTCTCGAAGCGGGCAGAGGCCTCGGAGCGCAGCTTGTGGCGGCGCGAGCTCTTCACGATGCCGATGGGGTGGAACCACGCCATCTCGAGCAAGACGTCGGTGGTCGACTCGTCGATCTCGCTCGAGGCGCCACCCATGATCCCGGCGAGGCCGACCGCCACATCGGCGCCGTCGCAGATGAGGAGGTCTTCCGCAGAGAGGGGGCGATCGACGCCGTCGAGCGTGGTGAGGCGCTCGCC
>JBQTHC010000079.1:0-21110 GCA_052390255.1 Microthrixaceae bacterium
CCGCGGGTGATCTGGCTGCCGCGATCGGATCTCGGCTCGCGAAGGCTGCCGTCATCGCCGTGGTGAACGGGGAGGAGCGCGACCTTGCCAGCGCGCTGGGCGACGGCGACGCGGTCGACATCGTCACCGACGCCTCCGCCCGCGGGCTGTTCACGATCCGTCACTCCACCGCCCACGTGCTCGCTCAGGCGGTGCTCGACCTCTTCCCCGGCGCCACGTTCGGCATCGGACCTCCGGTGGAAGACGGCTTCTACTACGACTTCGAGCTGCCCGGCGGAGCCGCCTTCGTGGAGGAGGACCTCGAGCGGATCGACGCTCGGATGCGCGAGATCATCGCCGAGGCCCAACCCTTCGTCCGCGACGAGCTGCCCGCGGCGCGTGCCCGGGAGGTCTTCGCCGCCCACCGGTTCAAGCTCGAGATCATCGACGATGCCTCGACGGACCCGATGTCGGCCACGTCTTCCGCCGATGCGGTGCGGACCTACGAGAACCCGCCACGCGAGCCGAAGGCGGCGCCGCCCTTCGCCGGCTACCCGGGCTTCGTCGATCTCTGCCGCGGCCCCCACGTGCCGGACACCGGTCGGCACCTCGGCCACTTCAAGCTGATGCGCGTCGCCGGGGCCTATTGGCGAGGCCAAGAGGGCAACCCACAGCTCCAGCGGATCTACGGAACTGCCTGGGAATCGAAGAAGGCCCTCGACGCGCACCTGGAGCGCCTCGAGGAAGCCGCAAAGCGCGACCACCGCACGCTCGGCGTCGAGCTCGACCTGTTCAGCTTCCCCGACGAGGTCGGCTCGGGTCTGGCCGTGTTCCACCCGAAGGGCGGCCTGGTGCGCCGGCTCATGGAGGACTACTCCCGCCAGCGCCACGCGGAGGCGGGCTACGAGTTCGTCAACTCGCCGCACATCACCAAGGCCGGGCTCTTCGAGACATCCGGACACCTCGAGTGGTTCGCGGAGGGGATGTTCCCGCCGATCCACTTCGACGACGAGGGTGGTGAGAGCGGGCAGGACTACTACCTCAAGCCGATGAACTGCCCGTTCCACGTGCTGATCTACCGATCCCGGATGCGCAGCTACCGGGAGCTTCCGTTGCGGGCGTTCGAGTTCGGGTCGGTCTACCGCTACGAGAAGAGCGGCGTGGTGCACGGCCTCACGCGCGTGCGCGGGATGACCCAGGACGACGCGCACATCTTCTGCGCCAAGGAGCAGATGTCCGACGAGCTCGTCTCCTTGCTCGACTTCGTGCTCGGGCTGCTGGCGGACTACGGCCTCGACGACTTCTACCTCGAGCTCTCCACGAAGCCGCCTGGAAAGGCGGTCGGCACCGACGAGGAGTGGGACGAGGCCACCGAGGCGCTCCGTCGCGCTGCCTCGACGAAGGACCTCGAGCTCGTGCTCGACGAAGGCGGTGGCGCCTTCTACGGGCCGAAGATCTCGGTGCAGGCCCGCGATGCCATCGGCCGAACGTGGCAGCTGTCCACGATCCAGCTCGACTTCCAGACGCCGCAGCGGTTCGGCATCGAGTACGTCGGCGCGGACAACGAGCGCCATCGCCCGATCATGATCCACCGCGCCCTGTTCGGGTCGATCGAGCGCTTCTTCGCCGTCCTCGTGGAGCACTACGCGGGCGCGTTCCCTGCCTGGCTCGCCCCCGAGCAGGTGCGAGTGCTGCCCGTGCGCAGCGACCATCAGGCGCATGCCGCCGCGCTGTTGGACCGGTTGCATGACGAGGGCTTCCGCGGATCCCTCGCCGAAGCGGACGAGCCGCTCGGAGCGAGGATCCGCAAGGCGAAGCTCGAGAAGCTGCCGTACATCCTGGTCGTCGGCGACGCCGATGTGGAGGCGGGCACCGTCGGGGTGAACGCCCGCGGATCCGATGAACCCGAGCGCGGCGTCACCGTCGACGCCTTCGTCGAGCGGCTCGCCGCGGAGGTGCGCACCAAGTCATGACGCACCAGGAGCGTTGCGATGCCGCTTGACCACCTGTGGGCCACGTGGCGCTCGGCGTACGTGGGTCGCATCGTCGACAGTCGCACCGTGCCATCGCCGGAGGCCGCGGGCGGGCGCTCGTTGTTCGAGCGGATCCTCGCCGGCGCCGACGAGGAAGGTGACGAGGAGGCCGGCGTGCTGTGGCGGGGGCGGACCTGCTTCGCGCTGCTCAACCTGTACCCCTACACCGCCGGGCACCTCATGGTGCTGCCCCAGCGGGCCGTGTCGGAACTCGACGGGCTGACCGACGAGGAGCACACCGAGCTGTGGGAGGGCGTGCGTGCCGCGGTCGCCGCCCTTCGAGCCGCGTTCGGCTGCGACGGCGTCAACGTCGGTCTCAACCTGGGTGCCGCTGCCGGTGGTTCCCAGTCGGATCACCTGCACGTCCACTGCGTGCCTCGGTGGGAGGGCGACGCCAACTTCATCGCTGTCGCCGCTGACACGCGCGTGCTCCCGATCAGCCTTGCCGAGGCGGGCGAGCGCGTTCGGGCTGCCTGGCCTGCGTGAGGTGGGCGCCGGTACCGTCATCGGCGCAATGGCCGACGATCCCACCTCCTCCGCCGCACCCACCGACGCCGAGGTTCGCGACGAGCTCCCGTCGGACCTGAACGCGTCGGAGTTCGTGGGACCGTACGTGTTCCCGAACAACAACCGGCGTCGCATCCCCGGCTACCTGTACCTCCTGACCGGCGTGGCGTGCGTGGCCGCGTGGGCGTGGAGTGGTCGAGGCGATGGTGTGCTCATCAACGGCGGATTCCTGTTCGCGGGCGTCCTGCTCGTCCTGCTCGGCGCCTACCACCTCGTGGCTGGGTGGAACCTCGACGTCGACGAGCGCGACGCGCTGGTCGCGGCGACTCGCGAGGTGGGCTTCGCCGTGGGACACGCGTCGGCGCAGCTCGGGTGGCGCGGCCTTCGCAGCCGACCCACCTGGCGGATCCTGCTCTACTCGGCGGAGGACCCGCCGAAGACGCGCGGGCTCGTGCTCGTCGATGGAGTGGATGGGGAGATCGTCGCCCACTTCACCGAGGCCAACCCCGAGGACTGGTCGGACCTCTGAGAGAGGGACTGCTGGCGCGGCGCGCCGGCCATCGGGGGCACCTGGACGGACTGCGCACGATCGCCGTCTTCCTGGTGGTGGCGTTCCACGCCGGCCTTGGCGTGATGTCCGGCGGGTTCATCGGCGTCGACGTGTTCTTCGTGCTGTCGGGGTACCTCGTGACACAGCTGCTGCTGCGCGACCTCACCGGCGAGCGCCGCATCGACCTCGCCCGCTTCTACGCGCGCCGATACCGGCGACTGCTCCCGGCGGCGTTCGTCGTGCTCGTCGTGTCCGCGGCGAGCTTCGCGCTGGTGGCGACGGCTTCTGAGGTCTCGGACGCGGTTGGCGCGTTCCGCTCGTCGTTCCTCTACGTCGCCAACTGGCACTTCATCCGGCAGTCCTCGGACTACTTCGCCGATGACGTCGCGAACAGCCCGGTCATCCACTTCTGGTCGCTCGCCGTGGAGGAGCAGTTCTACCTCCTCTGGCCGCTCCTGTTGGGCGCGGTGTTCTCGCTCACGCGAAGGTTCGGTGAGCGTCGGACGGCCGTGGTACGAGTGCTCGTGGGGCTCGGGGGGATCGCGTCGGCAGGCGCGGCGCTGCACATCGCGCGCAGTGACGTGAGCCGCGCCTACTACGGAACCGATACGCGCGGCTACCAGCTCCTCGCTGGCGCCCTGCTCGCGCTCACGCCCGCCCTCTTCGGCCTCGGCGGTCGTGTCCGAGGGCTTCTCGCGGCTACCGGAGCAGTCGCGATCGCCGCGATCGCGGCGCTGGCCACCTCCTGGCTCCACCTCGGCGTGATCCAGCGTGGGATCGCCACCACGGTGGCGACCGGCCTCGTCATCGTCTCGATCGAGAGCGCCCCTTCTGCGCTCGCGAGCCGGCTGCTCGCGCAGCGCGCCATGAGCTACCTCGGCCGGTTGTCCTACGGGATCTACCTGTGGCACTGGCCCGTCCTCGTCGTCATCACGCGCGAGACCTCCCTCGACGCGCCATCCCGGTTCGCGGTCACCAGCGCGCTCGCCACCGCGGCCGCAGCTGCGAGCTATCACGCCTTGGAGCTGCGGGTGCGGCTCTCGCACGCGCTGGACGCGCGGCGGCTCCAGGTGATCGGCGCCGGTCTCGCGCTCAGCCTGCTCGGCGGGATCGTTGTTGCGCCCGGGATCCTGAGCCTCCGAGACGAGACCACCCTTCGCGCGACCGGCGTCGATGGGGGAGACCCTGCGGTACTCGACTGGCAGGCCGCCAAGAAGGACAACCCCCCGCTTCCGAAGTGCTCCCTCGAGGAGCTGGTGACCTGCACCGTGGTCCCGGGCGTGGGTCCACGTGTGCTCCTCCTCGGCGACAGCAACGCACGGATGTACATCCCCACGTTCACGAAGATCGCCGAGCGCGAGCACCTCGAGCTGTCGGTCGCCGTCGCGCCGCTGTGCCCCTGGCAGCGCGGTCTCAACTACCTCAAGGGCGGCGCCGCCTGCCGGCAGATCCAGGACGACTGGTACGGGGGGTTGATCGATCGGCTCGATCCCGACCTCATCGTGGTTGCACATCGCCCCGTCGACGACCCCGCGAACCCGGTGCCCATCGCCACGCCCGACGGAGCGTTCGCCCCCGGTTCTGTCGGCTATGACGCCACGCTGCGGCAGGTCTCCACCGAGGCGCTCGCGATCCTTGGCCGTGGCGGCGCGCAGGTGGTGATCATCGAACCGATCCCCATCGCGGCCAAGGTGGACGACCCCCTGGCTTGCATCTCCAGCGCGGACGCGCTCGAGGACTGCGTCTACTCGGCAAACCGCACGGCGACACCGATCGAGCGCGCATACCGCCGTGCCGCGGAACCTGGCCAGGTCTGGTCCGTCGACCTCGACCGCCTTGTGTGCCCGCGCCTGCCCACCTGTGATCCGGTCGTCGACGGGTTGATCGTGAAGCGCGACTCCAACCACATCACCGGCACCTACGCGGCGCACGTCTCCGAAGCCGTCGAGGCGCGCTTGCGGGAGATCGGCGTGCTTCGCTGAGGTGGCGCCGCGCAACCAAGTCACGCGGCGCCCGGGCTCAACGCCGAGGTGGTGCCACCTCGGCGAGCGTCCGTTCGACCGCACGGAGGTGTGCGACTGCCGCATCGACCGCGTCCCACAGGATCTCGGCCGCGCTCGATGTGGCGTCGTGTCCAGCCACACGGCCGCGCCGTGACCAGTCCTCCGCACTGACGCGCTCGACCCGATCCGCGAGCGCATCTGCCTCCCACGCGAGCTCGCTCACGCGCTCGTGGACCGTGCCGGTCGCCGAGGGCCAGTCACGCTCGTCCTGCGAGGCGACCGCAGGGTGCAGGACGGGATCGTCCTCGAGCAGCACCTGCTCGAGCGCTCGCCCGAGGAACGTGATCGTCCGCGTGGCGGCGACCACCTCGTCGAGCGCGGAGCGGCCTGCCGAACCGTTGCGCGCCGCGAGCTCGTCGATGGAGGCCTCGTCGCCGGGGGCGACAAGCACCTCGCGGTAGCGGCGGCCGAGCGATCGCAGGGCGACCACGGCATCAGCAGGGGCGCGGGGGAGCACGAGGTCAGTCTGCCTCGTGCACCTCCTTGCGGATCGCGTCGACGAGGTGTGCGGGCACGGCGTCGTAGTGGTCGTGCTCCGCGACGAAGCGGCCGCGACCGCCCGTGAGCGAGCGGAGCTCCACGGCATAGCGGAGCAGCTCGCTCTGAGGGACGAGCGCGTAGATCACCTGCTCGCCGAGGTCGCCCGGCTCGGTTCCCTGCACGCGGCCGCGGCGCGCGTTGAGATCGCCCATGACATCACCGAGCTGCTCTGCGGGGACCGTGACGTCGAGGCGCGAGATCGGCTCGAGCACCACCGGCCCCGCCTTGGCCATCGCCTCACGGAACCCGAGGCGCCCGGCGATGCGGAAGGCCATCTCCGAGCTGTCGACGCTGTGCTCCTTGCCGTCGAGCAGCGTCACCCGCACGTCGACGACGGGATGGCCGTTCACCCCACCGCTCGCCATCGTCTCCTCGACGCCACGCTGGACCGCAGGGATGTAGCTGCGACTGATCGCGCCGCCGACGATCTTGTCGACGAACTCGAAGCCCTCACCGCGCTCGAGCGGGTCGACCTGCAGCGTCACGACCGCGAACTGGCCGTGGCCGCCCGACTGCTTCTTGTGGCGACCCTCCGCCGTTCCCGAGCCGGTGATCGTCTCCCGATAGCGGACCCGCACCGGTTCCGTCGTGACGCCGACGCCGAACTTGCGCTCCAGCTTCTCGAGCGCGATCGCGAGATGGGTCTCGCCCGTGCCGCGCAGGACCGTCTGGTGGGTCTCCTCGTCACGCTCCACGATGAGCGCCGGATCCTCTTCCTGCAGCCGGTGGATCGCGGTGGCGAGCTTGTCGTCGTCAGCCTGCGTCTTGGGGACGACGGCGATGGCGAGGACCGCCGGCGGCTGGTCGATCGGTGGGACCACGACGGGCTTGCCGCGAGCCGCGAGCGTGTCTCCGGTGGCGGTGCCGGCCAGCTTTGCCACTCCGCCGATGTCGCCTGCGGTGAGGGTCTCGGCTGCTTCGTGCTCCTTGCCACGGACGACGAACAGGCCGTGAAGCCGCTCGTCGACCCCGGTTCGGCTGTTCACGAGGTGATCGTCGTTGCGGACGGTCCCCGACAGAACCTTGAAGAGCGAGAGCTGGCCGACGAAGGGATCGGCGATCGTCTTGAACACGAACGCAAGAGATGCTGCGCTCGGATCGGCCGGCACGTCGACGTCCTCGCCGGCGGCGGTCACGCGCGTCGGGCGGTCCGCGGGCGGCGGCCCGATCTCCACGAGGAAGTCGGCCAGCCGGTCGATCCCGACCTCACTCGTGGCGGATCCGCACACCACCGGGAAGACCGTTGCCGCCTCGATGCCGAGGGTGAGCGCGTGCTCGAGCTCGTCGACCGACGGCACGTCGCCTTCGAGGTAGCGCTCGAGCAGTGAATCCTCGGCAACGACGATGCCCTCCACGAGGTTGTCGTGGACCTGGTGCTCGAGCTCCTCCATGTCGTCGGGGATGGGCTCGGTGTGCGGCACGCCGTCGACGTACACGTGCGCGGTGTCGGTGAGGAGGTCGGCGATGCCGCGAAAGCCGGCCTCGCTGCCGATCGGCAGCTCCAGCGGTGCGACGCCAGCGCCGAGGCGGTCGCGCAGCTCGTCGAGCGTCCGTTGAAAGCTCGCGCGCTCACGATCGAGCTTGTTGATGAACACCATTCGCGGGACTCCGAGCCGGGCAGCGATCCGCCAGATCGCCTCGGTCTGCACCTCGACCCCGTCGACCGCGGAGACCACGAACACTGCGAGATCGACCACCCGCAGCGCGGCCGACACGTCGCCCACGAAGTCGGCGTAGCCAGGTGTGTCGACGAGGTTGACCTTGTGGCCCTTCCACTCGAACGGGGCCAGTGCGAGGGACAGGGACAGGCCGCGGCGCTGCTCCTCGGGATCGTGGTCGCACACGGTGGAGCCGTCCTCCACGCGTCCGAGTCGGGTGACCGCGCCAGCACGGTGCAGGAGCGCCTCGGCGAGCGTCGTCTTCCCCGCGCCGCCGTGGCCGACCAAGGCGACGTTGCGGATCTTCTCGGACGAAAAGGCCTGCACTCGGCTCCCCCCTCGCGTTCCGGACGTGGCGAGTGCTCGGCAGGGTATCCCTGCGCCCTACGTTGTGCTGGTGGAGTCGCCGCGTCTGCTCCGACTGCCCGACGGACGGACGCTCGCGTACGACGAGGTGGGGGATCCAACGGGCACGCCGGTCGTCTACCTCCACGGCACTCCGGACTCGCGGTTCGCCCGACACCCCGACGACGCGATCGCGGGGGACGAGGGCGTGCGCCTCCTCGCCGTCGACCGGCCCGGCGCGGGGGACAGCCACCTCGATCCCAAGAGCTCCTTGACGTCGCTCGGCGCGGATCTCGCGCACCTGCTCGATGCTCTGTCGATCGCACGCGTGACCCTGATCGGGTGGTCGGCAGGCGGGTTGTTCGCACTTGGCGCGGCGGCCGTGCTGCGCGACCGCGTCCGCTCGGTGGGGCTCGTCGGCACCTTGCCACCAGCGGAGGCCTACGACGACCGCGAGCTGATCCGCTCCCTCGGCCCCGCGCGCCGGCACTTCGTCGAGCTCGCGAACGACCTCGACACGGTGGAGCTCGCGGCGGAGGTTGCAGCGCTCCTCGTGCCGTCACCGCTGACGCCAGAGCTCGCGCTCGAGCACGTCCTCGAGACGGCGGGCCCGCGCGGGCGCGCCGAGCTGGCGAGCGTGCCAGGAGCGGCGGAGCAGCTCGCCCGCGCCGTGCTGGGTGCGGTGCAGCAGGGCACCGCGGGCCTCGAGCGTGACCTCGCGTTGCAGCTCGAGCGGGGTCTCGACCTCGGGCTCGTGGCGGCGCCCGTTCGCGCCTTCCACGGCGCCGACGACGCGACGTCGCCGCCGTCGGTCGGCGCGTGGCTCGCGTCGCACCTCCCCGATGCGGTGCTCGACCTCGTTCCAGACGCCGGGCACCACGTCCTGTTCCCCCGCTGGCGCGGGATCCTGCGGGCCGTGCTGCGTGACGGCCGGTACCGCTGACCCGAGACCCCTGCTGTTAGCCTGGAGCAAGCACCCTTTCCCGACCCCCCGAGGAACCCGAGATGTTCGACGGACGCTGGCGATCCAGCATCGAGGCGGGGCTCAAGCCCGTCGGCGCGAACCTTCGCCGAAGCGGGATCTCTGCCGACCACCTCACGGCGAGCGGCGTCGTGCTGGCGGCCGCTGCCGCCGTGGCGATCGGCAACGGCGCACTGCGAGCGGGCCTGCTCCTCCTCGTCCTGTGCGCGCTCCCCGACCTCCTGGACGGCGCGGTCGCGAAGGCGTCGGGCACCGCCGGGCCACGCGGGGCGTTCTTCGACTCCGTCTCGGATCGCGTCACGGATGCGCTGCTGCTCGGCGGCGTCGCCTGGTACCTGTCGACCGCGCACACCGGCCGCATCGCCGTGCTGCCGCTCGCCGTGCTCGCCGCCTCGATGCTCATCTCCTACGAGCGTGCCAAGGCAGAGTCGCTCGGCTTCGACGCTCGCGGCGGGCTCATGGAGCGCGCCGAGCGCGTCATCGCGCTCGGTGTCGGCTTGCTGTTCGACTCGATCCTGATCGCGGTGCTGTGGGTGATGCTCGCGGCCACCCTGGTCACGGCCGTGCAGCGCTTCGTGAAGGTCTGGCAGCAGGCGTCGGTCGCGCGCCCGACCCCCCAGCCGAGCCGCTGGCGGGCGCGCCGGGCCGCTCGCCCCACCGAGCGCGCCTGGCGACGACAGGCGCGCACGAGTCGCCGCTGACGTCGGGTCAGCGCACCCAACACCGTCCCAGTGGTCGATCTCGTCACTCCCGCATACCGGGCCGCGGCGGGTCTGGCCAGAGTCATGCCCCAGCCGGTCGCGTCGGCCAGCGCTCGCCGGCTCGCCTGGGTGGCGATGCGGGTCGCGAGCGACCGACGGGCACAGGTCGAGCGCAACCTTCGACGCGTCGATCCGTCACTGCACGGCGCTCGCTTGCGCCGCATGGTGCGCGAGACGTTCGAGTCGTACGCCAGGTACTACGAGGAGTCGTTCCGACTGCCCGGAACGAGCGCGGCCGACCTCGACGCCGGGTTCACGCACGAGGGCTACGAGCACCTCGACAAGGCGCTCGCCGCTGGCAACGGCGCGATCATGGCGATGCCACACCTCGGCGGATGGGAGTGGTCGGGCTTCTGGCTCACCCAGGTGCGCGGGCTTCCCGTCACCGCGGTCGTCGAGCAGCTCGAGCCCCCCGAGCTCTTCGAGTGGTTCGCCGGCCTCCGCCGCTCCTTCGGCTTCGAGATCGTCGCGCTCGGCCCCGACGCGGGCACGGCCACCGCCAGAGCGCTGAAGGCAAACCACACCCTCGCGCTGCTCTGCGACAGAGACCTGGTCGGGCATGGACCGGCGGTGGAGTTCTTCGGCGAGCAGACGACCCTCCCCGGTGGGCCCGCGACGCTGGCGGTCCGCACGGGCGCGCCGATCCTGCCCACGGCGATCTACTTCGACGGTCCGACCTCACGGCACGCCGTGGTCCTTCCGCCGCTCGACACGGAGCGGCGTGGTCGGCTGCGTGAGGACGTCGCGCGGATCACTCAGGATCTGGCTCGGGCGCTCGAGGATCTCATCCGTCGGGCGCCCGAGCAGTGGCACCTCCTGCAGCCGAACTGGCCGAGCGATCGCGGCCCGATCCCGTTCTCGTGACGACGTCGCCTGGGTCGGCTGAACCGGCGCAGACCTAGGGTGGGCCGGTGCGCATCGGACTGATCAGCCCGGACTCGCTCACCGTGCCGGGGGGCGTGCAGGGCCAGGTCCTCGGTCTGGCCCGATCTCTTCGCGCGCTGGGGCACGAGACGCGCGTGCTGGGCCCGTGCGATGGCCCGCCACCGGATGCCGGCGTGACACCGCTCGGCCGCAGCGTCCCCACCGCCGCGAACGGCTCCGTCGCGCCGCTCGCCCCGGACCCCTCGGCGCAGCTGCGCACGATCCGCGCGCTGCGCGACGAGGACTTCGAGGTGGTGCACCTCCACGAGCCGATCGCGCCGGGACCGACCATGACGGCGCTGCTCTTCGCGTCGGCCCCCCTCGTGGGCACGTTCCACGCGGCGGGGGAGAGCGCCGCATACCGATACCTCGGATGGGGTCTGAAGCGCATGGCGCGACGTCTGCAGCACTGCGTGGCGGTGTCGCCGGACGCACGCGATCTCGCGCAGGCAGCGCTGGGTGGCAGCTACGAGCTGCTGTTCAACGGCATCGAGGTCGAGCGCTTCGCCCACGGTGAGGTGCACCCGACCGACGGCCCGACGATCTTCTTCCTGGGCCGGCACGAGCCGCGCAAGGGCCTCGAGGTCCTGCTCGGCGCGCTGCCCGACCTCCCTGACGACGTGCGGGTCTGGGTTGGCGGGGACGGACCGCAGACCCCTGAGCTGCGTGCGCGCTACGGCCACGACCAGCGCGTCGAGTGGCTCGGGCGCATCAGCGACGAGGAGCGCGCGGCGCGCATGCGCGGGTGCACGGTCTACTGCTCGCCCTCCATCAGGGGCGAGAGCTTCGGCATGGTGCTCCTGGAGGCGATGGCCGCGGGGTGTGCGCTCGTGGCGTCGGATCTCGACGGGCACCGCAACGTGGCGACCGACGGCGTCGACGCCCGCCTCGCGCCGGTCGGCGACTCCCTCGCGCTCGCGAAGCGGCTGCGTGAGGTGCTCGAGGACCCGGCACTGCGGGCCGAGCTGGTGGCAGCCGGCCAGCGCCGAGCGGAGGTGCTGTCGATGGACCACCTCGCCGAGCGCTACGCGGAGATCTACCGGGCCGCGACGCGGACACGTCAACGGGGCCTCCTAGAGTGAGATCACCTACCACGAGGAGCGAATGCCCGTGATTCTCTGGATCGTCCTTGCCGTCGTGGTCGTCATCGGTCTCTACGTGATGGTGACCTACAACGGCCTCGTCGCGCTGCGGAACAAGATCGACAACGCCTGGGCGCAGATCGACGTCCAGCTGAAGCGCCGCTACGACCTCATCCCGAACCTGGTCGAGACCGTGAAGGGCTACGCCGCGCACGAGCGCGAGACGCTCGACGCGGTGATCAAGGCCCGCAACGTGGCGATGTCGGCGAGCGGCCCCCAGGAGCAGGCGCAAGCCGAGAACATGATCAGCGGCGCACTGAAGTCGATCTTCGCGCTCTCCGAGGCCTATCCCGACCTCAAGGCCAACCAGAACTTCCTCAACCTCCAGGAGGAGCTGACGGGCACGGAAGGTCGCATCGCGTACGCGCGGCAGTACTACAACGACACCGTGTACCGCTTCGACACGAAGATCCAGTCGTTCCCTGCCAACCTCCTTGCCAAGCAGTTCTCGTTCACCGTCCGCGAGTACTTCGAGGTTGACGAGGCGGCTCGAGGGCCTGTCACCGTGGACTTCGATCGAGCCCCCCAGGCGGACTTCGGCGGTGGCCCGGCAAGCCCGCCGCCCGCACCCCCCGCGACCTGATCCCCAAGGACACTGACCCTCCGTGTACGACCAGGTCGCACAGAACAAGCGACGCTCCGCCCTGCTCATCGCCGGCTTCGTGCTGCTCGTGGTCGCGGTCGGGTTCGCGCTCGACGTCGTCGTGCAGGGCGGCCCCGCGCTCCTGATCTTCGCCGTGGTGTTCGCGGGCGGCTCGGCAGCGCTGTCGTACTGGAAGTCGGACACCATCGCACTGGCGGTGAGCCGGGCTCGCCCCGCCTCGGTCGAGGAGTACCCGCGCCTGCACAACCTCGTGGAGGGTCTGTGCATCGCTGGAGGCCTGCCGAAGCCGCGGATCTACGTCGTCGAGGACCCGTCGCCGAACGCGTTCGCCACGGGTCGCAACCCGAAGCACGCCGCCATCGCCGTCACGACAGGGCTCCTCGAGCGCATGAACCGCGTCGAGCTCGAGGGCGTCATCGCGCACGAGCTCAGCCACATCAAGAACTACGACATCCTCGTGTCGACGCTGGCCGTCACGATGGTGGGCACGATCGCGATCTTGGCGGATCTCGGCGTGCGGTTCCTGTGGTTCGGCATGGGCCGGAGCCGCAACGACAGCGACGACGCGCGCGGCGGTGGTCCGCTGGCGATCCTCGCGATCCTCGGCTTGGCGCTCCTCGTGCTCTCGCCGCTCATCGCGCGGGTGATGCAGGCTGCGGTGAGCCGCAAGCGCGAGACGCTGGCGGACGTGTCCGGCGTCGAGCTCACGCGCTACCCGCCGGGGCTGATCTCGGCGCTCGAGAAGCTGCGAGACGACTACACCGTCGTCGGGTCCACCTCGCACGCGACGGCGCACCTGTGGATCGAGCAGCCGCAGGCGGTCAGCGAAGCGGAGGGGCGGTTCGCGCGGCTCAACCGGATGTTCGACACGCACCCCCCGCTCGATGAGCGCATCGCGCTGCTGCGCGAGCTCTGACCTGTCGGCTCCGGTCGCCACCGGAGCCCCTCGAGACCCCCCAGGAGAACGTTGCCGTGCTGGCCGGACTGCTCGACACCACGAAGAAGAAGCTCATCGCGGGCGTCGGTGCCGGAGTGATCCTCGTCGGGGGTGTCGCACTGGCACTCGTCGCGGGCGGGGGAGACGACCCGCCGGTCACCACGACGACCGCCCCGCCCACCACGGTGCCGACCACCACCACCGTCCCACCGCCGATCGCACCCCTCACCGGCCTTCCGGGTGACGCCGCTCTGCTCGGTCGCACCGCCCTCGTCGTGAAGGTCGACAACGTCGAGCCCAAGGCTCGACCGCAGGCGGGCCTGAACCAGGCCGACGTGGTGTACGAGGAGCGCGTCGAGGGGAGCGTCACGCGGCTCCTGGCCATCTTCCACTCGACCGACGCCGCGCCCGCCGGCCCGGTCCGCTCGGCGCGCACCTCCGACATCGGCGTGCTGTCCACGCTGAACCGGCCCTACTTCGCGTGGAGCGGCGCGAACGACTTCTTCGTCGTGCGCATCCGCGCCAGCAACCTCGCCGACGTCGGGTACGACCGCGCCACTTCGCACTACTACCGCGCACCGGATCGGCGTGCGCCCGACAACCTGATGCTGCGCTCCACCGCTGAGCTGATGACGCTTCCCAACGAGGGCTCCTCGCCCCCCGCGCCGCTGTTCCTGTACCGCGCCAAGGGCCAGAAGCCCGCGCGGCTCGAGCCCGCTGGCGGCGTCTACATCAACTTCGGCTCGAGCGCCGGCTCTGCGCCCGTCGAGTACCGCTGGAACGGCAAGGGGTGGGCACGCACCCAGAAGGGCACCGCGCACGTCGATGCCGCTGGGGTGCAGGTTGCGCCCGCCAACGTGATCGTGCAGTTCACCCCCTATGCGAGCTCGGGTGTGGTGGATCAGTTCGGCAAGCCGATCCCAGAGGCGCAGATGGTCGGCGAGGGCGACGCCTGGGTGTTCACCGACGGTGGCGTGGTGATCGGACGGTGGCACAAGACGGGCCTCGCGGCGATCACGACCTACACCGACGCGGATGGCACCCCGATCGCGCTGACCCCCGGACGCACCTGGGTGGCACTGCCGCCGCCGGGCGGCGCGTCGCGCCTGTAACCGGCTTCTGGCCGGCTCCGGGCCCCCGGTAGCATGGGCGCATGGCCGACGCCTCCTCTCGCCCGATCGCCCACGACACCGGCACCACCCGGGTGAAGCGAGGGCTCGCCGAGATGTTGAAGGGCGGCGTGATCATGGATGTCGTCGACCCCGCCCAGGCGAAGATCGCCGAGGACGCTGGTGCGGTCGCGGTGATGGCCCTCGAGCGGGTCCCGTCCGACATCCGTCGTGACGGCGGTGTCGCGAGGATGTCCGATCCGGAGATGATCGAGGGCATCAAGGCCGTCGTCACGATCCCCGTGATGGCGAAGGCTCGCATCGGGCACTTCGTGGAGGCTCAGGTGCTCGAGGCGCTCGGCGTGGACTACGTCGATGAGTCCGAGGTGCTCACGCCTGCCGACGAGGCGCACCACATCGACAAGTGGGCCTTCACGGTGCCGTTCGTGTGCGGCGCGACGAACCTCGGGGAGGCGCTGCGGCGCATCAGCGAAGGGGCGTGCATGATCCGCTCCAAGGGCGAGGCGGGCACGGGGAACGTGGTCGAGGCAGTGCGGCACCTGCGATCGATCCTGGGCGACGTCCGCAAGATCACCCAGGCTGACTCCGCGGAGCTCTTCGACTGGGCCAAGCGCCTCCAGGCTCCTGTGGGGCTCGTGCAAGAGCTCGCCGAGACGGGCGAGCTGCCCGTGCCGCTGTTCTGCGCAGGGGGTCTCGCCACCCCTGCGGACGCCGCGCTGGCCATGCAGCTCGGCGCGCAGGCGGTGTTCGTGGGCTCGGGGATCTTCAAGTCCGACGACCCGGCCCGGCGCGCGAAGGCGATCGTCGAGGCCACCACCCACTTCACCGATGCGGCGATCGTGGCGAAGGTCTCCCGAGGGCTCGGCGCCGCGATGCCCGGCCTCGAGATCGACCAGCTCGAGACGAAGCTCGCCGATCGCGGCTGGTAGCCGCACCCGGTAGGGGCCCTCCGAAGCCCCAGCGATACATTCGCGAGCCATGTGGACGACATCGAGCGGGAAGCGCCGGACAACTCGGCGCTGTGGGGCCTGGTCGCCTCGCCTGGTGGCTCGGCTCCGGTGAAGATCGGTGTGCTCGCGCTGCAGGGCGCGTTCGCCCGTCACGTCGCGTGTCTGCGCGCGCTCGGCGCCGAGCCGCGTGAGGTCCGCACCCCGACCGACCTGGTCGAGGTCGACGCGCTCATCCTCCCTGGCGGGGAGTCGACCACGATGTCCATGCTGCTCGAGACCTCAGCGCTCTTCGATCCGCTTGCCGAGCGGATCGAGGACGGGCTCCCGATCTTCGGCACCTGCGCGGGGATGATCCTGCTGGGTGCTGAGATCCTCGACGGTCGCCCCGATCAGCGCTGCTTCGGCGCGGTCGACATCTCCGTGCGCCGCAACGCGTTCGGGCGGCAGGTGGACTCCTTCGAGGCGGACCTCGACCTCGCCGAGGTCGCCGGAGGCCCCTTTCGGGCGGTGTTCATCCGCGCGCCGTTCGTCGAGCGAGCCGGTCCCGAGGTCGAGGTGCTCGCCACCGTCGACGGGCACCCCGTGCTGTGTCGCCAGGGCACGGTGACCGTGACGGCGTTCCACCCTGAGCTGACGGGCGACCTGCGACTGCATGATCGCTTCCTGAAGGAGCTGTAGCCATGTCCGGCCATTCCAAGTGGGCAACCATCAAGCACAAGAAGGGTGCCGCAGACGCGGCGCGCGGCAAGCTCTTCGCGAAGCTGATCCGCCAGGTGGAGGTGGCTGCCCGGGAAGGCGGCGCCGATCCCGACATGAACCCGACGCTGCGCACGATGTTCCAGAAGGCGCGCGACGCGTCGGTGCCGATCGACACGATCGACCGCGCGATCAAGCGGGGCACCGGCGACCTCGAAGGCGTCATCTACGAATCCATCACCTATGAGGGCTACGCGCCCGGCGGGGTGGCGGTTCTGGTCGACGTGCTCACGGACAACCGCAATCGCAGCGGCTCGGAGATCCGCAACACGTTCTCGAAGAACGGCGGGTCGATGGCGGAGCCCGGCGCCGTCGCCTGGCAGTTCGAGCGCAAGGGCGTCGTGCTCGCGGATCGGGCGGCAAGCGAAGACGACCTCATGCTCCTCGCACTCGACGCGGGAGCCGAGGACATCGCCGATGACGGTGACGCGTGGCGCGTGGTGACGCCTCCCACCGGGCTCCACGCCGTACGCTCCGCGCTCGAGGAGGCCGGCGTGACCGTCACGTCGTCCGAGCTCACGATGGTCCCGACCGCCACGATCGAGCTCGAGAGCGAAGAGGCTGCGAAGAAGGTGCTGCGGTTGATCGACCTGCTCGACGACAACGACGACGTGCAGGGCGTCTACGCGAACTTCGACATCCCCGATTCGATCCTCGAAGCGATGGACGCCTGAGGTGAGCCTCGACGTCGGCTCACCGGCACCCGGCTTCTCGCTCGAGGGCTCCGACAGCACCGAGGCAGGCCGACGCACCTACACGCTCGAGGAGCACCGCGGTCACGTGGTGGTGCTCGTGTTCTACCCGGGAGACAGCACGCCCGTCTGCACCCGCCAGCTGAACGCCTACACCGAGGACATCACGTCGTTCGAGGAGGCCGGCGCGCAGGTGCTGGCAATCAGCCCGCAGTCGATCCAGAGCCACGACGACTTCTCCTGCAAGCAGGGCGGCTTCGCCTTTCCCCTGCTGGCCGACGTCGACAAGGCGGTGGGCGACGCGTACGGCATCCTCGGACCGCTCGGCTTCTACCGTCGGTCCGTCTTCGTCGTGGACGCGGCAGGGGTCGTGCGGTACGCGCACCGAGCGGTGGCAGGGCTCACGTTCCGCTCCACCAAGGAGCTTCTCGAGGCAGTCCGCTCGGCCTCCTAGTGCTCGTCGGCGACGCCGAGCAGGCGAGCCCGCGTCACCACGCGCACCCCGCGCCACAGCGCGACCGCCGCGAGGACCCATGCGATCGCGCCGATGTACCAAGCCAGCGCGTCGCCTCCGTACAGGCTCCCGGTCGCCTGGCTGTAGGCGACCATGATGAGCGGAAGGCTGACCAGCGCTGAGGCCTGCTGGGCGGCGGCGGTCGACTTGACCTTGGCGGACAGGCGCAGCACGAGCGAGAGCGTGAGCGCGAGGAACGGTGGCACGACCCACAGCATCAGCACCCACCACTGCCGGGTGGGGAAGAACCAGCCGCCAACCTTTGGTCCGACGATCGTGTTCACGATGAGCGAGTAGACGCCGAAGCCCAGGATCGTCGTGCAGTAGCCGGGGAGCAGGCTGGCGGCGAGCTTGCCGTAGAAGATCTCGCGGATCCCGGCGGGGGAGTGGGCAAGGAACTCGCCTGTGCCGCGCTCGCGCTCGCCGACGATCGTCGCCGCCCCCACGGCAGTCGAGATCGTGATCGGGACGACGACCGCGACCGGCGCGAAGAGGTACACCGCGAGCGCGTAGGCGGCGCGGCCCGACTCGGAGTCGCCGCGGATCTGGGCCTGCGCCTTCTGCGGCAGGATCTCGAGCGCCTTGGAGATCTGGCTGACCGCGTTGACGTCACCGATCGCCGTGATCGTGAGGAGCAGCACGGTCGGCACGAACACGAAGAAGATCCCGCCGAGGATCAGCATCGGGATCCAGTAGTCGCGTGCCTGGGCGAGCTGCTTGAGATCCGTGCGCGCCACCGTGCGGATGTGGCCCCAGTGCAGGGCTCGCCGACCGCGTCGGGGGGTCAGGACTGCGGCCATCAGACGTCGCTCCCCTCGACTCGCCCGAGCCGGCTGTGCCCTGACTCCTGTCGCACCGCAAAGTAGAGGTCCTCCAGCGACGGCTCGTGCGGCTCGACCCGCGTGACGCGCGCGCCGGCACTCGTGAGCGCGGCGACGAGGTCTGGCACGCGACCTGCCCCGTCGAGGCGCAGCGTCGCGACGCCGTTGTGCCGGTCGTAGCCGAGCACGCCTGGACGACCCGACAGCGCGTCGAGCGCCTCGGGATCCTCCGCGCCGATGCGAACGACGTCGTGCGGCCAGTACCGACGGGTGAGCTCGGCAGGAGAGCCGTCGACGACATCGGTGCCGTCCTGGAGCACCACCACCTGATCGGCCAACCCCTCGGCCTCCAGCAGCAGGTGCGTGCACATCACCACCGTCGAGCCGTCGGCGGTCATCTCCCGGATCAGCTCCAGCACGGCGTGGGACGACTCGGGGTCGAGGCCAGAGGTCGGCTCGTCATAGAGGAGCAGCTCCGGGCGGTGCAGCACCGAGCGAGCCAGCGCGAGGCGCGTCTTCATGCCCGTGGAGTAGCTGCCGACCTGCGCGTCGAGCGCGGCGTCGATGCCGAAGCGACCGGCCGACTCCGCGATGCGCGCATCAACGGCGGTGCCGCGACCGAGCCCGTGCAGCTCCGCCGAGTAGCGGAGGTTGTCCCGCCCGCTGAGACGGTCGTACAGCGACGGCTTCGCCGACACGACGCCACAGCGCGCCCTGACGTCGTCTCCGTCGACGGCCGGGTCGAGCCCGAAGGCGCGCACGGTGCCCGCATCGGGTGAGAACGCGCCGGTGATCATGCGGATGGCGGTGGTCTTGCCCGCGCCGTTCGGTCCGAGCAGCACGGTGATGCGCCCGCCTGGCACCCGCAGCCGGAGGTTCGACAGCGCGAGGGTCGCACCGAAGGCCTTCGCCACCCCGTCGAGCTCGACGACCGGGGCGGGCAGCTCCATTGCAGCGACGGTAGACCTCGACGTGATCACAGCTGTGGACACGCCCAAGGTGTCGGTCGCGAGGCTGGATGCCTTGAGCCGCCTCGGCCATCCACCCGCCACCCGAGGTCGGCCGGTACGATCGAACGCGTGTACGTCCTCGGTATCGACCCCGGGCTGTCCCGCTGCGGGTATGGCCTGGTGGAGCAGCACCCCTCGGGCACCCGCGCGCTCGCGGTCGGGGTGCTCCGCACCGAACCGTCGGCACCAACGCCGGAGCGCCTGGCCGAGCTGCAGCGTGACCTGCGAGCGCTCCTCGCGGAGCACCGGCCGTCTGTGGTGGTCATCGAGCGCGTGCTGTTCCAGGTGAACGCCCGCACTGCGATCGGGGTGGCGCAGGCCGCTGGTCTCGCGATGGCCGAAGGCGCGGCCGCGGGCTGCGAGGTCGTCGAGTACTCGCCCAACGAGGTGAAGCTCGCGGTCGCCGGCGTCGGAGGCGCCACGAAGGACCAGATGGAGCGCATGGTGCAGACCCTCCTCGGCATCGCGCAGCCGCTGCGTCCCGTCGACGCAGCCGACGCGGTGGCGCTCGCTCTTTGCCACCTCGCGCACGCGCCGATGCGGCGCCGGGTCGCGTTGGCCAGCCCGCTCGGCGGGACCCGATGATCGGCTCGCTGCGCGGGGTCCTCGTCGACCGCGGCGCCGCAGAGGTCACGGTCGAGGTGGGCGGCATCGGCTACCGCGTCGTGGTGAGTCCCACGACCGCGGTCTCCCTTGGTGACCCGGGCGAGGAGGTCTTCGCATGGGTCCACCACCACCAGCGAGAGGACGCGCAGATCCTGTACGGGTTCCTCACCAAGGACGAGCGGCTCTGCTTCGAAGCGCTGATCGGCGCGCACGGCGTGGGCCCAGCGCTCGCGCTCGCGATCTTGTCGGTCCACTCGCCGAGCGCGCTCGCGCGCATCCTCGCGGAGGACGACCTCGGGGCGCTGTGCCTCGTCCCGGGAGTCGGCAAGAAGACCGCCGCTCGCCTCCTGCTCGACCTCAAGTCACGCTTGTCGATCCCCGACCTCGGGACGCCGGCCGTACGCGCCTCGGGCGCCGCCAGCGGCGGCGGCAGCGGTGCGCGCGTCGACGTCCGCGACGCGCTCGTCGAGCTCGGGTACACCGACGCCGAGGTCCGCGAGGTGATGACGGATCTCCCCGACGACGGCGAGGCTAGCGCGCTGCTGCGCGACGCCCTCCAGCGACTCGCGTCGGCGCGACGGTGAGGGTGCGCTGATGCGTGAGGAGCTCCTTCGTCCCGACGCGCCGCTCGACGAGGCTGAGCTCACCGCCGACGTCAGCCTGCGCCCGCGCACGCTCGCGGAGTTCGTCGGCCAGCGCGAGCTCAAGGACCACCTCGAGATCATCCTGGAGGCCGCACGCCGTCGCGGGCAGGCGGTCGACCATGTGTTGTTGGCGGGGCCGCCGGGCCTCGGCAAGACCAGCCTTGCGGGCATCATCGCTGCCGAGATGGGCGTGGCGATCCACGTCACCTCCGGTCCCGCGATCGAACGGGCGGGCGACCTCGCTGCCATGCTCTCCCAGCTCGGCGAAGGCGACGTGCTCTTCATCGACGAGATCCACCGCCTGCCACGCGTGGTCGAAGAGGTGCTGTACCCCGCGATGGAGGACTTCCAGATCGACATCGTGCTCGGCAAGGGACCCGCGGCACGCTCCATCCGGCTCGATCTCCCACGCTTCACGCTCGTCGGGGCCACCACGCGCACGGGATCGATCACCGGACCGCTGCGAGACCGCTTCGGCCTCGTCGCCCGCCTCGACTACTACGAGCCCGTCGAGCTCGAGGCAATCGTGGTTCGCGCGGCTGGGATCCTCGGCGTCGAGGTCGACGCCGACGGCGCGCGCGAGGTCGCCCGCCGGGCCCGGGGCACGCCGCGGATCGCCAACCGGCTGCTGCGACGCGTGCGCGACTTCGCCGAGGTGCGCGGTGACGGTGCGGTCGACCTCGCCACCGCGGCCGCGGGCCTCGCACTGTTCGGCGTCGACGAGCGCGGCCTCGACAAGGTCGACCGAGCGATCCTCGGCGCGATCTGCGAGCGCTTCGCCGGCGGGCCCGTAGGGCTCTCGACCGTTGCGATCAGCGTGGGGGAGCAGACCGAGACGGTCGAGGACGTCTACGAGCCGTTCCTGATCCAGGAGGGGCTCCTCATGCGAACCCCGCGTGGCCGGGTTGCGACACCCGCGGCCTGGGATCACCTGGGCCTGCTCGCACCACGACGCGACGCGC
>JBQTHC010000080.1:0-8970 GCA_052390255.1 Microthrixaceae bacterium
CGATCCGGCTCTATCAGTGGGCCATCTCGCCGCTGATCCCGCGGCGCTGCCGCTATCACCCCTCATGCTCCGCCTACGCGGTCGACGCGATCCGCGAGTTCGGGGTCGTGCGCGGGGTGGTGCTCGCCGGCTGGCGCCTGCTGCGCTGCAACCCGTGGAGCCACGGCGGCGTCGACCACGCCCGCGACCAGAGGCTGTTCCGAGCGTGAACCCCCTCCAGCTCCTGGAGGACCCGCTCCGCTGGCTCCTCGACTTCCTCCACGACAACGCGAACCTCACCTACGGGTGGTCGATCGTCGTGCTGACGGTGATCGTCCGCACGGCCCTGTTGCCGCTGGTGATCAAGCAGTACTCGTCGATGCGCTCGATGCAGATGGTCGCCCCGCAGCTCAAGGAGCTGCAGCGCAAGTACAAGGGCAACCGGCAGAAGCTCAACGAGGAGCTGATGGCGTTCTACAAGGAGAACCAGCTCAACCCGCTCGGCGGCTGCCTTCCACTCCTGTTGCAGGCACCGATCTTCATGATCCTGTTCAACGTGATCCAAGGCCTCACGCGGGTCCAGAACGGCACGTTCAACCCCAAGCACCTCGACACGTCCTCGCCGCTCTTCCAGGCGCTCGACCCTGTGAACGAGATGCTCGCGTTCGGCGTCGACCTCGCCGAGAGCGCCAGCTCGGCCCTGTCCAAGGGCTTCGTGCACGGCCTTCCCCACCTCGTGATGGTGGCGATCGTCGCGGTCTCCTCGTACTACCAGCAGAAGCAGATCCAGGGTCGCAACCCGTCCGCCGAGATCCCGCCGCAGCAGAAGATGCTGATGCGGCTGATGCCGGCGATGTTCGTCTTCTTCGCCTTCGTGTCGCCAGCGGCGCTCGTCGTGTACTTCGTCACCTCGAACCTGTACCGGATCGGCATGCAGCACTACATCACCCGGACCCTCTACCACGGTGAGGATTCGTTAGGTGCGCAGGCGCACAAGGCCTCCCTCGAGGCCAAGAAGCTGCGGGACGAGCATGGGGACGCCGACCTGCTTCCCAAGCTCGGCCGCAACAAGGCGAAGGCCGTCGAGGCCAAGGCGACCGAGACCCCTGCCCGAAAGCCGGCGAAGGCGGCGGTGCCCGTGCCACCAGCCCCCACCGCCCGGACCGGTGCCAACCGCTCCAAGAAGAAGAGGAAGCGTCGCTGATGGAGTGGGTCGAGACCACCGGCAAGACCGTGGACGAAGCCAAGGATCGCGCACTCGATCAGCTTGGCGTCGACGAGCACGACGCCGAGTTCGAGGTGCTGGAGGAGCCCCGCGCCGGGCTGTTCGGACGGACACGCGGGGAAGCGCGGGTGCGGGCGCGGGTACGTCCGACCCAGCCTCGACCGAAGGTGGAGCGTCGTGAGCGACGAGGACGCTCGGGTGGCCGAGGTGCGAAGGGCGATCGTGGGCGTCCGAACCGCGACGGCGGCGCTCGCCGAGCCAACGAGGCACGCCCCGCCCGGTCTGCGGCGGCGGTCACGGAGGCTGCGACCGGGGCTGGGACCGAGGGGGCGCCGACCGCAGAGCGCCAGCGACCCGCGCAAGACGGCGCCCAGCGCAGCGGCGGGTCCCGGCGGCGACGCGGTGGCCAGTCGCGGGGCGGCGGCGGCGCACGACACGAGTCCGATGACGACCAGGAGATGATCGAGATGAGCGACACCGAGCTGGCTGAGCAAGGGGAGGTGGTCCGAGGCTTCCTCCTCGACCTCCTCGACGCCTTCGGACTGGACGGCGAGGTCGCGGCGACCCCCACGGAGGACGGGGCGGTTGCGCTCGACGTGACCGGCGAGGACCTCGGGCTGCTGATCGGTCCGAAGGGCCAGACGCTCGAGGCCGTGCAGGAGCTCTCACGCAGCGTCCTGCAGCGCCAGCATCCGGGCGAGACCCACGCCCGCGTGCGCGTCGACGTCGGGGGCTACCGGCAGCGCCGCCGTGAAGCGCTGGAGCGCTTCGTGCGCCAGATCGCCCAGGACGTGGTCGCCTCTGGCGTGCAGAAGGCGCTCGAGCCGATGAGCCCGCCGGACCGGAAGGTCGTGCACGACACGGTCAACGAGATCGACGGCGTGCACACCATGTCGGAGGGCGAGGACAGCCGCCGACGCGTCGTCATCCTGCCCGACGCCTGACCATCCACGGCGCCGTGCCCAGCGGGGACGATGCGCTGCTCGCGGCGCTCGAACGCGCCCGCACGCTGGGGTTCCTCGGGCCTGGTCCGGTCGTGGATCACCTGCTCCACGCCGTCGCCTTCGAGGCGGTACTCCAGGACGTCTCCGGTCGTGTCATCGATCTCGGGAGCGGCGGCGGCGTGCCGGGCCTGGTCGTCGCCGCGCGCCGACCTGACCTGGAGATCGTCCTCGTCGAGGCGATGGCGAAGCGCGCCGCCTTCCTCGCGGTAACGATCGAGCGGCTCGCGCTCGGCCGGGCCCGGGTGCTCGCCGAGCGCGCGGAGCAGGCTGGGCGAGGTGAGCTGCGGGGGACGGCGGACGCCGTGGTGGCGCGGGGGTTTGGGCCACCCGCGACCACGGCCGAGTGCGGTGCGCCACTGCTGCGCCCCGGGGGGCTCCTGATCGTCAGCGAGCCGCCCGACGACCTGGGTCGCTGGCCGGCTGACGGGCTCGCGCTCCTCGGGCTCGCGGCGCTGGAGCGTCGGACAGGCCCGCCGGCACTGCAGGTCCTTCATCAGCTGTCACGCTGTCCAGCGTCCTACCCGCGGCGCGACGGGGTGCCCCGAAAGCGTCCACTCTTCTGATCGGATGTTCCACGTGGAACACCTGGGAGCCCTGTTCCCTGGCGGTTGAGGGTTCTGCGGTGAAAGTCGCCGAGGTTCCTTGCGTTGGGGTTCCCCAGCGGGCAGGATGCAGCAGTGACCGACTCAGACGATGCGGCGTCTCGCGGCCGCGCGATCTTCCAGCGTTTGCGTGCGGACAAACCAGCGATTTCAGCGCTTCCCGGCACAGCGATCCCGACTGGGTCCCGGGAGGCTCCACCGGACCCGGAGGACGGTACGGCGCCGAAGGCGGAGCCGGTGCGCGGGCCGCTTCCCGGCCTCGACGACCACGCGGGCGTCGAGGCGCTGCTCGAGACCTCCGCGGAAGGACCTGACTCCCCGGCCGTCGCCGTGACGGACCCCCCCGAGGCTGACGGCCCGGTTCTCGATGCGCCTGCGCCACCGCATGTCGGCGTGGCGGTGGCGGGGACGGAAGGTCCGCCCCCGGCGCCGATCCTCGACCTCGACGAGGACCTGGTCGAGACCGAGCCCTCGAGCGCCTTCGCCCGGCCCCTTCCGCGGGTGATGGCGGTCGCCAACCAGAAGGGCGGCGTCGGCAAGACCACCACGGCCGTGAACCTCGGGGCCTGCCTGGCCGATCTCGGGTACCGGGTGCTCGTCGTCGATCTCGACCCGCAGGGCAATGCGAGCACCGGCCTCGGGATCAACATCCGGGACCTCCAGGGCTCGATGTACGACGTGATCCTGCATGACCTCCCGATCGAGGACTGCGTCGAGGCGACCTCGGTCCGCAACCTGTTCTGCGCCCCCTCCTCCCTCGACCTGGCCGGAGCCGAGATCGAGCTCGTACCAGCCTTCAGCCGCGAGCTGCGCCTCAAGCGAGCGCTGGACGATGTGCGCGACGACTACGACTTCGTGCTGATCGACTGCCCGCCGTCGCTCGGGCTCCTGACCGTGAACGGCCTCGCGGCGGCCACCGAGGTCGTGGTGCCGATCCAGTGCTAGTACTACGCGCTCGAAGGCCTGGGTCAGCTCCTGCGCAACGTGAACCTGGTGCAGCGCAACCTGAACCCGGCGCTCGAGGTCAGCGCCATCGTCCTCGTGATGTACGACGCACGCACCAAGCTCGCGGATCAGGTGGTCAGCGAGGTCCGGGAGCACTTCGGGGCCAAGGTCTGCCGCAACGTGGTGCCGCGGACCGTCCGGCTGTCCGAGGCGCCGTCGTTCGGCCAACCGATCATCGCGTTCGATGCAAGCTCTCGCGGGGCGATCGCCTATCGCGAGCTGGCCAGGGAGGTGAGCGGTGGCACGCCGCAGCGGACTCGGTAGGGGACTCGGGGCCCTGATCCCGACGGACATCGGTGGTGAGGCCGGCTCGGCCCTTCGAGAGGTGCCGGTCGAGGCGATCGCGCCCAACCCCCACCAGCCCCGGAGCTACTTCGACGAGGAGTCGCTCGCGTCGCTCACGGCCTCGGTCGCTGAGCTCGGCGTGCTCCAGCCGGTGCTCGTGCGTGAGGTGGGGGAGGACCGCTTCGAGCTGATCGCCGGGGAGCGCCGCTGGCGGGCGGCCAAGCGTGCAGGGCTGCCGTCGATCCCAGTTGTGGTCCGCACGGTGGACGAGGTGCTCTCGCTCGAGCAGGCGCTCGTCGAGAACCTGCATCGAGAGGACCTCAACCCGCTCGAGGAGGCTGCTGCGTACCAACAGCTGATCGAGGACTTCAGCCTGACGCAGGAACAGGTCGCCCAGAAGGTGGGCAAGTCCCGCTCGGGCGTCGCCAACACGCTCCGCCTCTTCCAGCTCCCTCCGTCGATCCAGCGCCTCGTGGCGGAGAACCAGCTTGCTGCGGGGCACGCCAAGGCGCTGCTGGGGACCCCCGACCGGGTCTTCCAGGAGCGGCTGGCGAAGGAGATCGTTGCCAAAGGCCTGTCGGTCCGTGAAGCCGAGGAGGCCGTGCGCGCCCACAACGAGGCCGACGAGGCGGACGAGCCCGCCGCAGGTGATGGGGCGACCGCAGCGCCCCGCGCCCCCAAGCGGCTGCGGGCCCCGGGCCTGCTGGAGCTGGAGGAGCTCCTCGCCGAGCACCTCCAGACCCGGGTCACGATCTCGATGGCGTCCGCGGACGGCAAGGGGAAGGTCGTGATCGACTTCGGGGGCCTCGAGGATCTCGAGCGGATCTACCGCGCGATGACCGAGGACCGCACGCCGGCCTCCTGACGCGACACGGACCCTCGACGGGTTCTCGAGGGTCCGTGGTTCAACACGAGGTTGACGTTGTCCACAACCTGTGTGGAACCTTGTGGAGAACCGGTTCCTCGCAGGGTGGGTCGCACCGGCTGCCGGTGCGGTCGACAAGTCAGTCGATGAAGTCGCTCAGCTCCTGCAGGAGCTGACCCTTGCCCTTCGCGCCGACCATCCGCTTCGCCGGCTGACCGTCCTCGAAGACGATCAGGGTGGGGATGCTCATCACCTCGAAGCGACGCGCGATGTCCGGGTTGTCGTCGACGTTGAGCTTCGCGATCTGGATCTGGCCGCCGTGCTCCTCAGCGATCTGCTCGAGGATCGGGGCGATCATCTTGCACGGTCCACACCACTCCGCCCAGAAGTCGACGAGGATCGGGCGGGTCGCACCGGCGATCTCCTCATCGAAGGTGGCATCGGTCAGGGTGGTCGGCATGTCGTCGTGTCCTTCGTGAGTGGCCCGCAGCCCCGCTGCGGGGTTCGTACGGCACATGCAACCGGTCGTCCGCTGCTGGCATTCCCGTCACCTCGACCGAACATATGTTCGTATTACGCTAGGGGAAGGAGGGAAGGGCAGGGGTCAGCCGTGCTGAGCTTCGAGCCAGCGCTCGGCGTCGATCGCCGCCTGGCACCCGGACCCCGCCGCCGTGATGGCCTGTCGGTACGTGTGGTCCTGGACGTCACCGCACGCGAAGACGCCTTCGACGTTCGTCGTCGAGGCGCCGCCCCAGCGGCCCGTGATCAGGTAGCCGTTGTCCTCGAGCTCGAGCTGGCCCTTGACGAGATCGGTGTTGGGACGGTGTCCGATCGCCACGAACAGGCCCGTCACCGCGAGGTCGCTCGTCTCGCCGGACTTCACGTCCTGCACCACGAGGTGATCGAGCTTCGTGTCGCCGACGATCTCGGTGACCACGGTGTTCCAGCGGATCTCGATCTTCGGGTTCGCGAAGGCGCGGTCCTGCATGATCTTGCTGGCACGGAGCTGGTCACGGCGCACGAGCAGGGTCACCTTGGACGCGAACTTCGTGAGGAAGGTCGCCTCCTCGATCGCCGAGTCGCCCCCGCCGACGACCGCGATCTCGTGGTCCCGGAAGAAGAACCCGTCGCAGGTGGCGCAGGTCGACACGCCGTGGCCGATGAGGCGGCTCTCGTCGGGCAACCCGAGCATGATCGACTGCGCGCCCGTCGACAGGATGAGCGCGTGCGACCGGTAGGTGGGCTGCGGCGCATCCGGGTCGCCCACCCACACGTCGAAGGGGCGGGAGGACAGGTCGACGCGGCTGACCTTCTCGGTGCGGATGTCGGCACCGAAGCGCACCGCCTGCTCGCGGAACCGCATCATGAGGTCGGGACCCATGATCCCCTCGGGGAACCCAGGGAAGTTCTCGACGTCGGTGGTGAGCATCAGCTGCCCGCCTGGCTGGTCCGAGGTGGACGACGGCTCGCCCTCGATCACGAGCGGCGCCAGGTTGGCCCGCGCGGTGTAGACCGCGGCCGTCAGCCCGGCTGGACCGGACCCGATGATGATGACGTCGCGGACGTCGGAGGGGCTGCTCATTCTGGTCTCCAGTCGGTGGTCGGAGGTGGGAACGGCAGGCGCGGGCCGCCTATTCCGCGTCAGTCCGTCGCAGGCGCGCTGCGGCGCGACCATGCGGCCCCGCCGGCCCCGGCGAAGAGCGCGCCGACGATGAGGTGGGCCACCCAGGTGTGGTCCTCGCCGACCCAGGCATCGGGGAGGTACACGTCGAGGAACCGCACAGCCGCGATGGCCATGAGGACCGCGAGGACGCTGCCCACCACCAGGGCGAAGGTGCCGTACACCACCCAGCGGGCGACCGTGATGGCGACGCCGGTGGTGCGGTCGCGCACCGTGCCGACGACGCGCTCGATCGTGTCGGCCGCCTGCGCGGGCCAGTCGTCGGCAAGGCTCGGCGCGGAGGGCGTGATGCCGATCGCGGGTTGGGCTGCGTGGCGCGGGGTGGGGCCAGACGACATGGGCGAGAGGATAGAGGGTGCGCGGCGGCGGTCCGCTTCCCGCCGGTACCGTGGCGGGCCGTGACGAAGCTGCGAGCCGTGCTGGGGCTGGGTGGGGGTGCGATCGTCGCGATCGTCGGCGCGCTGATCCTCGGTGAGTACGAGTTCACCGGGCTGCTCCCCTTCGCCGCCGGCCCGCTGTTCGGGCTCGCCGTCGCCGAGGTGGTCGTGGGCGTCGGGCGCGACCGGTCGACCGTCGTGGCGCTGGGCGCGGCGGCCCTTGCCTTCGGGGGGGTCGCCTGGGCGGGTTGGATCGACTCGACCGAAGGCGTCGAGCCGATGAAGGGCCTGGCCTGGGTGGCGGCGGCACTCGCGGCCGTGGTGGCGGGCGCTCGCACGATCGAGCGGGCACGACTCCGGGGCGCGCCGGTCACAACCTCCCGGCGCTGACCGTCTCGCAGCTCTGTCGGTCGAGCACGACGAGGGACCTGCCTCCGTCGGGCTCGTCGCGCACGACCACCACGACGGCGCGACCGCCGAGCTCGGCGAAGGCCACGTACGCGACGGGCTGCAGCGCCGGATCCTCGGTGCACGACGTGGTGCGTGTCGGTGCTGGGCCTGCCTGCGCCACGGTGGGTCCCTCGGCGTCGAGCTGGTCGCGCACCGCCTCGGTGAGGAGCGGCAGGTCGTCGAACGAGCCCAGCTCGGGCGGAGGCGCACCGGGCGCAAGCGTGCTCGTCGCGCCGCCTGCTGTGTCGGCGGCTTCCGTGGCGGCCATGTCCTTGTTCGTCGGTGCAGCCACGTCGTTGCCCCCCTTCGAGCCCGAGTCGCGCTGGTCGACGAAGGGGATCGCCAGCGCGACGAGCGCGACCGCCGCTGCCGCCCCGACCAGCTGGAGGGTGCGCCGGGTGCGCCGTCGCCGGGCAAGGTCGATGACGGTCGCTGGTGGCGCGGCGGGGACCGCGTACCCGAGATGGGCCTCGTCCTCGTCGAAGGCAGCAAGCGCCGCCGCGATGGCTTCGTCTCGCCGTTCGGGATCGACGGCGGGTGCGGTCGAGCGCAGCAGGTCGCGCGTCGCGGCGAGGCGCTCTACCTGCTGCGACAGGGACGCGTCGGCTGCCACCGCGGCGGCCTCCTCCGGCGTGGTCATGCCGTCGAGGTGCGCCGACGCGAGCTCGTCGAGGGGATCGTGATGATCGGTCATGGTGTGGTTCCGCTGGGTGGACGAGCGGCGCTCGTGCCTTGGGTTGGACGCTCCGTCGCGTCGTCCCGGTTCCAGGCCTCGAGGTGCTGGGCGAGCAGCGCCCTGCCCCGAGCGATCCGCGACCGAACGGTGCCGGGCGGGATCCCGAGCGTCTCGGCGATCTCCGCGTAGTCGAGGTCGCACAGGTCGCGCAGCACGACCGCGACGCGGAACTCCTCGGGGAGCTGGTCCAGCGCCGCATCGATCGCCAGGCGGTCCCCGAGGCCCTCGATCCCCACCGCAGTGCCGCCCACCCGCCCGAGTGCGGCGTCGCCGAGGTCGTCGGGCAGCCCGGGCGCGGGGCGGCGCTTGCGGCGCCGGAGCTCGTCGAGGCAGGCGTTCGTGGCGACGCGGTACGACCAGGTGGAGAAGCTGGCGCGCCCGTCGAACCGATCGATGCCGCGCACGATCGCGATGAGCGCCTCCTGCGTGGCATCGAGCGCGTCCGCATCGTTGCCCGCCAGGCGCCGGCAGATCGCGTGGATCCGGTCGTGGTGGCGGCGCAGGACGGTGTCGAGTGCGGCGCGGTCGCCCGCCTGCGCGGCGCGCACGAGGGCCTGGTCGTCGGGCTCGGGGCGGATGCGGCGAGGCTAGTGCTGGCTCCGGTCGATCCCGCGGCCTCGACGCATGCGACGCTCGTCAGCGACCGATGAGCTGCGCCTCTTGGATCTCCGCCGGCGCACGTCCGGGGGCGTCGCCGCGGTCGACGATCCAGATGAGCACCGCCGCGCCGCGGTGACCCTTCAGGTCGATCGTGTTGGGTC
>JBQTHC010000081.1:0-26046 GCA_052390255.1 Microthrixaceae bacterium
ATCTGACGGGTCGTCACATTTGTCGTACGGTCCGGACGTGCGCCTCGGAGACACCGTCAACGCCGATGCGGCGCCCAACGGCAAGCCTCTCGAAGGCGTCCGCGTCCTCGCCCTCGAGCAGATGCAGGCGCTCCCCTACGCCACCCAGCTCCTCGCCCGGCTCGGTGCCGAGGTCGTCAAGATCGAGCACCCCAGCGGCGGAGACCTCGGGCGCGGGTCGCAACCCGCCATGACCGACCCGCAGGGTCGCTCCGTCGGCGCGACGTTCCTGCGCAACAACCTCGGCAAGCGCAGCATCTGCATCGACCTGAAGTCACCTGCGGGCCGCGACCTCGTGCTTCGGCTCGCGCCACGCTTCGACGTGGTGGCCGAGAACTCCAAGGCGGGCGCGATGGCTCGTCTCGGCCTCGGCTACTCCGACGTCGCCCAGGTGCACCCCGCAGTCGTGTACCTGTCGGTGTCGGGCTTCGGCAACGCGGCAACGCCGGGCGAGGCTCGCTCCCCGTACGAGGCGTGGCCGGCGTTCGCGCCCATCGTCGAGGCCATGTCGGGCATCTACGAGTTCCGGCGACGCGGCGACGCGCCCCCGCTCGTCGCGCCGGTCGGCGCACTCGGCGACATCGGCTCCGGCCTCTACGCGGTGATCGGCGTGCTGGCCGCGCTGCGACACCGCGACGCCACCGGTCTCGGCCAGCATGTCGACATCGCGATGCTCGACGCGATGGTCGCGATGACCGACCTCGTCACGAACTTCTGGTCGCTTGGCCTGCGCGGCGGCGACGTCGCACCTCTCATCATGGACGGGTTTCGCGCCGACGACGGCTGGTTCATCATCCAGGTCGGCCGCGAGCCGCAGTTCGCCGCGCTCGCGACGCTCGTCGGTCAGCCGAGCTGGGTCGCCGACGACCGGTTCGCGCAGCGGCAGGGCTGGGTCGACCACCTCGACGACGTGATCAGGCCGGCGGTCGAGGCATGGGCCGCGGGCAAGACGCGCCTCGGGGCCTGCGAGGCGATGTCGGCAGCGGGGATCGCCGCAGGTCCGTGCCTGCGCGACGACGAGGTGGTGCACGACGCGCACGTGGTGGCCCGGAACATGCTCGTGGAGATGCCCCGCACGGACGGCGTCGCCGACCCGGTGCTCATCCCAGGCAACCCCGTGAAGATGACCCAGGTCGCCCAAGGACCCGAGACCCGTGTGCCGTGGCTCGGCGAGCACACCGATGAGGTGCTCGCCGCGGAGCTCGGCCTCTCTGACGAGGATCTCGCACAGCTCCGCGCCGATCGCGTCATCGCCTGATCAACCCCAGCAACCAACGTCTGTGAACCCATACGGCCGGTATGCGGACGTGGCGGTTCACAGACGTTGGTTGCTGGGGGGTCGCCAGAAGCCGGCGAGGAGCGCGAGCGCGCCGCCGGCGCCCGCGACCGCGGCGATCGCGAGGCCCTGCGCGCCTGGGTAGGGCTCGAACACGTCGAGCGCGTTGTCGAGCGACCACTCACCTGGGCCGACCACCGAGAGCAGAAGCCCGGCGAACGTCAGCGTCATCACGTACTCCCAGCCCTCACCCGGGCGGAAGATGAAGAAGCCGTTGCCTCGGTGGTTCGTGATCCATGCGACGAGCATCACACCGATGACCGCCGCACCGCCGAGCGGCGTGAGCAAGCCGAGCACGAGCAGCGACCCGCCCCCGATCTCGGTGAGGCTGGCCAGCCAGGCGTGCACGATCCCGGGCTTCATGCCGAGGCTCGCGAACCAGCGACCGGTGCCCTCGATCTTGCCGCCGCCGAAGATGTGGTTGATCCCGTGCGCGAGCATCACCGCGCCGACGGCACAACGGAACACGAGCAGGGCGAGGTTCAGGGCGTCGAGGTCGTTCATCGGCCTTGAACGCTAATGCCGATCGGGTGGACGGCCCGGCCTACGCTCGCCCGATGGCCCGCTCCCGAGCCCGCACCGCCGCAACGATCCTCGGCGTGATCACAGCGGCGGCTGCTGGTGCGCTCGCGGTGAAGGAGGCACGCCGACGCGCCGAGGCGGCGAGGACCTCCCCGATCGACACGGCCACGCGGGCGCAGCGGAACGCCGCGATGGCGGCGATGGGCGCGAAGGCTGGCGGGGCCTACGCACTCCATCGCGCCCGCCGTGCGTTCGCCTCGGCCGAGCGCCAGGTCTTCCTCGACCACCAGTTCGAGCTCAAGACGACCGAAGCGATCACCGAGGCGCTCGGGAACATGAAGGGCGCGATGATGAAGCTCGGCCAGATGGCGAGCTACCTCGACCAGGGCATGCCCGAGCACGTCCGCGCGGCCCTCGCCGAGCTCCAGGCCAACGCCCCGCCCATGAGCGCGGAGCTGGCCGCGCGGGTCGTGACCGAGGAGCTGGGGGCGCCGCCCGACCAGGTGTTCGCCGAATGGGATGCGGCACCGATCGCGGCCGCGTCGATCGGCCAGGTCCACCGCGCGCTGACCCGGGACGGTCGTGCGGTCGCGGTGAAGGTGCAGTACCCCGGGGTGGGCGACGCGATCCGTGCCGACCTCGACAACGCGGGGATGCTGTTCGGCGCGATGGGCATGATGCTGCCCGGTCTCGAGCCGGCGCCGCTCGTCGAGGAGCTCCGGGAGCGTCTCATCGAGGAGCTCGACTACGTCGTCGAGGCCGACAACCAGCGCCTCTTCGCAGACTTCTATCGGGGCCATCCCTTCATCCACATCCCGGAGGTCGTGTCGGAGCTGTCGACCGAGCGCGTGCTCACGACCGAGCTGGCCGAGGGTGTGCGCTTCGAGGTCCTGGAGACCTGGAGCCAGGAGGAGCGGGACCTCGCCGCGGAGGCGATCTTCCGATTCGTCTTCGGCAGCTTGTACCGGCTTCACGCCTTCAACGGCGACCCGCACCCGGGCAACTACCTCTTCCGCCCGGGCGGTCAGGTGACGTTCCTCGACTTCGGCCTCGTGAAGCGCTTCGACACCGCCGAGGTGGACGTGATCGCCGACATGCTGAAGGCCATGGTCATCGACCAGGACATCGCCGAGTATCGACGGCTGATCGAGAGCATCGGCATGCTCACGCCCGGTAGCTCGTTCACGAACGAAGAGGTGATGGACTACTTCGGTCACTTCTACGACTTCGTGCTGCGCGACGAGGTCGGCACCATCACCCCCGAGTACGCCTCCGAGACGGTGCGGCGCTTCTTCGACTACGGCGGCGACCACGCGGAGATCCTGCGCGCCGCGAACGTGCCGCCCGCATTCGTCATCATCCAGCGGATCAACCTGGGCCTCTACGCGATCTTCGGTCAGCTTCGAGCCACCGCCAACTGGCGCCGCATCTCCGAGGAGCTGTGGCCCTTCGTCGGCGGACCACCATCGACCCCCCTCGGCGAGCAAGCGGCAGCGTGGATGGCGAGCCATCCAGGGTGACCCGTGCCTGAAGCCACGATCGCCTCGTACAACGTCCACTGGGGACACGGTCCGCACCGGGCGGGGTACCCGCCCTTCGACGTGGTCGAGGCGTGCCGCAGGCTCGATGCCGACGTGCTGATCCTCCAGGAGTCATGGGCCCCTGACCGAGATCGGGCCGACCATCAGCGCGTCGCCGACGCGCTCGGCATGGTCGTGGCCTGCGACGTCGACCTCGCGCGCGCGATCGTCGAACCGGTCCCACGCGTGCTCTCCCCCGCGAGCGCAGGCCTTCGCGACGGCGACGGTGGGTGGCACCTCGTCGGCCTCTCACGACACCCAGTGCGCGACGCGCGCGTGCACCCGCTCCCGCACCTGTGGTTCGACCACTCGGACCGAGCGGTCCTCGCGTTCGAGATCGAGGTGGAGGGGGCGCCGCTGCACGTGCGCGGCACGCACCTGCCACACCTCGAGTACGGCGCGCACCTCAGCACGCGTGGGCTCCGACGCACGCTCCCGCCGGTCACGGAGCCGGCGGTGTTCGCGGGCGACATGAACATGTGGGGCTGGACGATCGACCGCATGATGCCGCGCGGCTGGCGCCGCGAGGTGCGCGGCAAGACCTGGCCCGCGCGGCGACCACACAGCCAGATCGACCACGTCCTGGTCACGCCATCGGTGCAGGTCCTCGAGGGCTCCGTCGGGCCCGACCTCGGATCCGACCACCTGCCGATCCGGGCGCGCCTGCGGTGGGGATGAGCCCGTGACCGCGCACCTGACACCGATCGTGTTCCTGTGCACGGGGAACGCGGCGCGCTCGGTGATGGCCGGGGCCGCGCTGTCCGCCCACCTCCCCGACTGGCAGGTCAGCACCGCCGGGACGCTGGTGGTCGAGGGCCAGCCGATGAGCCGACGGACGAAGGCCGCCCTGGAACGCGTTGGGCTCCCCGTGCCGCCGCACCGGAGCAAGCAAGCAGAGGCAGCTGACCTCGGCCATGCTGCCCTGGTGATCGCGCTGGCCCCGGAGCACGTGCAGTGGGTGCGCCGCGTGCACCCTGAAGCCGCCGGGCGCACCGCGACGCTGCGACGGCTGGCCCGTGACCTACCAGAGCAGCCCGCCCCGCTGGCCGAGCGCGTTGCGGGCCTCGACCTCGGCAACGTGGAGCTCGAGGCGTGGGAGGAGGTCGTCGACCCTGGCGGCGGGGACGAGGAGCAGTTCGCCGCGTGCGCCCGCGAGGTCGTCGACCTCGTCGCACGCCTTGCGCCCCGACTGGAGGGGCGATGACAGAGCGACTCAGCGCGCCCGACGCCGCGGCGCGGGTGCGAGCGGTCGACTCGATGGCGATGCCGCTCGGACCGGGGCAGCCGCCCGCGCTGCTGGACGCGCTTGGGCGACGCACCGACTGGGAGGACCTCCGCATCGGCGGGGCGCTGCTCACGGTCCTCACCGAGCTGTTCTCCCATCCCAACGTGCACTACCTCAGCGGCTTCTACGGGCCGCTCGAGCGGTTGCTGCGCGACAGCGGCGCCAACATCGGCTTCGCGCCGGCGGACTTCCGTCGGTTCGAGCCGATCCTCGACGCAGACCCGCCGCGCGTGATGATCACGGCCGCGGCACCGCCGGACGCGGACGGCTGGTGCAGCCTCTCGCTGCACGCGGGCGCGACGGTTCGTCAGCTGCACGCCGCGGGCGCGGATCCGGACCGGCTGCTCATGGTGGAGGTGAGCGAGGCGTTCCCACGGACGCTCGGCGTCGGCGAGCACCGCCACGCACTCCACCTCGACGAGATCGATGTCCTGGTCGAAAGCGATCGCGAGCCGATCGTGACCGCTGACCCGCCGCCGACCGACGTGGACCGAGCGATTGCAGCGCACGTGCGCGCGTTCGTGACCGACGGCGCCACCTTGCAGACGGGCATCGGCGCGGTGCCCTCCACGGTCGCGGCGCTCCTCGCCGAGGGCGACGGCGGCGACTACGGCATCCACTCCGAGATGTTCACCACCGGCCTCATGCGTCTCCACCAAGCTGGCAAGGTCACGAACAGCAAGGGCGTGTACGACGGGGTGTCCGTGTCCACCTTCGCCGCGGGATCTCGCGAGCTCTACGACTGGCTGCACGAGAACCGAGAGGTTGCGTTCCTGCCGGTCGATCTCGTCAACTCGCCCGACGCGATCGCGCGCAACCGCACCATGGTGACGATCAACGCGGCCATGGCCGTCGACATCCACGGCCAGGTGGTGGCCGACACGATCGACGGCGTGCAGTACTCGGGCATCGGGGGCCACGAGGACTTCGTGTCGGGGCCCGCGCTCGATCTCACCGACCGATCGCTTCTCTGCCTTCCCTCCACGATCACCCGCGGAGGTGAGACCCGCTCGAGGATCGTGCCGTGGTTCGGACCCGGCGCGGTGATCACGACACCGCGCCACCAGGTCGACGTGATCGTCACCGAGTACGGCGCCGCGGAGCTCTCGGGCAAGACGGTGCACCAGCGTGGCCAGGCGCTCGCAGCCATCGCGCATCCCGACTTCCGGGACGATCTCCACGCGGCCGCCGAGCGAGCGAGTGGCGGCCGCTCCCCCTTCCCGGTCTAACGAGCCGAGCCGATCGGCGAGGCGACCGGCAGCGCAGTGCCACTACTTGGCCACGAAGGAGTCCGGCGGCCTCCCCGTCGGCGCATCTCCTCAGCGAGGTGGCAACTACGGTGAGGCGCCATGCCTGACGACGTCGCTGTCACCGAGCTGATCCGGACCACCGTCGCCAGCGGCGTCGCACACGTCACCATCAACCGGCCGGACGCCGGGAACTCCCTCACCGCCGAGATGCGCGACCACCTCGCCGACACGTTCGAGGAGCTGTCGGCGACACTGGGCGTGCGCACAATCGTGCTCACGGGCGCCGGCGAGCGACACTTCTGCACCGGTGCCGGCCTCGGAGGCGCGCAGAAGCCCGAGCCGCCAAGGCCCGAGGGCGCCCCGGCACGCGCGCTCGGCGACGTGTCGCGACTCGTGCGGCGCGGCTGGCAGCGCCTCGTCGCGTCGATCCTCGACTGCGAGAAGCCAGTCATCGCTGCGGTCAACGGCACCGCTGCGGGCGGCGGCGCCAACCTGGTGCTCGCCTGCGACCTCGTGGTGATGGCCGACACCGCTCGGCTCATCGAGGTGTTCGTGAAGCGGGGCATCATCCCCGACGCGGGTGGGTGCTACCTGCTCCCCCGGATCGTCGGCCCACAGCGCGCGAAGGAGCTGATGTTCCTGGGCGACGAGCTGTCGGCCGCCGACTGCGAGCGATGGGGCATCGCCAACCGGGTCGTCCCCGCGGCTGAGCTCACGACGTCGGTCGACGCGCTGGCGGCGCGCGTGGCGAGCGGACCCACGAAGGCCATCGCGATGACGAAGTGGCTCGTCAACCGCAGCCACGAGTCGGGACGGCACACCGCCTTCGAGGAGGAGGCCTACGCGCAGGAGCTCGTGACCGCCACCTCGGACATGGCGGAGGGCATCGCCGCGTTCGGCGAGCGGCGCAGTCCCGACTTCACGGGCTGGTAGTCGCCCGCCGGTGCTCACGCTCGTCCTCGGCTGCTTCGCGGTCGGCCTCGTCGCCCGACGACTCGTGCCCGGGTCGGTCGCGCTCGTGCCGTGGCTCGACCACGGCGTGCTGTGGATCACGCTCCCGGCACTCATCCTCGCGAAGCTCCCGGACCTGACGATCGGCGCGGATCTCGTGGTGCCCGTGCTTGCGGCATGGGCGTGCGTGGCGCTCGCGGCGGGCTCGGTGCTCGTCGGCGCGCGCCGCTTCGGCTGGGGTCGACCCACCGTCGGCGCCCTCCTGCTCGTCACCGCGCTGGGCAACACGACCTTCCTCGGCTTGCCGATGGTCGAGTCGCTCCTCGGCAAGCCGGAGCTCGCTCGCGCGCTCGCCTTCGACCAGCTCGGCTCGTTCTTCGGGCTGGCCGTCTACGGGTCGTTCATCGCCGCGCGCTTCGGTCACGGCGACACCGGCTGGCGACCCGTGGTCGACCGACTGATCCGCTTTCCACCGTTCATCGCGGTCGTGCTCAGCTTCGGGCTCCGGGCGGCAGCGTTGCCGGTGGGGCTCGACGACGCGCTCGGCGACGTCGGCCGGATGGTCTCGCCGCTCGCGATGCTCGCGCTCGGCCTGCGCTTCCGCGTCGCCGCGTCGGCACACGGTCGCCAGGCCGCGATGTGGTGTCTCGGCACCAAGATGGTCGTGCTGCCGCTCACGGTGCTCGCCACGGCCATCGTCGTCGGCGGCACGCGCGACCCCGCATGGCGCGCGTCGGTGCTCGAGGCAGGGATGCCGCCGATGGTCACCGCCGGTGTGGTGGCCGCCCGAGCGGGTCTCGACGAGGAGCTCGCGACGACGGTCGTCGGCGTGGGACTGCTCCTCGCGCTGATCTCGATCCCATTGCTGTCGCTGACCCTCCCCGGCTGAGCGCCGCAGTAGACAGGGGCGATGCAGCAGATCGAGGTGTTCGCCGACGTCGGGTGCCCGTTCACCCATGTCGGTCTGCGGTCGTTCGCGGCGCTCCGCTCCGAGCGCAGTACCGCGGTACCGGTCCTCAGGGTGCGGGCGTGGTCGCTCGAGCTCGTGAACGGCGAGCCGCTCACCGGACAGTTCCTGGCTCCAGAGATCGACGCGCTCCGCGCGGGCCCGGCGCCGAGCCTGTTCGCCGGCTTCAGCGCCCAGGCCTTCCCCGCCACCACTCGCTCGGCGATGGCCTCGGCGGCCGCCGCCTACCGCGTCGGACTGGAGCAGGGTGAGGCGTTCAGCCTCGCCGTGCGCGACGCGCTCTTCGAGCAGGGCCTCGACATCGCTGACCCGACGGTGCTCGACCGGCTGCGGGCGGACATCGGCGTGCCGGCCCCCAGTGAGGGCGACGATGCGTCGATCGAGGCGGACCTCGAGGAGGGCCGGGCACGCGGCGTCATCGGCTCGCCCCACTTCTTCACCTCGGGCGGAGACTTCTTCTGCCCGTCGCTCGACATCGAAAAGGACGAGGGCGGCATGCGAGTGGCGTTCGACCAAGACGGCTTCCGTCGGTTCGTCGACGCGGCATTCGCGTGATCCGCTGGTGACCGTCTGACCGACGGCCGCAGATTTCTGCACGGCGAGTGCGACCTGCTAGCGATTCGGGCAGAATCGTTCGACGCGAAGAGGGGGGCCCGATGGCCACAGCAGTTCCGATCGTCGACTACTTGGTGCTCGGCGACGAGCCACACCTGGTCGCCAACGAGTGCACGTCCTGCGGCGCCCGGTTCTTCGACCGGCGCAACGCGTGCGCGTCGTGCTCGGGGACGGACTTCAGGCAGGTCGACATCGCCACCACCGGCGAGCTCAAGGCGTTCACGATCGTCGCGTTCGCGTCGCCTGGCGTGCCGGTGCCGTTCGTGGCCGGCGTGATCGACTGCGACGGCACGAGCGTGCGCGGCAACGTCATCAACACCTCCCCCGACCCTGAGCACGTGACGCTCGGGATGAAGGTCCGGCTGACCACCCAGGTGATCGGCACCGACGACGAAGGCACCGAGGCCATCGGCTTCGGGTTCGAACCCATCGAGAACTAGCAGGCAGGACACCCTCCCCGCACCAGCGGCGAGGGCTCGCGGAACTGCGCCCGAGCCGCACGTGCGGAGGCAGGAGCGCAGCGACGCCCGGAGCAAGGAGACGAACAGTGGCTGACGACATCTGGATCCTCGGGATCAACATGACGAAGTTCGGCAAGCACCCCGACAAGGACACGGTCGACCTCGCCGCGGAGGCCGCGCTCGCTGCGCTCGCCGACGGTGGCGTCACGATGAAGGACATGGGCGTCCTGGCCGCGGGCAACCTCATGGAGGCGGCCGCGGGCATCGGCCAACAGCTGCAGAAGCAGATCGGCCAGACCGGCATCCCCGTGTACAACGTCGCGAACGCGTGCGCCACCGGCGCCACCGCGCTCCGGACGGTGATCATGGCCGTCAAGGCGGGCGAGTGCGACATGGGGCTCGCCGTCGGTGTCGAGAAGCTGTCTGGCGCCGGGTTGCTCGGCGCGGGCGGTCCGAAGTCCGACAAGAAGACCTTCGAGCCACGCGGCCGCTACGGCGCCGTCACGACCGTCGACGGGCGCATCGGCACCCAGAACATGCCCGGCGTGTTCGCGCAGATCGGCATGGAGTACGGCCACAAGTACGGCGGCACGAGCTTTGAGCTCTTCGCCAAGATCAGCGAGAAGAACCACTCGCACTCCACGCTCAACCCACTCGCGGCGTACACGAAGAAGATGACGCTCGAAGAGATCATGGGCGACATGATGATCGCCTACCCGAACACACGACCGATGTGCTCAGCCAACTGCGACGGCGCCGCGGCAGCGGTCGTCGTGTCGGGGGCCAAGCTCAAGACGCTCTCGCTCGAGCAGCAGCGGCGAGCGGTGAAGGTGTCGGCGTCGGTCCTCACGAGCGACCCGTGGCAGGAGAGCTGCCAGATCCTCCCCGACGTGAACACGCTCACCCGCATGGCCTCCACCCAGGCGTACGAGCAGGCCGGCGTCTCGCCCGCCGACCTCGACCTCGTCGAGCTCCACGACTGCTTCGCCACCGCCGAGCTCGTCCACTACGACAACCTCCAGCTGTGCGACCAGGGCGGCGCGGTGGACTTCTTCAACAGCGGCGCCACCTGGCGTGACGGCAAGACGCCCGTGAACGTGTCGGGCGGCCTGCAGTCGAAGGGCCACCCGATCGCGGCCACCGGCATCGCCAACATCTGGGAGGTGTGCCACCACCTGCGTGGGGAGGCCGGGAACCGCCAGATCGAGGGCGCCAAGGTGGGGTTGGCCCACGTGATCGGCCTCGGGTCGGCCTGCGGCGTGCACATCCTCGAGAAGTCCGCCGCGTAGGCACGATCCACAACCGAAGTCCCCCACCCTCGGGACCTTCGGCACCTGCGGCCAGGCCTGGTCGCTTCGTACCGTGAGATCAGAGTTCAGATCCACATCCGAAGCGGCCAAGGAGCCTGACCATGACAACCATCACCCCGCACGAGGCGAGCCCGCCAACGGGTGCGCGCTTCGTCGCACAAGACCAACCGGTCGTCGCACTCAAGCGGCGGACCATCGACAGCGTGCTCATCTCGTTCGGCGCCGTGCTCACTGCGGCGTTGGTCGTCGCGGCATCGCTGCTCACCTGGGGGAGCAACTTCGCCAAGGACTACGTCCATGACGAGCTCGCCTCCCAGAACATCAAGTTCCCGCCAGCAGCCGCCCTCACCGAGGAGGGCCGGGACGACCTCGTGAAGTACGCCGACCAGAAGGTCGACACCGGCAAGGAGGCCGAGGCCTACGCCAGCTTCATCAACGGTCACCTGGCGGGCATCGCCGACGGCAAGACCTACGCCGACCTCGGTGGCCCCCAGTTCGCCGCACAGGACGCGGTGACGAAGGCCAAGGCCGACGGTGCCAGCGAAGCGACGATCGCCGAGCTCCAGGCCAAGGTCGACGCCATCAAGGGACAGCGCACCTCACTGTTCACGGGTGAGACCCTCCGCGGTCTGCTGCTCACCACCTACGCGTGGGACACAGTCGGCCGGATCGCTGGCTACGCGGCGATGGCGGCGTTCGCAGCCGCTGCCGTGATGCTGGTCCTCGTCCTGCTCGGCCTGCGTCACCACCACAAGGTCGTGGTGCAGACGAGCTGACGACCCAGCAGCTCACCGGTCCTCGCACGACCGCTGAGCGGCGAGGCAGCCACCCCCGGTGGCTGCCTCGCTTCGCGTTCGGGCTACCAGGCGAGCACGGTGTCGCAGACCTCCGCCGCGATGCCGAGGCCACCGAGGTGGCCGTCACCCACGCGGACGCGCAGCTCGGCGCCCGGGATGAGCCCGACGATGTGCTCCGCGTGGGCCAGCGGGACGATGTTGTCCTCGTCGCCCTGCCACCAGGTGACGGGCACGCGCAGGTCGCGCACGTGGAATCCCCAGTGCCGGGTGAAGAGGATCGCGTCGTACGCCACGGCTCGCATGCTGTGGCGGCCGCTGTTGATCAGGTCGTCGAGGAACATCTCCTTGTTCTCCGGCTGCGCGAGCACTGCGCGATCTCCGGGCGGCGAGAACCGCGCGTACAGGTCGAGTGCCGGCGACGCGACCGGCCGCGCCACTCGGACGACGGTCGTGAGCAGCGAGCCGATCGGCTCGCTGAGCAGCGGCAGCAGCGGCTTGAAGCGGGTGGCAAGGCTGACGAGCCCGCCGCCGGCGCCCTCCTCACCACCGCTCGGCACGACCCCGCCGAGGATGCCGACGGTCGGGACCCTGTCCGCGAACGCGTGGGCGGCGGCGAGCGCGTATGGCGCGCCGCCCGACAGGCCCACGGTCGAGAAGCGCCCGATCCCGAGCCGCCCGAGGGCGATCTCGAGGTCGACGGTCACGTCGAGGAGCTGGTGGTACAGGTGCGGCGTCGACAGACCGACGCCCGGTCGATCGATGCCGATGATGCGAACGCCGCGCTCGTCGGCGATGCGCCGAGCCGCCTCGGGTACCTGCCGGCGCGCTCCGGGCGTGCCGTGGAACCACACGATCGACTGCTCGGAGGTCGGCGGGCCGAACTCGGCGACGCCGAAGTAGCGGCCGCCACCCACGGCGACACGTCCCTCGTAGCGGGGAGCGGTGATCGTCATGCGACAGGTTTGCCGACGGGTCACCGCCCGACGCAAGTCGGTCGGGCGTCAGGGGGTCAGGTCGTCGCGGGGATGGAGATGCCGATGCCGCCCTTGGTGTCGGCGCCATAGCGGGCCTTCTCTGCCTCGAGGTCGAGGTGGCGAGGGCGCGGGTCTTCGCGTGCCTCGGCGGTGAGCTCTGGGGTGACGACGCTCGCGGGGAGGATCCAGCACACCTCGAACTCGATCCCGTCGTGATCACGGGCGTACAGCGACTTCGTGGTGACGTGGTCGGACGCCCCGACGAGCGCTCCGCGGTCCTGGAGCACACCGCCGATCCGCTCGAGCTCGCGCAGCGTGTCGACCTCCCAGGCGAGGTGGTAGAGCCCGACGGTCGTGCGACCTGCACCGCTCGGCGCGGCGTCTGAGCCGATCTGGAACACGCCGAGGTCGTGATCGTTGGTCGACCCGGGCGCCTGGAAGAAGGCCCCCTGCCCTGGCATCCAGATCAGCGTCTCGAAGCCGAGCACGCTCTCGTAGAACTCGCGCGTGCGCTCGAGGTCGCGCACGTAGAGCACGGCATGGTTCAGGCGGGTGACCGGCATGGCTGCTCCTCAGATGGTGCGTCGCACTCCCCAACATACTTGCATGCGCAACTATTCCGCCCGCGTGACGGCCGCCCTGAACGCCCTGCGGCCGATGTCCGCGCCGGCCAAGAAGCCATACGTGCCGTGCTCCAAGAGCTCCCGCGCAGCCTCGACCACCCCACCCATGGCGGCGTAGGCGAACCCCCCGCCGACGGAGATCCTCGCAACGCCGGCGTCGGCGAGCGCAGCCACGCTGGGGCTGCCCGGGAGCGCAAGGACGTTGACGGGCACGCCGACCGACGAGATCACCGCTCGCACGTCCTCGATCGTGCGCAGCCCGGGCGCGAACACCACGTCTGCGCCTGCGGCCTCGTAGGCCTGGAGTCGAACGATCGTGTCCCCGAGGTCGAGGCCATGGAGGAGGTTCTCGGCGCGAGCCGTGAGCACGATCCCCTCGTCGGTGGCGCGTGCGGCCTCGACCGCCGCCGACACCCGCTCGACCGCAAGCCCGAGGTCGTAGATCGGATCGTCTGCACGCTGCGTTGAGTCTTCGATCGAGCAGCCGGCGAGCCCCGACGCCGCCGCCCGCCGAACGGTCTCGACCACCCCCGCGGGGTCGTCGGCGAAGCCGTTCTCGAGATCGGCTGACACGGGGATGTCGACAGCGGCGACCACGGCAGCCGCGTGCGTCAGCGCTTCGTCGCGCGACACCTCGCCGTCGAGGCGGCCGAGCGTCGAAGCGTGGCCACTGCTGGTGGTGGCGAGCGCTCGGAACCCGAGCGACGCGAGCAGCCGGGCCGAGCCCGCGTCCCACGGGTTCGGCATGAGCAGCGGCGTGCCCGGCACGTGGAGGTCGAGAAACTGTCGCGCGCGCTCACCGAGGCCGGTCATCGACGGCATGCTAGGCACCGGTCGGCATCACCAGTCCGTCGGTTTGTAGTCCTTCAAGAACTGGCCCCACACGTGGTTCCCCGTGTTGAAGCCGTCGATGATCGGATCGACGATCCGCGCCGCGCCGTCGACGATGTCGAGCGGCGGATGGAACCGGTGCTCGGCGCGCTTCTGCGCAGCCAGGTGCACCGGGTCCTCGTCGCTGACCCAACCGGTGTCGACGCTGTTCATGTGGATCCCGTCGGCGTGATAGTCGGCGGCGGAGGTGCGCGTCATCATGTTCAGCGCCGCCTTGGCCATGTTCGTGTGCGGGTGCCTCGTCGTCTTGAAGCGACGGTAGAACTGCCCCTCCACGGCCGACACGTTCACGATGTGCTTGTCGCGCTCGGGGGTGCGTAGCAGCAGCGGCTTGAGCCGCGCGTTGAGCACGAACGGTGCGACGGCGTTGACGAGCTGCGTCTCGAGGAGCTCCACCGAGCTCACCTCCGCGAGCGTGAGCCGCCAGGAGTTGCGACCGCGCAGGTCGATCTGCTGCAGGTCCTGGTCGAGTCGCCCCGCAGGGAACAGGTGACCCTGGCCGGCGGCGTCCTCCGGAAGCAGCTCGACCTGGGAGAGGCGAGCAGATGTGGCCTCGTCAGGGGTTGTGGCGAGCGCGCGCTGGGGACCGTCGATCAGCTCGGCCGCCCGCAAGCCATCGACGGCTCCGATCAGCCGACGGAAGCGCTCGGGCATCTCCGCCATGGCCGCGGTCTCCACCTCGAGCATGTGACGGTAGAAGTCGGGCGGACGGCGCACCGTCTGGCACGCGTTGTTCACGATGAAGTCGAGCCGATCCCTGGTGACGCTGAGATGGTGGCAGAGCGCCTCCACGCTCGGCGTGTGTCGCAGGTCGAGCCCGAAGATCTCGAGGCGGTCGAGCCAGTCCTCGGCGTCCGGCTCAGACGAGTAGCGGACCGCCGCATCACGCGGGAAGCGCGTGGTGACCACCAGTGAGGCACCGGCGCGCAGGAGCTTCACACCGGCTTGGTATCCGATCTTCACGCGACCGCCGGTGAGAAGTGCGACACGCCCACTCAGGTCGGCCGACTCTGTGCGCTTCGCGAAGTTGAGCGCAGCGCACGCAGAGCACATCTGGTCGTAGAAGTGGTGCACCTCGGTGAAGTGCGCCTTGCAGACGTAGCAGTGCCGCTCCTCGCCGAGGCCGCGGGCCACTGCCTCGTCGTCCACGGTGTCCCGCGCAACGTCGTCGGGAACGAAGACGTTCGGGGTCACGAACACGGGGCGAGCTCGCAGCTGGCGGATCCCCGTCTCGGTGAGCAGGTCCTCGTCACGCCGCACCTTGTCGGCCTTCTCCTGACGACGTCGCGCCTTGGTCTGGCGTCGTCGTGCCTCGACGTCGGGCGCGTACACGTCGCCGGCCGCGTTCAGGAAGCGGATCCGCTCCTCCGCAGTCAAGCCGTCGAGCAAGGAGCGATCGCCCGCGATCGCCTCGAGCAGCTCGGTGGCCGCCAGGAGCTCCTTCGCGCGATCACCGTCGTCGACCACCGGGGAAGGATGCCAGCCGGGCACGCCAGCGGTCTCATCCTCCACGCCATAGGGTCACGCTCCATGACCGCTGTCTTCGTCCACGGTGTCCCTGAGACCCCGAGCGTCTGGGCGCCGCTCGTCTCGCATCTCGAGCGTGACGACGTCGCGCTGCTGCAGATGCCCGGCTTCGGATGTCCCTTGCCCGACGGCTTCGACGCCACGATGCACACCTACGCGGCATGGCTCGCCGACGAGCTCACCGCCTTCGACGAGGTCGACCTCGTCGTGCACGACTGGGGCGCCCTCCTCGCGCTGCGAGTCCTCGCGGATCAGCCCGCCAACGTCCGAACCTGGGCGACCGACATGGGCGACCTCGGCGAGGACTTCCGCTGGCACGACACGGCTCGGGTGTGGCAGACCCCGGGCGACGGCGAAGCCCTGATCGACGGCATGGTCGGCGCGACCCCGGCGGATCGCGCGGCCCTCCTCAACGCCGCCGGGGTGCCTGAAGCCGACGCGCCCGCGATGGCCGCCGCCCTCGATGCCACGATGGGCCGCGCCATCCTCGCCCTGTACCGGTCGGCGGTCGACATCGGCACCGAGTGGGGTCCGGGCATCGACGCGATCCGAGGATCGGGCCTCGTGATCTCCTCGATGGAGGATCCGTTCCGCAACCCGGACCGTGCGCAGCGGCTCGCCACTCGCACGGGCGCCGACATCGTCGAGCTCCCCGGCACCGGCCACTTCTGGATGCTCGAGCAGCCGCAGCGCTGCGCCCAGATCCTCACCGAGCACTGGCGCCGCAGCTGAGCACGCTGGTGCCTGCGCGGCGCGCGGCCGCTACGCGGTGAGATCGGCGATCGCGATGCGGGACTCCGTCGCGAGCCGGTCGCGCCCCTCGGCCTTGGCCTGGTAGAGCAGCGCGTCGGCCCGCTTGAGCGTCGCCGCGGGCCCGCAGCCGTCGACGTGCAGCGCTGCACCGGCGCTGAGCGTCACGCCGCACCCGCTGACCCGCCACCCGGCGAGCAGTCGCTCGATGATCGCAGTGGGATCCTGTCCAGCGTCGCGGAGCACGATGAGGAACTCCTCACCACCGAAGCGCGCGACGCAGTCTGCGTCGCGCACGGCGCCCCTGAGGTACGCGCCGAGCTCGATCAGGACCTGGTCTCCGGCCGCGTGCCCCCACGCGTCGTTGACAGCCTTGAAGTGGTCGAGGTCGAGCAGGACCAAGGTGTCGCCAGGGTTGATGCTGTCGATCAGCGTGTTCGCGCGGCGACGGTTGCCGAGTCCGGTCAGATCGTCGGTGACGTTGGCTCGCTCCAGGAGCGTTGCGGCCTCCTCGAGGCCGGACTGCGCGCGCTCCATCGCAGCGGTCTTCGCCGCGAGCACCTCGGCAAGGACGACGGCGATCGGGATCGCGATCGCGACGGTCGCCAGCGACTCTGGTGACTCGGCGGGACTCCCGGGAAGGAAGGGGATGACGTAGGCGAGCGCCGCAACCGGCGTGAGCCACAGCGAGGTGCGCGCCGGATGCCATGTCCCGACCCATCCGAACACGAGCACGAACCAGAGCGCGTACAGCGAGCCCACCCCGGTGTTGTCGAACCAGCGACCGCCCACGATCAGCGCGAAGGCGGCCGGCACGAGGATGACGGTGGCGCGACGATCCCAGCGCTCCCATGGCGGCACCAGGATCGCGAGGCCGAGGCAGATCGAGAGCACGTTGACGACGCGGGTGCCGGGGACGTGCGCCGCGTTCGGGACCAGCTCGCCCAACAGCCCGAGCGCGCCCGCTGCGATGAAGAGCAGGGACGCCTGCCCGGCGGCCGTCTCGAAGTTCCGGAAGCGTCCCATGCAGTCCCCCTTCTGGATCGCAGCGACGTCGCGTTGTTGATCGGCAGCGATCGGGTCCCGGAGGATGGGTCGTCCGGCCCATTCCGGCATCCGCCACCGCTGGAACTAGAACGTGTTCTAGTTCTAAGGTTCAGACGACGAGCCACCAGGGGGACCCACGATGACTGCCACCGAGGCCGACGAGCGCTACACGATCATCTCGGCGGACTGCCACGCCGGCGGGTCCCACGCCGCCTACCGCGAGTACCTCGATCCGGCGCTGCGAGACGAGTTCGACGCCTGGCGGGGGAAGTACAAGAACCCCTACAAGGACCTTGGCGACAACCGGCGTCTGCGCAACTGGGACAACGACATGCGGAACTCCCAGCAGGAGGCCGACGGGATCGTGGCCGAAGTCGTCTTCCCCAACACCGTCCCCCCGTTCTTCCCGAGCTTCGTGCTGTTCGCGAAGCCCCCGACGCCGGAGGAGTACCGCCACCGCCGCGCCGGCGTGCAGGCGCACAACCGGTGGCTGGTCGACTGGTGCGGAGAGTTCCCGGAGCGGCGCGCGGGCGTGGGACAGATCTTCCTCAACGACGTCGACGACGCGATGGAGGACGTGCGATGGATCAAGGACCACGGATTGCGCGGCGGCGTCCTGCTCCCGAACATCGCGCCCGACGTGAAGTGGGTGAAGCCGCTCTACGACCCGATCTACGACCCGCTGTGGGCGCTGTGCCAGGACCTCGAGATCCCCGTGAACGTGCACAGTGGGACCGGCAACCCCGACTACGGCCCGTACAAGATCTCGATGCTGCTCTACATCAACGAGGTGGTCTTCTACACGCAGCGACCGCTCGTGCAGATGATCCTCTCCGGAGTGTTCGAGCGCTTCCCGCGCCTGCGGTTCGTCATGACCGAGTCGGGGTGCGCGTGGGTCCCGCCGCTGCTCGCGCAGCTCGACTTCGCGATCGAGGGCACGCGCACCGGCGCCATCGGCGAGATGCGCTACGGCGCGGATCAGGAGCTGCCGCGTTCGGCCACCGAGTACTTCCACCAGAACGTGTGGATGGGCGTCAGCCAGCCCCGAGCGGAAGACGTCGCCGCTCGCCACCAGATCGGCATCGACCGGTTCATGTGGGGCAGCGACTACCCGCATGACGAGGGAACTCACCCCTATACGCGCGAGCACCTCCGCTCGCGCTTCAGCGACGTCGACCCCGGCGAGATGCGCAAGATCCTCACCGACAACGCGGCCAAGCTCTACGACTTCGACGTCGACGCGCTCCGTCCGCTCGCCGAGCGGTTCGGACCAACGGTCGCCGAGGTGCAGACGCCCATCGACGACGTTCCCGAGAAGTCGCTCGAGCGGATCTCGGGCGACATGAACCCAGCGGCCATCAAGTAGCGCCGGTGACCGACCCGCTCGTCCTCGTCGACGACCCCGCTCCCCACGTCCGGCGCCTCACGCTCAACCGGCCAGAGAAGCGCAATGCGCTCAACCATCCGCTCCGAGGGCTGCTCATCGAGGAGCTGCATCGCGCCGACCTCGATGACGAGGTGCACGTGTCGATCATCCGTGGCGCTGGCACGTGCTTCTCGGCGGGGTACGACCTCGGCGGTGGCAACGAGGGTCACGACTATCCGCACTTCACCGCGCCTGGCGAGGGGCAGTGGCCGCGCCACGTCACCGAGACGTGGATGGGGATCTGGGACCTGCAGAAGCCGGTGATCGCGCAAGTGCACGGCTACTGCCTGGCCGGCGGCAGCGAGCTCGCCACCGGCTGCGACCTGGTCTACGTGGCCACCGACGCCAAGATGGGGTATCCGGCCGTGCGCTTCGGCGTACCCGACATGCAGTTCCACGCGTGGCTCCTCGGCATGCGCGCCGCGATGGAGATGATGGTCACGGGCGACTCGATCTCAGGCGTGGAGGCCGTGCGGCTCGGCTGGGCCAACCGCGCCTTCCCAGAGGCCGATCTCGACGCGGAGGTGCTCGCCGTCGCGAAGCGCATCGCGCTTCTGCCGCCCGACATCGTGCAGCTGAACAAGCGCACCGTGCACCGAGCGATGGACCACATGGGCCTGCGCCACTCGATCCGGGCGGGCACCGACATCTGCGCACTCGGCATCCACCAGGAGAGCTTCGAGGTGTTCCTCGACGAGATGCGCTCCAAGGGCCTCACCGCCGCGCTCCAACACCGCGACGAGCCCTTCGGCGACTACCGCACCACCGAGCCCCACGAGGGCTGAACCTGGCGCGGCCGAGCGCTAGATGCGCTCGAGCGCGCCGCCATCGAAGAGCGGCTCGATGCCCTCGGTGTCGACGTCGGCTTGCATCTCGGCGTCGGTCGGGACGGGCGTGGGATCTGCCGCTGCCGCCAGCGCGGTAGCGAGCAGGCGACCGTCGCTCGAGGTGTTGAGGAACAGCTGGTCGTGGCCGAGCACCCAGCGAACGGCTCGGGCGATGGCGTCCGGATCGGTGACGGGCTCATACCAGCTGAAGCGACGCCCGTCGTAGTCGGCGGGCCAGCGGCGTCGTCCGATCGCCTTGATCGTCTGCACGGCGACCTGATCCGCGGCACAGCGCTCGAGGAGCGCCTCCACGTCCGCCCGGTAGCCGGGGTCCTGCATGCCGACGAAGCTGAACGGCAGGAGCACCGACGCGAACGGGAACCGCTCGAGGCTGCGCAAGTGCATCGCCGCGATGCGGTTGCCGTGTCCGGTCACGCCGATGTGACGAACGAGGCCCTCGTCGCGGGCGCGCACCATCGCCTCGACTGCGCCGCCGGGCCCGTGCGCGACCTCCCACTCGTCGGGCTCCACCAGGTTGTGGAGCTGGATCGAGTCGACGTGGTCCACCCGTAGGCGCTCGAGCGACCGCTCGAGCTCCGCCCGCGCGTCGTCGCCGCGCCGCTGACCGGTCTTGGTGGCGAGGAAGAAGCGCTGACGGTGCTCGGCCATCCACGGCCCGATGCGCAGCTCGGAGTCGCCGTAGCTCGCCGCCGTGTCCAAGTGGTTGACGCCCGCGTCGAGCAGCACCTGGAGCACCTCGTCGGCGCGCTCCTGGCGCATCCCGCCGAGCGCGGCCGCCCCGAAGATCACCCGCGTGCTGTGGTGACCGGTCCTCCCGAAGGGCGCCGTGGCGAGCATGCCGGCGAACCTACCCCCCGTTCTCGGGTCGGACCGGTGCCGTGTCACGAATCTGGCGGCGATGGCACCGATTTCGTGACAGCCGGGCGGACGCCGCAGGTCGTGTCACCGAATCCGCCAGGTCAGCACCGATCTCGTGACACGACATCGAACGCCAGGGTCAGGCGGGCGTGACCCGACTCAGGGTCGACATGGAGCAGACGTAGACGTCCTCGTGCCAGCCGACGGCGGGGAACACGACGGATTGCAGCGGGCTGCCCGAGTCCGCTCGGGCGAGCTCGTCCCCCGTCGAGATGTCGAGCACGACGACCTGATCGGCCATGCGCTCGCGATCGTGGTCGCCGCTGACGAGCTCACCGGTGGCGGCGAGGAGCAACAAGTGGCTCGCATGGTCCTGGTCGCGCCGCCACCGCTCGGCGAGTGAGCCGTCGTCGGCGATGTCGAAGCCCACCATCACGCCGTTGCCGCTGTCGAAGCCCACGACGATCCGCCGTTCGATGTCGACGAGCGGCGGGTTGGCGATCAGGCCGCCGGGCTCGCCGCACACCTCGGTGAGCGTGACCGCACAGGTGGTGAGGTCCACCCGCACGAGGTGCAGGGGGGCGGTGGAGATGCCCTGGCCTCGGAAGCTGCCGTTGTACCGATCGGTGCCCTCGCCGTCGTCGAGGAACCAGGCCGCGCCAAGCGCCAGCACTGCGTCCCAGCCGTACGTCTGGCCTTCGAGGGTGCGGTAGGGAGCGATGAGGTGTTCGTCGAGCCGCAGCTTCGAACCGTCCCAGCGAACGCGGAGCAGGCTCGTGTTGCCGACGACGTAGACGTCGTCGCCATCCGCGGACAGTCGCGCGATCGACGGCTCAGGCAGGTCGAGGCGAGCGACGATCGCGAGCGAGTCGGGATCGAGCACCAGCATCTCCGCTGGCTCGCGCGCCGCCTCGGCCTGGCCGGGTCGGCGCCCCGCGAAGTCCTTGGTGACGAGATGGCCGTCCGGCAACGTGACGAAGCTGTTGTACGGCCGCTGCCGCGGCAGCGCGGTGCTCGCGAGGAGCGAGGTGTCCGCCGCGAGCCGGTGCGCATGGTTGCCGAACACGACGTGCAGCGAGCCATCCGCGTGCACGGCGAGCCCGCCTGGCCACATCGGCCCACCCGCGAGGTCAGGTGAGCGCTCGAGCACCTCGAGCGAGCGGGGATCGATCCGCTCGACCCACGCCACCGCGCCGTCGCCGAAGCCGTGGCGCAGGACGTAGACCTCATCGGGCTCGCGCAGCACGACCATCGTGGTGCCCGGCGCGTCGCGGTGGGTGACCGCGAGCGCATCGCCCGGCCGCAACCCCCACCCTGCACCAGCGGCCACCTGGAGTCGTGCCGGTCCCCCGTCCTCTGCGGACCATGGGCTCGGCCAGAGGCCGGCGGTCATACGGGGGCTTCGACCGGCAAGCGCGGTGTGCGCGGCGCCGGCAGGTGCGAGACGAGGTCGTCGACGAGATCGTCGCGCAGCGCGCGCACCGTCGGGTCGTCCCACCGGTTCACCTGCTGCAGCGGATCCTCAGCGAGCGAGTAGAGCTCGCCCTCGGTGCCGTCGTGCACGGTGCCAGGGCGGTAGACGGTGCAGACCCAGCCATCGCGGGTGATCGTGCGCAGGTGGACACCAACGCCGAGCAGCTCGCTGTCCCACTCGGTGAGCACGCGCTCGAAGCCCCGCGCCGACGCGTCGGCGTCGTCGACCGGAAGCGCCCGACCCTCCATCCACGACGTCGCCTGCACACCAGCGATGTCGCAGAACGTCGGCGCGAGGTCGACGAGGCCGACGGGCGTGGTGACGGTCGCCGGCGCGACGCCCGCTGACGGCGCCGGACGCCAGATGAGGGGCAGCCGCATCAGACCGTCGACGTGGTACGGGCCCTTGAACATCAGGCCGAAGTCGCCGCCGAGCTCGCCGTGGTCCGTGGTGAACACCACGTCGAGGTCGTCGGCCCAGCCCCGCGCCGCCGCCGCCGCGAGCACGCGCCCGAGCGCCTCGTCGATGAGCTCCACCTCGATCGCGTTGCGCGCGCTGATCTCGCGCACCTGATCGGGGGTGAGCGTCGCCGGTACCCAGTGCGTCGGCGCCTCGTAGTTCGACACGAGCGTGCCGTCGTACCAGAGCCGCCAGTGGCGCGGCTTGGCGTCGAGGATCCGCTCCCGCTCCTCGACCGACTCGGGATACCCAGCCGGAAGGGGCACGTCACGCCAGTCGATGCGACCGAGCTCGGAGCTGGGCGGGTCCCACGGGTGGTGCGGATCAGGGAAGCTCATCCACGCGAACCAGTCGTCGTCGGCGTCGAGCGAGTCGAGCCATGCGATCGTGCGATCTGCCACCCAATCCGTGTGGTACCACTCGCGCTGCACGGGGTTGTCCTTGACCTGCGGCGCGCCCGTGGCGCCACCGCCCTCGGCGTTGACCTCGAGGTCGGCGTCGAGCACGGCGTAGAAGCCGCCGAGCGCTTCGGGATGCTCGCTCATCATCCAGCGCGCGTAGTGGAGCGCGCCCATCGGGCTGTGCGTCGCGAACTCCAGGTGGTCGAAGCCACGGTGCGGGCCGACGGTGCCGTCGTGCCAGGGCGAGTCCACGGTGGGCACGCCGTCACGCGCCAGGCCGTTCTCGGTGAAGCGCCCGAACGGATCGAGGAACGGCTCGAAGTGCGGCTTGCCCACGAGAGCCGTGCGATACCCGGAGCGATGCAGCTCGGCAGCGACGGACGGTGCGTCGACTGGAAGCGCGACCCCGTTCATCCAGACGCCATGCGTGCTCGGGTGCTGACCCGTGAGGATCGTGGAGCGCGACGGCATGCACACGACCGACTGCGGGACGGCCCGCTCGTAGCGGATGCCCTCGGCGGCGAGGCGATCGACGACCGGCGTGCGACTCAGCCCGCCGCCGTTGCAGCCGAGGGTGTCGTAGCGCTGCTGGTCGGTCGTGACGAGAAGGATCTTGCGGCCCATCAGCTCGTGGCCTCCATCGGGGTTCGGTCGGCGGCGTCGATCGCGGGGCCGGCACCGGTCTCGAGCTGGCGGGCGAGCTCCTCGAGTGCGCCGGTCATCGCGCCGCCGAGCACGACGGCCATCGGGGCGGGGTCAGCGTCGCTTGCATAGGAGACGAGGCAGCGCTCGGGGCCGAGCTCGAACACGTCGATCGTCGCGAGGTGCTCCTTGAAGAAGCCCGCCGCGATCCGGTACTGGAAGCGGCGCTGGAGCGGGTCGACCGTGAGGATGTCCTCCGCCATCGCGAGGCCGATCCCCGTGGTGATCGTTCGCGTCCGGCCCTCGACGACGCAGTCGACGATCCCCGGGAACCAGTGGTGGAGCAGCTCCGGGCGGCCGACCACCTGCCACGCCCGATCGGCGCTCACCTCGATGATCCGCTGACGCCGCTCGCTCCCTCGCACGGCGCCGATCGTATCTATTGACACCCGATCTGACAATACCTACGTTTGGCGGCATGCAGAACCTCCTCCTCGACTCCCTCCAGCGTCGGATGCGAGCGATGCACTCGCTCTACGAGGACGCCCGCTCCACGATGGACGTCTCGCACGTGAACCACTTCGAGCGCGAAGGGGTCCTGCCGATCGCCTTCTGCCTCTTCCACTACACGAACATGCAGGACGTGTCGGGCGCGGTGATCAGCGGAGAGCCGGTCGTGTGGAACGACGACTGGCAGGCGCGCGTGCAGATGGCGATCAACGACCACGGCAAGGAGCGCCCGGTCAGCGACATGATCCACCAGCGCATCGGCGACTACGACGCGTTCTGCGAGTACCAGAGCGCGGTCTTCGACCGCACCGAGACGTGGCTCGCGAAGCTCGACCCGGCCGAGCTCGACCGCGTGCTCATCCCCCGCCCGCTGCCGCCCGTGGTCGCCAACACCTACAGCGCCCGCGTGGCCGCCGACGCCGGCATCACCGTGCTCGACGCGATCGAGTGCTGGATCTACCAGCACGGCCTGCGTCACATGGGTGAGATCGAGCTCGCCCGCGGTCTCGTCGGCCTCGGAGGCATGACGAGCTGATCCTCGCCGAGCCCGCGCCGGGCTCGGGGGACGCGGGATCGCGCGCGCCGTGGGCATCGTTCAGGAACGGGACAGTTTCCTGACACACGGAAGCGGCACAGTCGAACGCGCGGGTTCACATACGGGACACGGAGGCGTGACAGCGCCTCCTTAGGTTCAGCATCGGGTCAGACAACGTCGTCGGGCCGACCCCGAACGTCCCTGAAAGGAACGCTGCATGTCCCTGCATTCCCGCTCTCGAACGCGCATGAGAGTGACGCTCACCGGCAAGGCCCTCGCTGGGCTGGCCGTGGCAGCTACGTCGCTCATCGCGTTCCCAGCAATCGCCGGTGCTCAGGAGGAGGCCGATCCCGTCGTCAGCCTGGGGCAACAGGTCAACCTCCTGTGGATCGTGATCGGCGCCGTCCTCGTGATCTTCATGCAGGCCGGGTTCGCACTCGTCGAGACCGGCTTCAGCCGCGCCAAGCACGCCTCACACGTGGTCAGCACGAACTTCGCCATCTTCGGCCTCGGGTTCGTCGCCTTCTTCCTCGTCGGCTACGCCTTCATGTTCGGCGGGTGGAGCTATGTGCTTCCGGGATACGACTTCGGCTACACGTCTGCCCTCGGCGACGCCGCCGTGAAGGTGGGCGACTGGGTCTTCCTCTGGCAGGGCGGGTTCGCGCTTGACGGCTGGCAGAACGCCGGCGGCGCTGCGGTCCTCGGCTTCTTCCTCTACATGGTCGCGTTCATGGACACGACCGCCACGATTCCCACCGGATCGATGGCCGAGCGGTGGCAGTGGAAGAACTTCGTTCTCTGGGGCTTCTTCTGCGGCGCGATCTACTACCCGCTCTTCGGCGCGTGGACGTGGGGCGGCGGCTGGCTGAACCAGCTCGGGAACAACCTCGAGCTCGGCTTCGGCTACGTGGACTTCGCGGGCTCCGGCGTGGTGCACGCGATGGGCGGCGCGGCCGCGCTCGCCGGCGCGATCGCCATCGGTCCTCGCATCGGCAAGTTCAACGCTGACGGCAGCGCCAACACGATCCCGGGTCACCACATCCCGATGGCGCTGCTCGGCACGTTCATCCTCCTGTTCGGCTGGTTCGGCTTCAACGCCGCCTCCACGTTTGCCGCGACCGACGTCCAGTTCGCCGTCGTGGCCGCCAACACGGCCATTGCGGGCGCCTTCGGCGCCGTGGTGTCGATGCTCTGGATCATGAGGAAGACCGGCAAGCCCGATCCGGGCATGATGGCCAACGGCATGCTGGCCGGCCTCGTGGCGATCACCGCGCCGTGCGCCTTCGTCACCCCACAGGTGTCGGCGCTGATCGGCACGATCGCCGCGATCCTGGTGATCGAAGCCATCGGGTTCTTCGAGCGGCGCGGCATCGACGACGTGGTCGGCGCCATCTCCGTGCACGGGATCGGTGGAAGCTTCGGCGTGCTCTGCATCGGCCTGTTCGCCGACGGCACCTACGGCGCCGGGTGGAACCTCACGACCAAGGGCGCTGCCGCCGAAGCCACCGGCATCACGGGCATCTTCTACGACTTCGAGCTCGGCATCCGTCAGCTCGGGGCCCAGGCCATCGCGGTGGTGGTGATCTGGACGGTGATGCTCGGCATCGCCTACCTCTGGTTCAAGCTCAGCGACAAGATCACCCCACTGCGCTCCGCCGAGGCGGACGAGATCGGTGGCCTCGACCTCCCGGAGATGGGCGCGCTCGCCTACCCCGAGTTCGAGCGGGCGATCGAGGGCTCCGACCCGGAGATCGGCACTCGGGCGTTGATCGGCTCCGCTCGCGGCAGCGTCCACGAGGGTCACGAAGGCGGCTAGCGCTCAGACCCCAACACATCAGCTCACGTCAGCGGGGGGGGCGGGGGGGCCCCAGCCCCCCCCCCGCGCTAACCCCCCCCCCCCCCACCCCCCCCCCCCCCCAGGGAAAACCCGCAGAAACCCCCCCAAACAAAAACGACCGAAAGCCCCCC
>JBQTHC010000082.1:0-4234 GCA_052390255.1 Microthrixaceae bacterium
CCGCGAGCGACAGATCGGAGCCGAACCAGCGCGCCACTCCCGCCAGCTCGCCCGCAGGGGAGAAGGCGCCGTGGCTGATCGAGCCGTCGGCCCACACCTGTGCCCATTGCTCCGTGACCTCGTCGGCCACCGAGCCGAGCATCGTGCTCGCGACAAGTCGGGCACCCAGCTGGAGCTCGTCGTGTCGGAGCGGCCGAACCGTCGGCCCCGAGGTTGCGTCGCTCATCCGGGATGAACCTACCGGCAAGGCTGGCCGGTAGCCTGGTGCGGTGGTCGCGCCCTACGAGATCCGAGTCATCGGTGATCCCGTCCTGCGCCAGCGGGCGGCCGACGTCACCGATGTCGACGGTCGCCTCGCGCGCCTGGCCGACGACATGCTCGCCACGATGTACGACGCACCGGGCGTCGGCCTTGCGGCCCCCCAAGTGGGCGTGCAGAAGCGGGTGTTCGTCTACGACATCGGTGAGGGCCCGCAGGTCGTGATCAACCCGGAGCTGCGCGAGGCCCGTGGGGAGTGGGCCTACGAGGAAGGTTGTCTGTCGATCCCCGGCCTCTCCTTCGAGCTGGTGCGACCGAAGGAGGTGCACCTCGTGGGGTACGACCTCGATGGCAACGAGCTCTCGGTCGAGGCCGATGAGCTCCTCGCGCGCTGCTTCCAGCACGAGCTCGACCACCTCGACGGCGTGCTCTTCATCGAACGCCTGGACGCTGACGAGCGCAAGGCGGCGATGAAGATCATCCGCGAGCAGCGGCTCAGCGCGGCCGATCTCGCCGCGGCTGAGGTCGCTGCACCGCCGCTCGGACGGTCCGGTCTCAGCCTCCGCTGACGCGGTCGACGTGACGATCGCGCCCCCGCCCTCGGGCCGACCTCAGCGGCTTGCCTACCTGGGCACGCCGGCCGCGGCCGTCGCGCCGCTCCGAGCACTCGTCGATGCCGGGTTCGACGTCGCGCTCGTGGTCTCCCAGCCGGACCGGCGACGTGGGCGCGGTGCCAGCGTCTCGCCGTCACCTGTCAAGGCGGCGGCGCGGGCGCTGGGGCTCGAGGTCACGGACCGGGTCGATGACGTCGTCGCCGCTGGCGTCGACCTCGGCGTGGTCGTGGCGTTCGGCAACCTGCTCCGGCCACCGCTGTTGGCGGCCGTGCCCTTCGTGAACCTGCACTTCTCGCTGCTGCCGCGCTGGCGTGGCGCCGCCCCGGTCGAGCGGGCGATCCTCGCGGGTGACGAGGTGACCGGCGTCGATCTGATGGTGGTGGAGGAGGGCCTTGACACCGGGGGCATCTACGCGCGGGTCGAGGTACCGATCGGACCGAACGACACCGCCGAGGAGCTGCGCGTCTGCCTCGCCGACGCCGGTGCCCTCATGCTCGTGGAGCAGCTCGCAAGCGGGCTCGGAGTGCCGGCGCCCCAGGCGGGTGAGTCGACCTACGCGGCGAAGGTGGAGGCGGCGGAGCTGAAGCTCGACTGGGACGGCCCGGCGATCGACGTCCACCGGCACGTGCGGGTCGGCGGCGCATGGACGACGCTGCACGGTCAGCGCATCAAGGTCTGGCGCACCGCCGTTCCCCCGGCCGGCGACGGTCCCCTCGCACCGGCTGGCGACGGGCCGGTCGAGCTCCTCGAGGTGCAGCCTGCGGGCAAGCCACGCCTCGCAGCTCGCGCGTGGGCGAACGGCTCGCGCTGGAGTCCGGGCGAGCGGCTCGGCACGTGAGCGGAGGCCGCTCGGCGCGCGCCGTTGCGCTTGACGCGCTTGACCGGATCGATCCGGGTGGCGCGTACGCGAATCTCCTCCTGCCCGAGGCGCTGAACCGCACGGGACTCGATCGCCGCGATCGCGGGTTCGTCACCGAGCTCGTGTACGGCACGACGCGCATGCGACGCGCATGCGACTTCCTCGTTGACCGCTTCCTCACGCGCGAGCTGGACGCGACCGTGCGCAATGCGCTGCGGCTCGGTGTGTATCAGCTCCACTTCCTGTCGCTTCCACCACACGCAGCGGTGGGGGAGACGGTCGCCGTTGCGCCAAAGGCAGCGCGCGGGCTTGTGAACGCGGTCCTGCGTCGCGTCGCCGATCACCCGGTCGACTGGCCCGACGAGCCAACGCGGTTGAGCTACCCGGACTGGGTCGTGGCAGCGCTGACTGCCGACCTCGGTGCAGCCGACGCGACCGCGGCGATGGAGATGATGAACACGGCGCCCGTGGTCACCGAGCGCGACGACGGCTACGTGCAAGACCTCGCCTCGCAGTGGGTTGCGGCCAGCGTCGAGGCGCAGCCGCGCGACCTGGTGGCCGATCTGTGCGCAGCGCCTGGCGGGAAGGCGACGATGCTCGCTGCCGCGGGAGCGTGCGTGGTCGCGGGCGACATCCGCACCTCGAGGCTCGGCCTGATCGAAGCCAACGTGCGAGCGGGCACCCGCATGTCGATCGTCGCAGCAGATGCAGCGCGACCGCCGCTTCGCGAAGGTTCGGTCGATCGGGTGCTCGTCGACGCGCCGTGCTCCGGACTGGGCACCCTGCGGCGCCGTCCGGACGCGCGGTGGAGGATCGAGGCTTCGGCGCCGGCGCGCTTGGGGGCACTCCAACGCCAGATGGTCGACGCGGCAGTGCAGCTGCTGAAGCCCGGCGGTCGCCTGGTGTACTCGGTGTGCACGCTCACGGATGCAGAGGGGCGCGCGATCGACGAGCACCTCGCAGCAGCGCGGCCCGACCTGATCGCCGAGCCCCTGCCGGAGGGGCCGTGGACACCCCACGGACGCGGCGGTCGACTGCTGCCGCAAGCCGCAGGCACCGACGGCATGTACCTTCTTCGCCTGCGCCGGACGACCTGAGGGCAGACTGCCTGGATGGAGCTCCTGGCGAAGGTGTTGACCGTGTCCGACGGTGTCGCGGACGGGACCCGTGAGGACCGTTCGGGCCTCGCGCTCGTCGAGCATCTCCAAGCGCACGGCTTTGACGTGGTGGAGCATCGCTGCGTGCCGGACGGCACGGAGGCGGTGGCCGACGCCCTGCGCGCCGCCTGTGCAGGGTTCGCAGGTCTGGTGGTGACAACTGGTGGTACCGGCTTCGGACCGCGCGACCTCACGCCGGAGGGCACCGGCGCGGTGCTCGACCGCGACGCACCGGGCCTGGCGGAGGCGATGCGTCTCGTCAGCCCGCTCGGCCGTCTCTCCCGGGGGCGGGCGGGCACGCTCGGCACCTCGCTGATCCTCAACACGCCAGGCTCCCCAGCGGGTTGCATCGAGTGCCTGGACGCGGTGCTCGACGTCTTGCCGCACGCCATCGAGCTGCTGGCCGGAGGTCGGCCGCACTGAGTGCCCGAGGTCACTGGAACTAGAACGTGTTCTAGTTGTACCCTCCTCCTCACAACTGAGCAGAACCCTCGCGGGGTTGGGTGGAAGTCCCGACCGGCGGTGTAGCCCGCGAACCTCCCTGCAGCCAGTGGGGCGGCCGATCCGGTGAGATCCCGGAGCCGACGGTGAGAGTCCGGATGGGAGCGAGGACGGAAGGTGGCCAGCGTCCGCTGGTCGCTGTCGTCGTTGCCGCGCGCGGCCCCGCAGCCCACGGAGACGACAGCCCGATGACCGACGCGATCGATGCTGAGCGGATGACGCGAGCGCTTGCGCTTGCTTCCGCAGCGCGTGCGGTCACGCCTCCGAACCCATGGGTCGGCTGCGTCGTCGAGACCGCGGCGGGGGCCCTCTTCGAGGGCGCCACCGAAGCGGTGGGCGGCCGTCATGCGGAGGCGGTCGCGCTCGACGCGGCGCGCGCGGCGGGAGCGCGCCTCGAGGGGGCGACCGCGTGGGTGACGCTCGAGCCGTGCGCCCATCACGGACGCACCCCTCCCTGCACCGACGCCCTGATCGCCGCAGGCGTCGAGCGGGTCGTCGTCGCTCTCGAGGACCCCGACGCCAACGTGGCCGGCCGCGGTCTCGCCCAGCTGCGCGCCGCCGGCGTCGCCGTCGAGGTGGACGTGTGCGCCCAGGAGGCAAGCGAGCTCCTCGCGCCCTATCTCCACCACCGTCGCACCGGCCGGCCCTACGTCCTGCTCAAGCTGGCGACGAGCTTGGACGGTCGCACGGCGGCGCCCGACGGCTCGAGCCGCTGGATCACCGGTCCCGAGGCGCGCGCCGACGCTCACGCCCTTCGAGCAGAGAGCGACGCCGTGCTGGTGGGCGCCGGCACGGTGCGCGCGGACGACCCCGCACTGACGGTCCGGGACGCGCCCGCACCGAGG
>JBQTHC010000083.1:0-10529 GCA_052390255.1 Microthrixaceae bacterium
AGCGAGCGGTACGACGCCAACCCGGTGGCGGTGGACTTCCAGCCGCCGTCCATCGACACGAGGTTGATGTTCACGTACACGATGAGGTCGCTGTCTGCCGCACGCTTGTTGATCTCCACCTCCTCGCCGTGGCGCGTCGTGCCCAGGAACGCGAGGTTGTCGAGGTCCTCCGCGTCGTGGTTGTAGAGGAGGCCGTGGGGCGCGAACGCGTCGTACACGCGGTCGCCGACCGCATGACGGAGCTCCGCCTCGGTCATCCGCCGGTGCAGCGCGAGCGCCGCGATGAGGTGCACGTCGTCGACTCCCGCGGCCGCCGCGAGATCGAGGACGGCCTCGATCACCCGCTGGCGCACGTCGGGTCGACGCATCGGGGGGAGCGGCAGGCTGATGTCGTCGAACGCGATCGTGAGCTTCATGCCCGGCGTGAGCAGCGCACGCAGCGGCGGCGAATCTCCGAGCGGGTTGTCGAGCGCGTGACGGATCACGCCGTCGACGTCATCGAGGGCGTCGAGCGGTTCGCCGGGGTACAGGATGCGCGTGCGGCCTGCCGGGAGCTTCTCTAGCTTCAGCGACTCGCCATGGTGGAAGAGGATCGGCGGGGTCGACCGGTCGACCTCGAGGACGAACCCGGGGCGGGGCATCAGATGCGCTCTCTTTCCTTCTCCGACCTGAGGTCGAAGGCGATCTTGACGGCGCCCCGCGCGCCGGCGGACGCGGCGTGCGCGATGGCGTCCTCGTAGCGGCTGAGCGGGTACGTGGCGGACACGAGTCTCCCCAGGTCGAGCGCTCCGGAGAGCGCGAGCGCTCGATCGAAGTCGCTGCGCTGGTAGGCGTAGGCCCCGCGGAGCGCGACCTCGCGCTGCCACAGGGGTGTGAGGTCGACGGTGGTGACGCCGGGCATCCCCACCGCGTGGATCGTGGCGCCCGGTGCGGCGACGCGCAGCGCCTGCGCGATCGACTCGGCGGACCCGACGCAGTCCACGACCGCCTCGATCCCACCTGCGAGCTGCCCGGAGCCCAGGCGCATCGAGCCGGTTCGAGCGCGAACCGTCCGGTCGAGCTCCGCTGGCGCGACGACGTGGTCGGCACCAAGAGCCGTGGCGAGCGCGCGCTGGTGCTGGTGCTTGGCCGTGGCCACGAGCTCGATGTCGGGATGGGTCGCGCGAAGAGCCGCGATTGTGAGCAGGCCGAGGGTCCCCGCCCCGATCACTGCGGCTCGTGCCGCCTCGACCTGGGCGGCTGCGTGCACCGCGCACGCCATCGGCTCGACGATCACGGCGGCCTCGTCGGTCAGCGCGTCAGGCACGGGCACGAGCTGGTCGGGATGGGCGAGCATCACCGTGGACCATCCGCCGCCGGTCGATTCGCAGAACCCGGTCTGGAGTCCTGGCTCGAGGTGGCCGAACCCGATGCGCTCGCAGTGGTTGATCCGGCCCTGGGCGCACGCGGTGCACGGCGGGTCGATCCCTCGGACCGAGCAGCCGAGCACCGGGACCAGCACCACACGGGAGCCGTCGTCGAGCTCGCCGACGACCTCGTGGCCGGGCGTGAACGGGAACGACACGACGGGCTCGAACCAGCGAGAGGACTTGCCGTCGATCGTGGCGAGGTCGGACCCGCAGATCCCGGACAGTCGCGGGCGCACGCGCACCCAGGCAGGGCTCGGGAGCTCCGGCGGATCGACGTCGCGGAGCGAGAGCGGACCGACCCGTGCGCCCGCGCCGGGTGCGAGGCGCCCTGCGACGATCGCGGCGGCGAACTTCGCGGGCTTGCGCGAGAACACGAGTGCCTTCATCGCGTGGCCACCTTGCCCACGTGCCGACGCCGCGGTCGGCCCCACTCGGGTCCGATCGGGAGTGGCGCCTGGGGCGTGCCGGGGGCCTTGGCGAAGTGCTCCACGAGCCAGCCGCGCTTGCGCGCGAGGGCCGCGAGGCGCGTCTCCGGGTTCACAGCGACGGGGAAGCCGACGGCCTCGAGCATCGGGAGGTCCGAGGTGGAGTCGGCGTACGCGACGCCCTCGGCGAGATCGAAGCCGTGCGCGGCCGCATACTCGAACAGCGCGGAGGCCCGCGCCTCGCCGGTCGGCGGTACGTCGGTGAGCTCGCCGCGGTAGGTGCCGTCGGGCCGGCGGGCGAGGGACGGCGCCACGATGTCGTCGAAGAGGGGGCGCAGCGGTTCGATCGCGAGGTCGAGCGCCCCGGTGATGAGCACCGTCCGGTGGCCGAGCCGGCGGTGCTCTCGCACGCGGCGGATCGCTGCCGGGAACGACTTCGTCAGGATGAGGTCGCTGAACATCTCGACGCTGTCCGCTTCGAGCTGGGCGACGTCGGCACCTTCGTAGCGTCGATAGAAGTGGCGGAGGAAGTCGCTCCGGTCTCGGCGGTCGAGCGCGAGGAGCGCCGGCGCTTCCCGCAGGGTCTGCATGACGAACCGAACCCGGTCCTCACGCGGGAGGCGGCGTGTGGCGAGCCAGGAGTACGACGCCACCACGTTCGACGCGATGAGCGTGTTCTCGAGGTCGAACGCAGCGAAGTGGCGGGCCGGATCGAGCACTCGGCGTCGGAGTCGCTGCTCGCGCTTCTCGCCGACGCGTCCACCAGGAGTCGTCCTGACGCGGGCGTGCTCCACGACCGACGGCAGGTGCACCTTCGGCGCGTAGTGGCTCCAGTCGATGACGCGCGGGTCGAAGCAGAACTCCCGTTGATCCTCCGGTGCGAGCGCATCCCACCGCGCGAGCAGGTTGTCGACCCCGTAGATCGCCTCGCACTCGGCGTAGGCGCCGTAGAGCTCCACGTACGCGAGGGCGCGCTCGACGTCCTCGCGCTTTGCTTCCAGCGTTGCCGCCCACGTTGCTTGGGTCCCGCGCAGGGGGAGCGACTGGAGCAGGCCTTCGCCGCGCTCGATCACGGTCTTCGCGCGCTCGAGCTGGCGCTGCACGCGGCCGCGGCCCGGGAAGGACCACTCGGGAACGATGATCGGCTGGCCCTCCGGGTCATAGATCGGATGCTCCGTGAAGAACGTGCGCACCATGTCCACGAGGTGGCGGTAGCGCAGCGGGTTGACGGACCCGGACGCCACCTGCACGATCGCGGGCTCCGACGGTGGGGTACTCGCCGCCGCATCGATCAGCGCGGCCACGACGAGGTCGACGGGGATGACGTCGATGGTCCCCTCGGGGACGCCAGGGAACTCCTTCAGGAGCCCACGGGCGTAGGAGATGATCACCGGCTCGGCCATGCGGAACCCGCGGATCCACCCGGGGAAGGGCTCGTGGATCGAGGACTCGATGATGGAGGGCCGAACGATCGACACCGGCACGTCGCCACGGTTCTGGAGGAGTGCGCGCTCGCCGAGCGCCTTGGTGTACGCGTACGCGTCGGGCCAACCGAGGGACGCGGCCCTTGCGCGGCCGGCTTCGACCATCTGCTCCTTCACCCAGGCCCCGCGCCGTTGCTCCGTCTTGGCGGCGAGCGCCGGGATGCCCGCGGCGCCGATCTCCCGACGGGCCTCGCTGCGGAAGCGGGCGAGCGCGTCGGGTCGCCGGCTGTCGGCCTCCGCGTCGGCCCTCGCGCGACGCGCGCCGTCCACCTCACGGCGCCAGTCGACGTCGATGAAGAACGGGCTCTCGTGCACCGGGATCTCGGGAGCCGCGCCGCGACGGTTCCCCGCGACGTAGCACGTCGACACCGACACCAGGTGTGGCGTGGCGCCCAGGTCTTGCAGGGCACGCGCAAGGCGCGTCGGGCCGAGGAGGTTGACCTCGACCGCGCTGTCGAGCGGGGAGTCGAACGACACGGTCGCGGCGGAGTGGACGACCACCCCGCAGGACGCCAAGGCCGCACGGCCTGCGTCGTCGAGGCCGAGCCCATCCGTGCCGACGTTCCCCGCGATCGTCGTCACCCGCGCGGTCACCATCGCGGTGAAGCCGTCGCGGCCGTGCTCGGCTCGGAGGCGATCGAAGGCGTTGTTGCCGAAGATCTCACGCTGTGCGCGCTGCGCGACCGTCGAACGCTTGCCGGGCCGGATCAGCAGGACCAGCTCGCAGCCTGGCACGCAGCGCAGCAGCCGCTCGATGAGTGCGGTTCCGAGGAAGCCGGTGCCACCGGTGATCGCGATGCGGGTGCCGTCGAGGGCCTCGGGGATCACCGCATCTGTCTACCATCTGGTAGATGGCGACGGAGGAGCGACCGAAGCGCGCCACGGCGGACCGGATCCTCGTGGCCGCGATGGTTGAGTTCGGGACCCGCGGCTACGAGGCCACCTCCCTCGACGACCTCGCGAGAGCGCTCGGGATCCGCAAGCAGACGATCCTGTACTGGTTCCCGTCCAAGGAGGCCTTGCTCGAGGCGGTGGTGGATCTCTGCGGTCAGGAGGTGACCGCCCGGCTCGAAGGGGGTCTGGCCCAGGCCGGGGAGGGCTTCGAGCGGGTCGAGGCGATCGTGCGGGTGATGTTCCGTCTCGCAGCCCGACACCCCACGATGCTGGGCTTCCTGCGTGAGGTGACTCGGCTCGGGCCGCCGGCCTCGACCCGGCTGCTCACGCAGCTCCAGCCGCTGGTGGATCGGGCGGCGGGCTACCTGGAGGACGAGATGGACGCAGGGCGGATGCGCCGGCACGACCCCCGCCTGCTCCTGTTGGCCGCCTACTCGATGGTGGCTGGCCTGGCCACGGAGGTGGAGGTGCTCGCCGCCTTCGGCGAGGAGCGCAGCCTTGCCTCGCTGGTGCGTCGCCGGGACGAGCTTCTGGCGCTCCTGCGCGCGTCCCTCGTCGTGGAGTGATGAACTACAGGTGGCCGGAGGCGACGGAGGGCGAGATGGGCAACGAGGAGATCAACCTGACGGCGCTGTACCGCGCCCCGGTGACCGTGTGCGGCGAGCGAGGGAGTGGCCGCTATCACGCCACCCTCGCCGCGTGGGACCGGCTGGTGCTCGACGTGCAAGACGGCGATCATGCGGCGGACCCGGAGATCGGCGAGCTGGTCTCGATCGGCGTCGCTGACCCTGCCGGCTGGGTGACGGGCGAGGTCCGTGTCGTGGCGCAGCGCGGCGCCCACGGGATCGTGACCACCGCGCCGCAGCTGCGCATCTCACAGCGGCGAGCCGCCCATCGCGTGACCCTGCTCCTCCACGTGGACGTGTCCGAGGTGGACGGTGAACCCTCGGGCTGGGTCTCTGGTGAGACCGTCGACGTCTCGGCCGACGGCTTCGCGGCGCAGGTCCCGCCCATCGGCGTGGTGTCGGGCGACCGCCTGGGCGTCCGGCTCACGCTCCCGGATGGTCAGGTCGTGGCGGGCGAGGCCGAGGCGATCGTCGGTGGCCCGCTCGTGCGGGCTCGATGGACCAACCTGCCCGAACGCGCCAGGGAGTCGATCTCCGAGGCGCTCCACGCTGCAGAGCACGTTTCGCTCGACGGCGGGGCACTCGCGTGAGCGTGCAGACCGAGACGAGGCGCACCTCGAGCACACCGGAACCCCCGCGAGAGGGCGTCAGCCGCGCCGTGTTCTTCCTGAGCCTGGCGATCGCGATCGCGATCTCGGGGGTCGCCGGGCTGGCGATCGGATGGAAGGTGGAGCAGCAGCGCGTGAAGGCCGAGGTGGTGAACATCCGCCCGCTCGGCACGATCACCGAGGTCACCGACACCTCGATCACGGTCCAGCTGCGCACGGCCAAGGCCTCCCGCACCTACCGGCTCACGCCCGACACCATCATCGAGGACTGGACGAGTGGCGAGACCTCCACGCTCCGGAAGGGCCTGACGGTCCTCGTCGACTCGCGCACGGGCCCCAGCGGTGACCTCGAGGCGACCGACGTGATCATCGTGCCCGACTCGACGACCTTCGGGTAGCCGTCAGCGCTTCGTGGGGAGCCGGTGGCGGCGCTCGTGGCGCTCGAGCGCGAGGCGCACGAGCTCGTCGATCAGCTCCGGGTAGGTCAGCCCGCTCGCCTCCCACATCTTGGGGTACATCGAGATCGGCGTGAACCCGGGGATGGTGTTGACCTCGTTGATGAGCACGCGATCCTGTTCGGGCAGGTAGAAGAAGTCGACGCGTGCCATGCCGTCGCACCGCAGGACGGTGAACGCCTCGACCGCGAGCCGTTGCAGCTCAGCGGTGATCTCTGCGGGGAGGTCGGCGGGGATGATCAGCTCCGCCGCGCCGTCGAGGTACTTGTCGTCGTAGTCGTAGAAGTCGTGCGTCGGTCTGACCTCACCGGGGACCGATGCGCGTGGGGACGCGTTGCCCAGCACGGCCACCTCGATCTCGCGCGCGGCCACTCCCTGTTCGATGACGATCCACTCGTCGTAGGCAGCGGCGGTGGCGCACGCCTCCGCGAGCCCTTCGGGACCCGCGACCCGCGACACACCCACGGACGAGCCGAGGTTGGCCGGCTTGACGAACACCGGATAGGTGAGCCCAGCCTCCTCGACGCGGTGTGGTGCGGCGTCGAGCTCCGTGTCGCGCAGGCCGACCCACCCCACCTGCGGCAAGCCGTGCGCGGCGAGCACGTCCTTCGCCTTGAGCTTGTCCATGCACAGCGCAGACCCGAGCACGCCTGCACCCACGAAGGGGACGTTGGCCAGCTCGAGCATGCCTTGCACCGTGCCGTCCTCGCCCCGCGTGCCGTGGATGAGAGGAAGCACCACGACCGGGAGGTCCGCGGCCGCGCTGGGGCGCAGCGCAGGGAGAGGTTCGATCGCGGTGCCCACTGCCTCGAGCCGTTGGTCGGCCACGGACGCTGACGGCAGGGCCTCGGTGCCCGAGCGCAGCGCCGCGATGGCGTCGTCGGCCCGAACCCACTGCCCTTCGCGGGTGATCCCCACAGCCTCCAAGTCGTAGCGCGACGGGTCGACGGCTCGCAGCACGTGCCAGGCGGACACACAGGACACCTCGTGCTCCGCGGACTGCCCGCCGAACAGGACGACGAGGCGGATCTGGTCGCGGGGGGCCATGGGCGGAGTGTACGAGCCCGGCATCGCGCGGCTGCGAGACTCGATCCCGTCATGGACCTGCGCTGCGCCGAGCTGGCTGAAGCTGTTGGGGGTCGGCTCGTGGGGGCCGACGTCATCGTCCGAGGCGCGTCGATCGACTCACGCTCGGTCGCGCCGGGTCAGCTCTTCGTGCCGATCGTGGCGGAGCGCGACGGTCACCACTTCATCCGCACGGCGCTGGAGGCCGGCGCCGCGGCCTACTTCACGGCACGCGAGCCCGTGGGGGGCAGCGCCATCGTGGTTGCCGACACGGGTGTCGCGCTCCGCGACGCGGGGCGCCACTCTCGCGAGACCCTCGACGTGCCGGTCGTCGGGATCACCGGTTCGGTCGGGAAGACCTCGGTGAAGGATCTTCTCGCTGGCGTGCTCTCGACGCGGCTGACCACTGCGTCGAGCACGCGCTCGTTCAACAACGAGCTCGGCGTGCCGCTCACGCTCCTCAACGCCGCGCCGCACACCGAGATCGTGGTGGTAGAGATGGGCGCGCGCGACCGGGGCCACATCGACCAGCTCTGCGCCATCGCGCGACCGACGATCGGCATCGTCACGCGGGTGGCCGCAGTCCACACGGAGGTCTTCGGCACGATCGAGGACGTCGCGGTTGCCAAGGCTGAGCTCGTCCGCGCGCTGCCTCCCTCCGGGACCGCGGTCCTGAACGCGGCCGACGCGCGCGTCGCTGCGATGTCGTCGCAGACCGAGGCCGAAGTCGTCATGTTCGGGGCCGGCGGCGACGTCGAGGCGCACGCGGTCACGCTCGACGAGTCGCTGCGGGCACGGTTCCGACTCCGGTCGCGCTGGGGCGACGCCGAGGTGGCGTTGGCCGTCCGCGGGCGACATCAGGTCGAGAACGCGCTGGCCGCGGCCGCGGCCGCGTTCGTGTGCGGGCTGTCGGTCGAGGAGGTCGCGGCGGCTCTCGCGACAGCCACGCTGTCTCCGTGGCGGATGGAGCTCACGAGGGCTTCGGGCGGCGCGCTCGTGCTCAACGACGCCTACAACGCCAACCCCACCTCGACGCTGGCCGCGCTCGAGTCGCTCGCCGCCCTGCCCGCGGATCGCCGCATCGCCGTGCTCGGGGTGATGGCGGAGCTCGGCGCCGAGAGCAACACCGCTCACGCAGCGGTCGCGGCGGAGGCCGCTCGCCTCGGCGTGCGAGTCGTCGCTGTGGCCGCGAGGCAGTACGGGGCCGAGGACGTCGATTCGGTCGAGGAGGCGGTCGAGCTCCTCGGTCCGCTCGGTGCCGGCGACGCCGTCCTCGTGAAGGGGAGCAGGGTGGCCGGCCTCGAGCGCCTCGCCGAGCTGCTCCTCAGCTGACGGGGGAGGGCGTGAGATCGGCGTACCAGGCCAACGCCACCGCGACCAGCGCGCCGGCGAACACCACCACCGTGATGCTCGTGGCCTCGATGATCGGTCCCGCGATCAGGTTCCCGATCGGCACGGTGCCGCCGAAGCCCATGATCCACAGCGCCATCACGCGCCCGCGGTTGGCGTCGTCGAGCCGCTGCTGCAGCACGGTCGACAGTGAGGTGATCACGGCGAAGTACGCGAGTCCTACGAGCAGGATCCCCGGATACGCGAGCGCGGGGGTCCGCAGGAGCGAGAAGACCGCGAGGAAGGCGGCGAAGGCGAGGAGGCCGACGCGCACGACGCGCTCGAGGCTGCGATCGCTGAGCACGGTGCCGATCGACAGCGCGCCGAGGAGGGCGCCCACCCCGAAGCACGCGTACAGCAGCCCGTACTGCTCCGAGCGCGCTGCGATCCCGAGGTTGCGGTCGGCGAGCGTCGGCATCTGGCCGATGAACGGGAGCGACAGCAGCGAGTAGGTGAAGATCACCACGAGACAGCGGCCCACGATGCGATCGGTGCGCGCGACCTGGAAGCCTGCCCCGAGTCGACGGATCCCTTGGAGCCCGCTCGTGTCGGGCGCAGGCGCGGGAAGGCGCACGGACAGCAGCGACCAGATCACGAGCAGGTACGACGCGGCGTTGACGATGAACACCACGTCAGCGCCGAATCGGGCGAACAGCGCCGCGCCGATGATCGGGCCGATCACGCGCGATCCGTTCATCTGCGCGGAGTTCAGCGAGATCGCACCGGGCAGGTCCTGGCGTCCGACCAGGGCGGGGAGCAGGGCGCTGTAGGTGGGGCCGAACACCGCCTGGCCCATGCCGATCAGGAACACGATGCCGACGAGCGCCGCGCGAGAGGGATCCTCGACGCGCGCGACCCAGGCGAGGCAAAGCGAGAGCACTCCTTGCAGCAGCGACACCGCAACGAGCAGGCGCCGACGGTCGAACGCGTCGGCGAGCAGCCCGCCGACGAGCGAGAACAGCAACAGCGGACCGAGCTGCGCGAAGAGCAGCACGCCCACGAAGCTCGGTGACTTCGTGAGGTCGTAGGCGAGGGCGCCGAGGACCACGTTCTGCATCCAGCTGCCGATGTTCGAGAGGAACGCGCCGATGAACACCCGCCGGAAGGTGTCGTGCCGCAGGGCCGCTCGAGCGGAGCCCGTGCGGATCGCGCGGTCGCCCTCCTCGAGGGCGTCGATCGCGTCCTCGACGACAGCGCTGTCTCGTAGGTCTGGTCGGTTGTCGGGCGGCGGAGGGGCGGATGGCATCGGTGGCGCAGCATCGCATTCGTGGTCCCCGCGCGGCGAGCCCGTACCATCTGCCGCCGTGCCCACGTCACCCCCGACCCGGGACGCGATCGCTGTGGAGCCGCGCTCGACGCGCTCCTGGCTCGACGACGCGGTGACAGCGGGCGGTGCGCGCGTGGTCCCCGTGGCCGACGCCGATGCGGTGGTCTGGACGCACCAGGACGATCCCGCGGGACTCGGCGCGCTGCTCGATGCCCATCCGCAGCTGGCGTGGGTGCAGCTCCCGTGGGCGGGCATCGAGCCGTACGTCGACATCGTGCGCGCACACCCTGACCGCACCTGGACCTGCGGCAAGGGCGTGTACGCGGAGCCTGTAGCCGAGCACGTCATGGCACTCGCGCTCGCGGGGTTGCGCAACATCGGTGGGTACGCCCGCGCACAGACCTGGACTGCGCAAGCGGGAACCAACCTCCTCGGCGCGCGCGTCGTGGTGCTCGGCGGGGGAGGGATCACGGAGTCGCTGCTGCGGCTGCTGTTCCCCTACCGCTGCCATGTCACCGTGGTGCGCCGCAACCCCCATCCGATGCAGGGAGCGGACGAGGTGGTCGGGATGGCCCAGATCGACGCGGCTCTCACGGGCGCGCAGCTCGTGGTGCTGGCGCTCGCGCTCACCGACGAGACCACAGGGATCCTCGACCGGCGACGGCTCGAGCTCCTCGCGAGCGACGCATGGGTGGTCAACGTGGCGCGTGGTGCGCACGTGGTGACCGACGACCTCGTCGCGGTCCTCGGGGCCGGCCGCATCGGCGGCGCCGCGCTCGACGTCACCGACCCGGAGCCGCTCCCGGATGACCACCCGTTGTGGGCCGAGCCCCGTTGCATCATCACGCCGCACACCGCCAACACCGCAGCGATGGCGCTTCCGCTGCTCAGCGAGCGCGTGCGGGAG
>JBQTHC010000084.1:0-43397 GCA_052390255.1 Microthrixaceae bacterium
CACGAGCATCGCGCCAAGATCGCCGATCTCGTGACACGACCGCCGGGTCCGTAGGCTCGATGTCGCCATGCGCATCGACGTGTTCACGATCTTCCCTGACATGGTCACGGGCTTCGCGAGTCACAGCCTGCTCGGCAAGGCGCAGGCGGGAGGCACGATCGAGCTGCGCGTGCACGATCTGCGACAGCACGCGCCGGGGCCGCACCGAGCGGTGGACGACGCGCCGTTCGGTGGTGGACCGGGCATGGTGCTGATGGCCGAGCCGCTGTTCGCCGCCGTCGAGGCCGTCGACCCACCGCGGCCGCTGCACTACCTGAGCCCGGCGGGGGAGCGGTTCGACCAGGCGCGCGCCCGGGCGCTGGCGGCGAGCGACGGCTTCAGCCTCCTGTGCGGGCGCTACGAGGGGATCGACGAGCGCGTGCGCGAGCACCTCGTCGACAGCGAGCTGTCGATCGGCGACTACGTCCTCGGCGGCGGGGAGGTGGCGGCGATGGTCGTGCTCGAGGCGGTCGCAAGGCTCGTCCCCGGAGTGATGGGCAACGAGGCGTCCGCCGGCGACGAGAGCTTCAGCGACGGGCTGCTGGAGTACCCGCAGTACACGCGGCCCGCCGACTTCCGAGGCTGGGCCGTGCCGGACACCCTGCGCTCCGGCGACCACGCACGAATCGAGCGGTGGCGGCGTGCGCAGGCGCTCGCCCGCACCCTCGAGCGCCGACCGGAGCTGATCGACGCGCGTGGTGGCCTGAGCGACGCTGAGCGGGCGCTTCTCGCGGAGCTCCACGTCGAACTGGGGCGATCCTTCGCGCCGGAGGCGGGGTAGACCCCCCGAGAACGGGTCGGGGTGCCGGGTTCGACCCGCGATCGGTCGCCCGCCTAGTCTTTCCTCTCCCACGGAACCACGCGCCGTCTCAGCGCTCGGAGCGATCAGCCATGCAGCCCACCGATCTCGTCGACCAGTCCAGCCTGCGCTCGGACATCCCGGACTTCGCTCCCGGTGACACCCTCAAGGTGCACGTGCGCGTGGTGGAGGGCACGAAGGAGCGCCTCCAGGTCTTCCAGGGTGCGGTGATCGCACGCCAGGGCGACGGGCTCCGCGAGACCTTCACTGTCCGCAAGGTGTCCTACGGCGTCGGTGTGGAGCGCACCTTCCCGCTCCACGCGCCCACGATCGGCAAGATCGAGGTCGTCAGCCGCGGCGACGTGCGTCGCGCCAAGCTCTACTACCTCCGAGACCGCGTGGGTAAGGCCGCGAAGATCAAGGAGAAGCGCGACCGCTAGTCGCGAACGTGGAGCAAGCGACCAAGGCTCCCGCTCACCCCAAGCGCTTCAACGCGCTGGTGGAGCTCCCGCTCCTGATCGCCGCGGCGCTCGTCATGACGCTGCTGGTGAAGGCCTTCCTCGCACAGGCGTTCTTCATCCCGAGCGCGTCGATGGAGCCGCAGCTCCGCAGGGGCGACCGCGTGGTGGTGTCGCGCACGGCGTATCGCCTCCACGACGTGCGCAGGGGCGACATCGTCGTGTTCCCCTCACCAGCGGTGCCCGCGGAGAAGGAGGGCCTCGTTGCTCGCGTCGCACATGACGTCCTGGAGAGCGTCGGCCTGCGGGACCCCGGCGACCGCGAGCTCATCAAGCGGGTGATCGGGCTGCCCGGCGAGACGATCCAAGGAGTCGATGGACACGTGCTGATCGATGGCCGGCGCCTCGTCGAGCCGTACCTCACCGATCGCGTGGTCACCAGCACGTTCGGCCCCATCAAGGTCCCGCTGGACCGCGTGTTCGTGATGGGCGACAACCGCAGCAACTCGCACGACAGCCGCTTCTCCGACGTGGGTCCCATCAGGATCGACACGATCGTCGGCCGAGCCATCGCGCGGGTCTGGCCGCCTGGGCGCACCGCCTTCCTCTGACGGTGTGCGGCGGTAGCGTGGCCGCATGTCGACCGAGGACCTCGAGCGCTACGAAGCCGAGATCGAGCTCCAGCTGTACAAGGAGTACAAGGACGTGGCGCCCATGTTCTCCTACGTGGTGGAGACGGAGCGACGCTTCTACCTCGCCAACGAGGTGTCCAAGACCGTGCGCAACGAGGACGGCCGCACCTACGTGGAGCTCCAGATGCGCGACGCCTGGGTCTGGGACATGTATCGCACCACCCGCTTCGTCGCCTCCGTGTCCATCGTGACCTTCAAGGACGTCAACATCGAGGAGCTCCCCAAGAAGGAGCTCTGAGCGTGGTCGACGGCCGGCGGGCTCTGGGCGCCGAGGGCGAGGAGCGCGCTGCCGCCTGGTACGAGGCGAACGGCTACCAGGTCGTTGCCCGCAACTGGCGTTGTCGAGACGGCGAGCTCGACCTCGTCGTGCGCCGGGGGAGCGAGCTCGTGTTCGTGGAGGTGAAGACCCGCTCGACCACGCGGTTCGGGGTGCCGGCCGAGGCGGTCACCTCGGTCAAGCAGCGTCGGCTGCGCGGTCTGGCACTTCGCTACGTGCGCGAGACGCACACCCGTGCCGACGCGCTTCGCTTCGACGTCGTCGCGATCGTCGGCGGTGAGCTCGACGTGATCCAGGCCGCGTTCTGACCGAGCAACCGATCACCCGGTCAGCCGAACAGCGCCCACAGGACCAGGAGCACGCATGCCGCGACCGCCGCTGCGACCAGCAGGTAGTCGGCGGCGGAGCGACGCTGCTCGCGGAACGGGTTGAGGCCCATCGGTTCAGTATCGTGCCGCGGTGGACACGTTGCAGGTCGAGCGCTCGGACGGGGTCGTCACCATCACCTTGGACCGGCCGCACAAGAAGAACGCGATCAACCGCGTGATGTGGGACGAGCTGCTCGCGGTCGCCCGCGAGGTCGGCGCGTCCTCCGCGGATCGGTGCGTGGTGCTCACTGGAGCGGGCGACGCGTTCTGCTCGGGCGCTGATCTCTCCGACGGCGGCGCGGCGGAAGAGCCGACGCACCAGCTCGCGAGCATGCGACGCATCAACGCGGTGCTGCAGGCCTTCCACGACCTTCCTCAACCGACGCTCGCGAAGGTCACCGGCGTGGCCGCCGGTGTCGGGTTCAGCCTCGCGCTCGGTTGCGACCTCCTCGTGGCGTCCGACACGGCGCGCTTCTCCACGATCTTCGCCAAGCGCGGCCTGTCGCTCGACGGTGGTCAGTCCTGGCTCCTGCCACGCCTCGTCGGGATGCACCGAGCGAAGCAGCTGGCCCTCTTCGCGGACGTGCTCTCCGCGCAGGAGGCGCTGTCGCTCGGCATCATCAATCGGGTCGTTCCGGCCGCGGAGATCGACGACGTCGTGGACGACTGGTCGGCACGCCTCTCGTCCGGGCCGCCCATCGCGCTCGCGATGACCAAGCGGATGCTCAACCGGTCCTTCGAGCAGACCTTCGAGCAGGCGCTCGATGACGAAGCTCGGTGCCAGACCGTGAACTTCGGAACCCGTGACACCGTGGAGGCGATCACCGCGTTCATCCAGAAGCGGACGCCGCGCTTCGAGGGTCGCTGAATCCGGCCTTCCGCGCCGTCACACCCCCTGCCTAACCTCACGGCAGCGCATCGACGGCCGGCGCCTCACGGCCTCCTCACGTTCGTCACCCCGCCGGGGTGCCCCGTCCGAGGAGCCGCCCGTGCTCGGCCTCGTCCCCTCCGCCTGCCTGCTCGGCGTCGACGGTCATGCCGTCACGGTCGAGGTGCACATCACCGACGGCCTACCGTCGTTCACGGTCGTCGGCCTGCCGGACGCGTCGTGTCGGGAGGCCCGTGACCGCGTCCGCGCGGCGCTGCTCTCGAGTGGCTGCAAGTGGCCCATGCGGCGGGTGACGGTCAACCTCGCGCCGCCAACGGTCCGCAAGGTCGGGTCCGGCCTCGACCTGCCGATCGCCGTCGCGATGCTCGTCGCGTCGGAGCAGGTGACCCAGGAGGCCGTGGGTCGCCGCGCCTTCCTCGGCGAGCTCGGGCTCGAGGGCACCGTGCGTGGGGTCAACGGAACGATCTGCCTCACCGAGGCCCTCGATGCCGACGCCCTCGTGCTGCCGACGCCGAGCGTCGAGGAGGCTCGACTCGTGAGCGGCCGCGCGCTGCACCCGGTGCGCAGCCTGCGCGAGGTCGTCGCATGCCTGCGCGGCGAGGATCCCTGGCCCGTGCCAGGCCCGGCGCTGCCGATCCCGCCGCGTCCGCCGCTGCCAGATCTCGCGGACGTCCGCGGTCAGCCGGTCGCCCGCTTCGCGCTCGAGGTGGCGGCTGCGGGCGCCCACCACCTGCTGATGCTCGGGCCACCAGGGGCGGGCAAGACGATGCTCGCGGCTCGGCTTCCCGGCTTGCTGCCAGCGCTCGACGACCGCCAGGCGATGGAGACCACGCGGGTCCACTCTGCGGCGGGGCTCCTCGTTCCCAGGGGTGGGCTCGTCCGCCACCCCCCGTTTCGTGCACCGCACCACGGTGCCTCCTCTGTCGCGCTCGTCGGCGGCGGCACCGTCACGCTGCGACCTGGGGAGATCAGCGCAGCCACCAACGGCGTCCTCTTCCTCGACGAGCTCGCCGAGTTCGCGCCCCACGTGCTCGACGCACTGCGCCAGCCGCTCGAGGAAGGTGTGGTGCGGGTGGCTCGGGCGGTCGCCACGGTCGCGTTCCCTGCGCGGTTCCTGCTGGTCGCGGCCATGAACCCCTGTCCATGCGGCTACGGAAGCCGACCTGGCGGGTGTCGGTGCACCGAAGGCGCGCGGCTCCGCTACCAGCGCCGTCTGTCGGGCCCGCTGCTCGATCGGTTCGACCTGCGCGTCGAGGTGAGCCGGCCGAGCGTGGAGGACCTCCTCGGCCATGATCGCGGCGAGGCCTCGGCCGACGTTGCGGCGCGCGTCGCCGCGGCGCGCGCACTCGCTCGATCACGGGGGGTGCAGGCGAACTCGACCTTGCCCGTCAATCGGCTCGATGAGGTCGCGCCGCTCAGCGCCGAGGCCACGACGCTGCTCGAGGACGCGCTGCGCTCCGGTCGCCTGTCCGCGCGGGGGCTTCACCGCGTGCGGCGAGTCGCTCGCACGATCGCTGACCTGCAGGGTGCGCCCGGCGCCATCGAGGCGGCACACGTCGCGATCGCGCTCGGCCTGCGCGTTGATTCGCCCCGTGGTCACCCCAGCGCTCGCGGCGATCGCGCCGTGAGCGAGCCCGACCCGGTTGCGCTCGGCGCGGCCATCGTGCTCGCGGGCCTCCCGGGCATGGGCCCGCGCCGCCTCGCAGCGCTGCTCGACGAGTGGGATCCGGTCCAGGCCCGTGCACGCGCGACGTCCGGGCGTGCCGCGCAGCTGGTGGGCGCCGCGGGCACGCCCGTGCTCCGCGAGCCCACCAACGGCACGCTGTCGTCCCTTCTCTCCGCTTGGCACGCCGCCGCGACCGACGACGGCGCCGAGTCGCTCGCCGCGCACGAGCGCGCTGGCGTTGCCGTCCTCCTGCGTGATGACCCTCAGTACCCGGCGGTGCTCCGTGACGACATCGAGCCTCCCGCCGTGCTCTTCGCGACGGGAGAGCTTCGGGCGCTCGATCGCCCGCGGGTCGCTGTTGTGGGCACGCGGCGCTGCACCGGCTCGGGCGCGGGAGTCGCGCGCGACCTCGGACGCGACCTCGCCGCCGAGGGGGTCGCCGGGGTGTCCGGGCTCGCGCTCGGCCTCGACGGCGCCGCCCACCGAGGCGTGCTCGACGCGCGGCAGGGGCGGGAGGACGCTGCCCCTCCCGTCGGGGTGGTCGGGTCGGGGCTCGACGTGGTCTACCCGCCGCGCCACCGCGAGCTGTGGGCCGCGGTCGCTGCCGAGGGTGTCCTGTTCAGCGAGGCACCGCTCGGCGCGCGGCCGGGCGGCTGGAGGTTCCCGGCGCGCAACCGGGTCATCGCGGCGCTCGCCGATGTCGTCGTGGTCGTGGAGTCCCATGCAGCGGGCGGCTCGCTCCACACCGTGACGGAGGCCGAGCGACGCGACACACCCGTCCTCGCCGTGCCCGGCTCGGTGCGGAGCCCCGCGGCGTCGGGCACCAACCAGCTGCTCGCCGAAGGCTGCCATCCTGCGCGCGACGCGCAAGACGTGCTGGTGGCACTCGGACTCACTCCCGCGGCCCGTCGTGCCTCGCAGCAGCCGTCGCGTCCGCTCCCCGCGCCCGACGGTGAGCGGGTGCTCGAGGCGTTCTCGTGGGAGCCGGCCACGTTGGAGCACCTCGCGGTGCGCACCGGGCTCGCGCTCGGAGAGCTCGGCCTCACGTTGGAGCGCCTGGTGACCGCAGGTTGGGTGCAGGTGCAGGGTGGCTGGTACGAACGGGTCGCCGGATGATGCAGCTCGTACGCGGGGGTGATCATGCGCCAGGATCGACCGCCTGTGGCGGTACGGTGCTGCGATGGCGTGGCACGAGCGCGCGTTCCTCACCTCGCTCACCGCAGCGGCGCCGCGCACTGTCGACGCGTACCGAAGTGACCTCGCTCAGTTCTCAGCGTGGGTGGAGTCACGCGGGGGAGCCGGGCCTGGTGACGTCGATCGACTTCTGCTGCGCGGCTACCTCGCGCACCTCGCCACCTCGGGGTACGCCCGACGCTCGATCGCGCGCAAGGCATCAGCTCTGCGTCGCTACTTCGCGTGGTGCACCCGCACCGGCGTCGTCCTTACGGATCCATCGCTCGGGCTGGCCGCGCCGGGTGGAGCCGGTCGCCTGCCGCGCGTCCTGCGTCAAGACGAGCTCAACGTGCTGCTCGACGACACCCCCGCGCACATCGCCTCCGATGCGCCCGCGCTGCGCGCGCGCGATGACGCGGTGCTCGAGGTGCTGTACGGCAGTGGGCTGCGCGTCGCGGAGCTGTGCAGCCTCGACGTGGACGACCTCGATCTCGATCGCGAGCGCGCGGTCGTGTGGGGCAAGGGCTCCAAGCAGCGCACGGTGCCGCTCAGCGCGCCCGCGGTGGCCGCGCTGCGCGCCTGGATCAGCGCAGGCCGGGTGCTCCTCGTCAGCGACGTCACCCCGGCAGGCGCCCTCTTCCTCAACCGCCGCGGCAAGCGCCTCACCCCTCGTGACGTGCGGCGCCTCCTCGACCGTCGGGCGTCCGCACCGACGCACCCGCACGCCCTCCGACACACGTTCGCAACGCATCTGCTCGATGGCGGCGCAGACCTGCGAGCGGTGCAGGAGCTGCTCGGTCACGCGGACCTCTCCACCACCCAGCGGTACACTCACGTCAGCCGGGAGCGGCTCCGGTCCGTGTACGACGCCACCCACCCGCGGGCCTAGGGCGAGAGGCCAATCCGTGACGACCAACGAGCTCGAACCAGACATCGATCGGCTCTGGGCCGAGTACAAGGCCGGTGGCGAGCGCGAGCTGCGTGACCAGCTGATCGTGCACTACTCGCCGCTCGTGAAGTACGTCGCGGGTCGCGTCGCCACCGGTCTGCCGCAGAACGTCGACCAGGCCGACCTCGTGTCCTACGGGATCTTCGGGTTGATCGACGCGATCGAGAAGTTCGACCTCGAGCGCGGCTTCAAGTTCGAGACGTATGCGATCGCGCGGATCAAGGGCAACATCCTCGACGAGCTCCGCTCGATCGACTGGGTGCCGCGGTCCGTGCGGGCCAAGGCGCGCGCGATCGAGAAGGCGTACTCCAAGCTCGAGGGCGAGCTGCACCGCACGCCGAGCGACACGGAGCTGGCAGCCGAGCTCGACCTCACCGATGAGCAGCTCCAGACCACGCTCGGACAGATCTCCTTCACCGGTCTCGTCGCGCTCGACGAGATGCTCTCGGGAACCGAGCGCGGCGACTCCGTGACGCTCGGCGACACCGTGCCCGACGCTGGCATGGGGCCGGTCGCTGCCTACGAGGTCGAAGAGATGCGACAGATCCTCGCGGAGGCGATCAACCGTCTCCCCGAACGTGAGAAGACCGTGCTCACGCTCTACTACTACGAGGGCCTCACCCTCGCAGAGATCGGCTCGATCCTCGGCGTCACCGAGAGCCGCGTGTGCCAGATCCACACGAAGTCGGTGATCCAGCTCAGGGCGCGCATGGCCGCGTCCGAGCGCGAACCCGCGTAGTCCCTCGCTCGGCCGCTGCGCCGGCCGCCTGTCGCTTCCCCCTCCCGTGGTCCACCGCGCCCTGAAGGGGAGGCCCGATGCCTCGCCGCACGTTCCTGTGCGCGCTCGTCCTGTGCGTCTTCGCGCTCCATGCCCCCGCGGCGTCGGCCGAGACGCCGCGCGCCCCCACCTACCTCCCGCCGGTCGACGCGCCTGTGGTCGATCCGTTCCGCCCACCTCCTGGGCCCTACGGCGCCGGCAACCGTGGCCTCGAGTACGGCACCGCACCGGAGACCGTCGTGCGAGCGGCGGCCGCCGGGGTCGTGTCCTTCGCCGGCGCGGTCGCCGGTTCGCGCCACGTGACGATCCGACACCCCGACGGTCTCCGGACCACGTACTCGTTCCTGTCCGCGATCCACGTCGTGGTCGGCCAACGAGTCGCCCAGGGTGATGGCGTCGGCGCCACCGTCGGGCGTCTCCACTTCAGCGCACGCGCCGGCGACGCGTACTTCGATCCCGCGTCGCTGTTCACGTCGGGCGTTCGGGTCCGCCTCGTTCCGTTCGACGAGCCGCCTGGCGCGGGTCCCGGTGGGGAGCGCGGCGCGATCCGCCAGCTCATCGGGGGCATCGGCGGTGTGGCGGGTGCGGCCGTGTCCTCCGTCGGTGCGGCGATCGAGGGTGGTCGGGCGACGGCAGACTGGCTTCGCGATGCCGCGGGGCAACCGCTGCGAACGGTCGTGCACTACCTGGAGGTGCTCGGCCCGGGCGGCGTTCCGTTCGCGCTCGTGCGTGCGGGCGTGGACGCCTGGTTCCAGGCGCGCGCCGCCGCCGATCGGCCGTGCACCGCCGACAGCCAGGATCCGCCGGCGAGACCCGGGGCGGGACACGTCGCGCTGCTCGTCGGTGGGCTGGGATCCTCGAGCTCGCACGCGGCGATCGACGAGCTCGACACCGATCGCCTCGGATACGACCCGGCCGAGGTCCTGCGATTCAGCTACCTGGGCGGGCGGACCCCTGATGGGACGGATCGGTTCACGGGAGTGCGCGCCAGCAGCTATGGCGCGGCGGACACCCAAGGAGACCTTCGCGCCGCTGCGCGCCGCCTTGCCGATCTCCTGGAGGAGGTGTCGGCCGTCGCGCCAGATCGTCCGATCGACGTGGTCGCGCACTCGCAGGGAGGTCTCGTCGCGCGGCTCGCGCTGATCGAGCTCGAACGTCGCCACGGCGAGGCCTGGCTCGCGCGCCTGGGCGTGCTGATCACGCTCGGCACGCCGCATGCCGGAGCCGATCTCGCCACCGCCGCGTACGCGATCGGTGCCACGCCCGCGGGCTCGGCGCTGCTCGACATCGGTGCTGACGCGGTGGGGGTGGCGCTCGACGACCACACGCCTGCGCTGCGACAGCTCGCCGAGACCTCCGAGATCATCGAGGAGCTGCGGAGCACTCCGGTTCACCCCTCGCTGCAAGCGGTGTCCGTCGCGGCTCGGAGCGATCTCGTGGTGCCGGTCCCACGGACCGCCGCTCCAGGGATGCAGTCGGCGGTCGTGCCGGTCGACGGCGTGCGCGCGCATGATGCGCTCCCCGGGGCAGCGAGCGCGGCGCGGGAGGTGGCACTCGCCACGGCCGGACTCCCGCCGACGTGCACCTCGCTCGGCGCGGCCCTGCGTGACCACCTCGTGGGCGCCGGGATCGCATGGGCCGAGGACACCGCGGGTGCGCTCGGATGGCTCCTCGCCGCCGGCGCCAGCCCGTCCGTCGGTGGCTGAGGGATGCGTTGGCCGAGCAGGGGGCGTGCCCGCTAGATTCGTCCCTCGGCCAGGCGACCGCCCGGCCGTCCACATCACCCTGCACCCGGGCCATCCCGTGGTCGCCCCGTTCCCCACCGAGCGGGGCGCCTGGTCCGGCGTCGGCAACGCCGACACAGCGAACCTCGGGAAGGAGCCCACGTGGCCGTCGTCACCATGAAGCAGCTGTTGGAGGCCGGGGTCCACTTCGGACACCAGACCCGTCGCTGGAACCCGAAGATGAAGCGGTTCATCTTCGGCGAGCGCAACGGCATCTACATCATCGATCTCCAGCAGACCCTGTCGCGCATCGAGGACGCGTACGTGTTCGTGCGCGACCTCATCGCCGACGGTGGCACGGTGCTGTTCATCGGCACCAAGAAGCAGGCGCAGGACCCGATCCAGTCGTACGCCGAGAAGGTCGGCATGCCGTACATCAACCAGCGCTGGCTGGGCGGCATGCTCACGAACTTCGAGACGATCGGCAAGCGCGTCTCCAAGATGCAGGAGTACCGCCGCATGCGCGCCTCCGGCGAGTTCGACGCGATGCCGAAGAAGGAGGCGCTCCTCCTCAGCCGGGAGCTGGAGAAGCTCGAGCGCAACCTCGGTGGCATCGCCCAGATGGAGCGGCTCCCCGACGCGGTGTTCATCCTCGACACGAAGAAGGAGCACATCGGCGTCACGGAGGCCAACAAGCTGGGCCTTCCGATCATCGCCGTCGTCGACACCAACTGCGATCCCGACGTGATCCAGTACGTGATCCCCGGCAACGACGACGCCATCCGCTCCGGCACGCTCATGTGCCGCGTGATCGCCGATGCGGTCGAAGAGGGCCGCTACATCGCGTCGCGCCGCGGCGCGGTGGCCGCTCCGGCCGCGGTGCGCACCGAGGACGAGGAGGCGCGCGTCGCCGCCGAGCAGGCCGAGGCGCGCCGCCAGGCGCTGCTCGCGCAGCAGGAGCGCGACGCGCGGCTCGCCCAGCCGGCGCCCCGTCCGGCCGCTGCTGTCGAGGAGGCCCCCGTCGAGGAGGCCCCCGTCGAGGAGGCCCCCCTCGAGGCGGCCCCCGCAGAGCCGACGGCCGCAGCCGTGTCCACCGAGGACTGACCTCCCCCCGTCACGAACCACTGAGGAGCTGAACCCCGCATGTCGTTTACCGCGAAGGACGTCCAGGCGCTGCGCCAGGCCACTGGCGCCGGGATGATGGATGCGAAGCGCGCGCTCGAGGAGACCGGCGGCGACTTCGACGCGGCGGCCAAGTCGCTGCGCGAGAAGGGGCTCGCCAAGTCGGTGGATCGAGCGGATCGGGAGAACACCCAAGGGGCGGTGGTGGTGGGCCGCGCCGACGGAGTCGCCGCGATCGTCGAGCTGAAGTGCGAGACCGACTTCGTCGCGAAGTCGGACCAGTTCCTTGCCGTGCTCGACGACCTGCTCGCGTCGGTCCTCGCCGAGGGCTCGGTCGACGCCCAGAAGGGCAAGGTCGACGATCTCAAGGTCATGCTGAAGGAGAACATCGACGTCGGACGGGTCGTCCGGGTCGACATCGCCTCCGGCCAAGCCGTGGACACCTACCTCCACAAGCAGGAGGGCCGCGGCGTCAACGCGGTCATCGTCGTGCTCGACGGTGGTGACGACGCCCTCGCGCACGAGGTCGCCGTGTCGGCTGCGTTCAGCAAGCCGAAGTACCTCCGCCGCGACGAGGTCCCCGAGGCCGACGCCGCCGAGGAGCGTGAGACGCTCGTCGGCATCACGCGGGCGGAGGGCAAGCCCGAGCAGGCCATCGACAAGATCGTCGAGGGCAGGCTCAACGCGTGGTACAAGGATCAGGTGCTCCTCGAGCAGCCGTACGCGAAGGACGACAAGCAGTCGATCACGCAGTTGCTCGCCGACGCCACGATCGCCCAGTTCGCCCAGGTCTACATCGGCCCTTGACCGACCTCCGATACCCGCGGGTCCTGCTGAAGCTGTCCGGCGAGGCGTTCGCCGGGGAGGACAACCCGATCGACGGGAAGGTCGCCGAGTTCGTCGCGGGCGAGATCGTGGAGGCACGCGAGCTGGGCGTCGACGTGGCCGTCGTGGTGGGGGGCGGCAACATCTGGCGCGGGATGACCGGCGCCGGGGCCGGGATGGACCGCGCCCAGGCGGACTACATGGGCATGCTCGCCACCGCGATCAACGCGCTCGCGCTGCAGGACACGCTGGAGCGGCTCGGCCAGCCGACCCGCGTGCAGAGCGCGATCCACATGTCGCAGGTGGCGGAGCCGTACATCCGTCGTCGGGCGATCCGGCACCTCGAGAAGGGCCGCGTGGTGATCTTCGCCGGCGGCACCGGCAACCCGTTCTTCACGACGGACACCGCCGCGGCGCTGCGCGCCGTCGAGGTGGAGGCGTCGGCCCTGCTCCGCGGCACCCACTCCGGGGTGGAGGGCCTCTACACCGCCGACCCGCGCACCGACCCCGACGCCAGCCTGATCCCGGAGGTGACCTACCTCGAGGTGCTCAACCGCGGGCTCAAGGCGATGGACTCCACCGCGCTCACGCTCTGCATGGACAACGCGCTTCCGATCGTCATGTTCGACCTGCTCGCGAAGGGAAACGTCCGGTCCATCCTGGAGGGGAAGTCGATCGGTACTGTGGTCCGATGAGCGGGTCAGGAGATGCGCGAACGGGGCCGGGGCCGGACGGGGTACCGATCATCCAGCGGCACTGCGCACATGGTCGCCTCGCCTCTCGGCTCGGCTCCGCAGGAGAGGTCGCGCCCTGATGTCCGAGGAGCTGATCGCCCTCGTGATCGACGATGCCCGCGCCAAGATGCACAAGGCGGTGGAGCACGCCCGCGCCGAGTTCTCCGGGGTGCGAACCGGCCGCGCGGCGCCCGCACTGGTGGAGCGGATCCTCGTGGACTACTACGGCAGCGAGGTTCCGCTGCAGCAGGTCGCCGGGATCCAGGCCCCGGAGGCCCGCATGCTCGTGATCAGTCCGTACGACAAGGGTTCGCTGGGTGCGATCGAGAAGGCGATCCAGCACTCCGACCTGGGCCTGAACCCGAGCAACGACGGGCAGGTGATCCGCCTCATGTTTCCGCAGCTCACCGCGGAGCGACGCAAGGAGCTCGTGCGGGTCGTGAAGGCGATGGCCGAGGACGGTCGGGTCGCGATCCGCAACGTGCGCCGAGCTGCGCGCCACGACCTCGACGCGCTCGCGAAGGACCACGAGGCCACCGAAGACGACGTGACCCGGGCGGAGAAGGAGCTCGACAAGCTCACCCACGCCCAGGAGGCGGAGATCGACAAGGCCCTCGAGCAGAAGGAACAGGAGCTGCTCGAGGTCTGACGCGGGCGCCGGCCGATGCCGGGCCCTGCGGTGCACAGCCGACGCAAGGAGGTCCCGATGGACCACGAACGACCAGACGAGAAGCGCAAGGGCCCACCCACCGAGGGCGTCCGCATCATCGGCGCGGAGGAGGCCGCGGAGGCGCTCGAGCGTGGCGACGTCGCGCAGCGGCGCGGCGACGATCAGCCGCGCTACGGGGATCGCCCCGACGCGCCGTCGGCCGACGGCCCGCGGCCGGTCCTGCGGTTCCCGCTGGGATCGTCGTCGGATCCTCGTGACATCGAGCGCTCGCCGGTGGCAGCCCAGGAGCCGATCTCCGAGCAAGTGGAGCTCCCGCACTGGACCGAGCCCGCGACCGGCCAGGTGCCGCAGATCCTTCCCGAGGACCCCGACGCTGACGATGACATCGATGACTGGACGAGCTTCGCTGCCTCCGCCCCGCGCTGGCGCGACGACTCCACTCGCTTCGAGCACGAGGAGGGCTTCGAGGACGTGGCCTCCTGGCAGATCGACGATCAAGGCGACGATCCGCTGGGGGCCCTCGACGACCGCGAGCGTCCGACCCATGACGACTACTTCAGCTTTGCCGACCTCGATCAGTCCGTTGCACCAGGTCGATCGGTCTTCGCCGATGCCGACGACGAGGCGTTCGTTCCCGAGTGGAACGCCGACACCGGCGAGGACGACACGCTCGCACCACCTCCCGACGCCCGTCCGCGTCGCACCACGGCGAGTCGATCGCGGCGCAGCCCCGAGAGCTCCTACCGCCCGCAACGGGCGGCCCGGTCGAACGGTGGCAGCGGTGGCGGCGACCGTGACCTCGGTGTCGCGATCATCGTCGGCGCCGCGTTTCTCGCGGTCGCACTGATCCTCTTCAACATGGGACCAGCGCCGGCCATGATCCTCGTCACCGCCGTCATCGGCCTCGCTGCGGCGGAGCTCTACGGCGTGCTGCGTCAGGTCGGGTACCAGCCAGTGGCGCTCGCAGGGATCACCGGCACGGTGGGCCTCGTCGTCGGTGCCTACAACTACGGCACGGCCGCGATCCCCACCGTCTTGTTCCTCACCACAGCCACATGTCTGCTCTGGTACCTCGTCGGTGCAGCCGCGGAGCATCCGGTGATGAACGTCGGCGTCACGCTGCTCGGCGTCTTGTGGGTCGGGCTGTTCGGATCGTTCGCCGCCCTCATGCTCAGCCTCGGTGACCCAGGCCTCGGCATCCTGCTCGCCGCGATCCTGGGCACGGTCGGCTACGACGTCGGCGGCTACTTCGTCGGCAAGAACGCCGGGCGCCAGCCGCTGTCGGCGGCGAGCCCGAACAAGACCGTCGAGGGGCTGCTCGGCGGCTGCGCGAGCGCGTTCGTGGTCATCGTGCTCCTGACCACGATCTTCGGGTTGGGTCCGATCGACTCGTTCACGGAGGGCGCGATGGTCGGCCTCGCGGTCGCGCTGTTCGCGCCCCTCGGTGATCTGTGCGAGTCACTGCTGAAGCGAGACCTCGGCGTGAAGGACATGGGTTCGCTGCTGCCCGGACACGGTGGGCTGCTCGATCGGTTCGACGCGCTCCTGTTCGTGCTTCCCGCCGTCTGGCTGCTCGCGACGGTGAAGGACTTCTTCGCCTAGCGCGACGCCTCGATCGCAGCGGCGAGCGTCTCGTCCGGGTAGACGACGGCTCGTCCCTTGCCCGTGGACTTCGCGACGTACATCGCGGCATCCGCGCGTCGTATGGCCTCGTCGGGGCTTCCGCCGGGCGGCGCGGTCGCGATGCCGAGGCTGGCCCGGAACGGGACGGACTCGCCGTGCACGGAGAAGGGGATCTCGAACGCCGCGAGGATGTCGTGCGCGACCGCCGCGGCCTCGACGTGGCCGGATGACACGAGGATGACGAACTCGTCACCGCCGAGTCGGGCGAGCAGCATCGTGTCTGTCATGCGCGCCTGGAGTCGCTCGCTCACCTCGATGAGGAGCTCGTCACCGGTCGCGTGGCCGAAGTGGTCGTTGACCGCCTTGAAGCCGTCGAGGTCGATGAAGATGACCGCGGGTTCCTCGGTCGCGCCGAGGGTCGCCTCGAGGTGCCTCGCAAAGCTGGCGCGGTTGGCGAGACCGGTCAGCGGGTCCTCGCCTGCGAGGCGTTCGAGCTCGGCCTCACGTGAGTTGAGCGCGGCGACGGTCGTTCGCAGGTCCCACGCGGTCACGGCCTGGCGGACGAGCACGAGCGTCACGATGACGATCCCGTTGATCGTCAGGAACGAACCGAGTGCGTGCCCGCCGAGGACGCGAGGCGTGGCGATCGCAATCGCTCCCAGCAGCGGGATGTAGGGAGTCAGCAGCTCGGCACCCGTGTCGGCGCCAGCTCGGGATCCATCAGACGTGCGGGCCGCAGCGCGCGTCGCCCATGCGAGGAGCACGTACGCGAGCGGCCAGAGCATGGATACCGGGTTGCTGCTCGTGTAGGTGCCGTTGTTCGCCATCCAGGTGAACGCGGTGTCCGCCGTGGCCATCAGCACCAGCGCAGCAGCGACCATCCGCAGTGCCGAACGGTCGTGACTCCCACCCCACTGCACCACAGCGAGCGCGAGGACGGCGAGGAGGAGATCGGTCGCGGGGTAGGCGATGCCGATCACATACGCCCACAGATCCGTGTCCTCGACGTGGAAGGCGGGACCGAGGACGAGCGCCCAGGCGATGAAGAGAAGGGACGCACTGACGAGACAGCCGTCGAGCACAGTTCGCAGGTGGAAGCGCGCGCCGCTGCCCTTCGCGAAGGCGAGCAGTCCGGCGACCACGAACGGGACCGCGCCGAGGTAGGCGACATCCGCGATCGACGGGAAGGGCACCTCGTCGCCGGCCACGAGCTCGAAGTACCCCCAGATGACCTCGCCGAGCCCCCAGAGCAGCATCCCGCCGGCGAGCAAGGTCCACGCCGTCCGATGGGTCCGATGGGTGCGAGCGTGCCGCAGCACGATCGCCGCGCCCACGAGCGCGGTCAGGATCCCCACGGTGTCGGAGATGGCCGTAGCGGCGTCCGGCCCGCCCCAGCCCGACCACACGACCGCAGTGGCCACGGCCAGGCCCGTGGCCACAGCCACCCACGGGGCGCGGCCAGAGGACCGAAGGTCGCCTGCGCCGAGGCTCCGGAGGCTGCGCACGGCTTCCTATCGGCAGATCGACGCTCCGGGTGAAGTCCGAATCCTCGTGAACCGACCACCTCGCCGCCAGGGGCCCGTGGGACAGCCCCGGTAGCCTCGCGCCATGGTCACGACGGTCGCGATCGCCGGTTCGACCGGTTCGATCGGCACGCAGGCGCTCGAGGTGATCGCCGGCGACCCTGATCGCTTCGAGGTCGTCGCGCTGGGCGCGAACGCATCTGTGGAAGCGCTCGGCGAGCAGGTCCGTCAGTTCGCTCCGAAGGTCGTGGCCATCGGCGACGCGGCGCTCGCCGCCGAGCTCGAGGCGTCGATCCCGCCAGGGACCGAGGTTGTCACTGGCGCCGAGGGACTCGCCCAGATCGCGGCCAGCGGCGACGTGTGCGTCAACGGCGTCGTGGGTTTCGCTGGGCTTGGCGTCACGCTCGCCGCACTCGGCGCAGGACGGCGCCTCGCGCTCGCAAACAAGGAGTCGTTGATCGCCGGTGGGCCGGTGGTGCGCAGGATCCGGGCGCTGCCCGGTGCCGGCGAGCTCATCCCGGTCGACAGCGAGCACTGCGCGGTGCACCAGTGCCTGCGTTCGCAGCATGCCGACGCGCGTGCCGGAACGTGGGTGCGGCGCATCGTGCTCACCGCGTCGGGTGGACCGTTCCGGGGGAGAGCTCGAAGCGAGCTGGAGGACGTCACGGTCGCGGACGCCCTCGCGCACCCGACCTGGTCGATGGGTCCGAAGATCACGGTCGACTCGTCGACGCTCATGAACAAGGGCCTCGAGGTGATCGAGGCCCACGAGCTCTTTGACGTTGCCTACGACGCGATCGAGGTGGTCGTCCACCCGCAGTCGATCGTGCACTCGATGGTGGAGTTCACCGACGGCGCGACCATTGCGCAGCTTTCGCTGCCCGACATGCGGCTGCCGATCGCGTATGCGCTGGCCTATCCCGATCGCGTCGACACGGCGTTCGGGCGGATCGACTGGGCGAGCCTCGCTCGGCTCGACTTCGAGCCCCCGGATCACGATGCGTTCCCCTGTCTCGGCTTGGCCTACGCAGCCGGGCGGGCGGGTGAGCTCGCGCCGGCGACGCTCAACGCGGCCAACGAGGTGGCCGTCGCGGCGTTCCTCGCGGGGGAGATCGGGTGGATCCAGATCCCTGACGTACTCAACGAGGTGCTCACCCGGCATGATGGAGGGGCCGCAGAGAGCGTCGACGCCGTGATCGACGCCGACCGGCGCGCCCGAGCGCTCGCCCGTTCGGTCATCGACGAGAGGCACCGCAGTTGACCGACAGCCGAGCTCCCGACAGCGACCAGGGCCCGCGGGGCGCAGACTCGACGTCGGTGTCTGCCCGTATGACCGGAGCGGCTGGGGGATCGGAGCCGCGCGGCGAGGTCGCGGGCGGCGGCTGGCGCCTGGCGCTGCTCATCGGCGCCGGAGTCGCCTTCGGTCTCTACGCCGGCAAGGGCTGGGTCATCACGCTCGCAGTCATCTCGGTGATGATCTTCCTGCACGAGCTCGGCCACTACGTCACCGCCAAGTGGTCAGGCATGAAGGTCACCGAGTTCTTCCTCTTCTTCGGACCCAAGCTCTGGTCGTTCCGGCGAGGTGAGACCGAGTACGGCATCAAGCTGATCCCACTCGGCGCCTACGTGCGCATCATCGGGATGAACAACCTCGACGAATGCGCACCCGAGGATGAGCCACGGACGTTTCGGCAGCAGTCCTTCCCAAAGCGACTCCTGGTGCTCTCCGCAGGGTCGCTCATGCACTTCGTACAGGCGTTCGTGCTCTTCCTTGTCGCCTTCTCCTGGCTCGGCGTCCCCGCCGGCTCAGACGAGGCTCAGCGCCTGGGGGCCGGTCCCGATGCGTCTGACTGGACGATCGATGCGGTGACGCCCAACTCGGGAGCGGCAGCGGCAGGAATCGATGTAGGCGACCGCATCGTTCGAATCGACGGCGACGCGGTGCGCGAGTTCGAGGACGTCGGGGCGCTGATCAAGGGCCGGATCGGAGACAAGGTCGAGATCGTTGTCGACCGCGAAGGTCGCCTGGTGACGCTTGACGCGACGATCGGCCGAAATCCGCGTGACCGCACCCGGGCGATGCTCGGGATCCTCTGGGACCGCTCCAAGCTTCCCGCTGTCACCGGCGCCCCCGCGCGCTCGGTCGTCGTGGCGGGGGAGTACACCGCCGCGACGATCAGGGACACGGTCGGAGCCATGGGTGGGCTGCTCACGGGCGGGCTGGGTGACTTCGCAGCCAGGGTGATCGACGGCGGGAGCGACCGCCCGCCGGCGGTGACCGGCGGAAGCTCTGGTGGCGGCCGTCCCGCGGACGAGGGCGACAAGAACCGGCTCATCTCGATCTACGGGGTGGCCCGTTGGGGTGCCGACATGACCGCTGAGGGGATGAGCGACTTCCTCCTGTTGTTCGCGTTCGTGAACGTCGGCATCGGTGTGCTCAACCTGCTCCCGTTGCTCCCCCTCGATGGCGGACACGTGGCCGTCGCCGTGTACGAGCGCATCCGCTCCATCGGGGGGCGCAGGTACATGGCAGACGTGTCGCGCCTCCTGCCCCTCACCTACGCCGTGTTCATGTTCCTCGTCCTGCTCGGCGTCTCGTCGATCTACCTCGACATCGTCGACCCCATCGGGATCCGGTAGCCGTGGAGATCGGGGCGTCGTCGTTCCCGCGCCGCGCCACGAGGCAGGTGATGGTCGGGTCGGTCCCCGTCGGCGGTGGTGCACCGATCACCGTGCAGTCGATGACGATCACCAAGACCGCCGACGTCGACGGCACCTTGCAGCAGATCTACGCGCTGGCGGCAGCAGGGGCCGACATCGTGCGCTGCACCTGCAACGAGATCGAGGCGGCTGAGGGACTCGCACGCATCATCCCTCGCTCGCCGGTACCGATCGTCGCCGACATCCATCACCAGTACCGCATGGCCCTCGCGGCGCTCGACGCCGGCGTCCACTGCCTCCGTCTCAACCCGGGCAACATCCGCAAGCCCGAGCACATCAAGATCGTGGCGCAGGAGTGCAAGGACCGGGGCATCCCGATCCGCATCGGGGTGAACGGCGGCAGCCTCGATCCCAAGCTCTACGAGAAGCACGGCGGTCGCGTCACGCCTGAGGCGATGGTGGAGTCCGCCGAGATCGAGCTGGCCTACTTCCGCGAGATCGGCTTCGACGACGTGAAGATCTCCGTGAAGGCGTCGTCGGTGCCGCTGATGATCGAGGCCTACCGGCTCCTGGCAGACACGGTCGACCATCCGCTCCACCTCGGCGTCACCGAGGCCGGCCCGCCACCCGTTGGGCTGCTGAAGGCCACCGCAGGGATCGGCACGCTGCTCGCGGAGGGCATCGGCGACACGATCCGCTACAGCCTCACCGCCGACCCTGTCGAGGAGGCGCGCGCTGGGCGACAGCTGCTCGAGGTGTTGGGCTTGCGCGAGCGCAAGAACGTCGACCTGATCGCCTGCCCGAGCTGCGGGCGCGCCGAGATCGATGTGATCCAGGTCGCGAAGGACGCGATGGACGCCTTCGGTGAGCGGGAGATCCCCCTGCAGGTCGCGGTGATGGGCTGCGTCGTGAACGGTCCGGGCGAGGCGCGCGACGCGGACATCGGCATCGCCGCGGGCAACAAGCGTGGCCACCTCTTCGTGAAGGGTCGCAACGTCGCGGTGGTACCGGAGGATGAGATGGTCTCGACGCTCGTCGAGTGGGCCGAGCTGATCCACGAGCACGGCGTCGACGCCGCGATGGCGCGGGCCGACGTCGACCTCGCGGAGCGCGAGGCCGCGAAGGACCGGGCCGCGCTGCTCGCCGACAAGGGCGACGACGCGAACGCCAGCGAGCAGCGGGTCGACCTGATCCACAAGCGCCTCGACACCTGACCGACTGGCCTGACGCTCATCGGCTGCCGGTAGCGTCACCGCATGCAGCTGACCCCGCGCTACGGCGAGCGTCCGATCCTCGTGGTCGAGGTGTCCGAGTCCGGCGAGCACCCCGTGATGCGTCAACGTCGGCGCCTCGAGGCGGTGCTGCGCGAGCTCGACCCGGGCGAGTGGCGCGCGCCCAGCCGCTGCGAGGGATGGACGGTCCAGGACGTGGTCACGCACCTCAGCAGCACCAACGCCTTCTGGGCGTTCTCGATCTCCTCAGGCCTCGCGGGCGAGCCCACCACGTTCCTGTCGACGTTCGACCCGGTCGCCTCGCCCGCCGAGCTGGTTGCGCGCGCACAGGGAGCCCCCGTCTCGCAGACGCTCGATGAGTTCGCGGCGGGGAACGACTCGCTCGCGGCGAGCCTGGAGGCGGTGGATGCCGACGGGTGGTCGACCCTCGCCGAGGCGCCCCCTGGACACCTCCCCATGCGGCTCGTCGCCGATCACGCGCTGTGGGACTCGTGGGTCCACGAGCGCGACATCCTCGTCCCGCTGGGGCGCACGCCCGCCGTCGAGCCCGACGAGGTGCGACACTGCCTGCGGTATGCGGTTGGGCTGGGTCGGGCGTTCGCGGTGAGCCGCGGCGACACGGACGCGCGCTCGATGGTGGTGGAGGTCGTCGATCCGGACGCCCGGCTGGTGGTGGTCGCCGAGGGCGACCACGTCCGGGTCCACGCCGGTGAGGCGCCGGTCGATGCTGGACACGTGCAGGGTGACGCCGTGGCGATCGTCGAGCTCCTCAGCATGCGCGACGCCGGTGTCCCGGCCCCGCCAGGACTCGACTGGCTCACGCTCGGCCTGGCCGAGGTCTTCGATACGGCCGCGTCCGCCTGACCACCCCCCGCCTAGCATCGACCCCCGATGGCCAAGGCTCCGATCCTCACCCCCCAGGCGGAGGACTTCCCGCGCTGGTACCAAGATGTCGTCGCGAAGGCCGAGCTGGCCGACAACGGCCCGGTGCGGGGAACGATGGTCATCCGTCCGTACGGGTACTCGATCTGGGAGCGGATGCAGGCTGAGGTCGACCTGCGCATCAAACAGGCCGGCGCCGACAACCTGTACTTCCCGCTGTTCATCCCGCAGAGCTACCTGACGCGCGAGGCAGACCACGTCGAGGGGTTCAGCCCCGAGCTCGCAGTGGTCACCCACGCCGGCGGCAAGGAGCTCGAGGAGCCGCTCGTGGTGCGACCCACGAGCGAGACCGTCATCGGCGAGTACATGGGCAAGTGGGTCCAGAGCTATCGAGACCTGCCGCTCCTCTTGAACCAGTGGGCCAACGTGGTGCGCTGGGAGCTGCGTCCGCGCCTGTTCCTGCGCACCACCGAGTTCCTGTGGCAGGAGGGGCACACCGCCCACGCCACGGCAGCCGACGCCGGGACCTACGCCGAGCGGATCCTGCACGATGTCTACGCGGACTTCATGGCGAACGTGCTCGCCATCCCCGTGCTCGCAGGACGCAAGACCGCGGCAGAACGGTTCCCCGGCGCGACCAATACGCTCACGGTCGAGGCGATGATGGGCGACGGCAAGGCGTTGCAGATGGGCACGAGCCACGACCTCGGGCAGAACTTCGCCCGGGTGTTCGACATCACCTATCTCGACGACCAAGGCGCGTCTCAGCTCTGTTGGACCACGTCGTGGGGCGTCTCCACGCGGATGGTGGGCGGCCTGATCATGGGCCACGGCGACGACGCCGGACTCGTGATGCCGCCCGCGCTCGCGCCGATCCAGGTCGTCGTGCTGCTCGTGCGCGACGAGGACGGCGCGGGTGCCGCGGCCGACCTGCTCGCGGCCGACCTCAAGGCCGAGGGCGTGCGGGTCCGGCTCGACGCGCAGGTCGCCACGAGCTTCGGGCGCCGCACGACCGATTGGGAGCTGAAGGGGGTGCCGCTGCGCATCGAGGTCGGTCCGCGCGACCTCGCCGAGGGGAACGTCACGATCGTGCACCGCCACTCCGGCGACAAGCAGCAGATCAGCCTGGCGGAGGTCGCGACCCTGGTCCCAGTCCTGCTGGCGGAGGTCCAAGCCGCGCTTCTCGAGTCCGCGACGCGTCGACGCGACGAGCGGACCGTCGACGCGACCTCGATCGAGGAGGCCGTCGAGGCGGCGAAGGTGGGCTTCGCACGGTTGCCCTGGGACCTCGTCCGCGACGGCGGCGAGGCGCGCCTCGCGCAGGACGCGATCTCGGTCCGCTGCCTCCAGACGAGCGACGGCAGCCTCCCCCCGAGCGAGGACGTCCCCGACCTCATCGCCTACGTCGCCCGGAGCTACTGACACCAACCAACGTCTGTGAACCCTGGCGCCCGCATGGCGGACGTGGCGGTTCACAGACGTTGGTTGGTATGCTCTCGGCCCTGTTCGATCGTTTCGTTGGTTGTGGAACGGCGTGGGCTTCGGCCCGCGCCGTTGCTGTGTCAGGAGGAGGTGAGGATCGCCATGAGCACCGTGGAGCGCGTGCGGGCGGTCGTCGCGCCCCTGATCGAGGCCGCTGACCTCGAGATCTACGACATCGAGCTGGCGGGCGGTGTCCTGCAGATCCTCGTCGACCGGCCCGGTGGGGCCGACATCGACGCCATCAGCACGCTGGCCCGATCGCTCTCTCGCGCGCTCGACCACGACGCGCCGATCTCCGGCGACTACGCGCTCGAGGTGAGCAGCCCGGGTCTCGAGCGGCCGCTGCGAACTCCTCAGCACTTCACTCGCGCGGTCGGCGCCACGGTGAAGGTGAAGACGAGACCCGGCACGCAGGGGGAGCGACGCGTGGAGGGGCTCGTCGTGTCCGCCGACTCCACCAGCGTCACGGTGCGCGACCCTCAGGGCGCGGAGCACACCGTCTCGTACGACGACATCGAGCGGGCCCGCACCACCTTCGAGTGGGGTTCGGCCGGCAAGACCGAGAGGAAGGCGAAGGCATGAGCAACCTCGACATGGGCGAGGCCCTGGTGGCGCTCGCGCAGGACAAGGGCATCTCGGTCGACACCCTGCTCGGCGCGCTCGCCGACGCGCTGGAGTCGGCCTACAAGCGCATGCCGGACGCGCACGAGTACGCGTGGGTGACGATCGACCCCGATCGCTTCGAGATCCGCGTGTTCGCCCAGGAGATCGACGAGGACGGCGAGCCGTACGGCCCCGAGCTCGACGTGACGCCAGACGACTTCGGCCGCATCGCCGCGATGACCGCGCGCCAGGTCATGACCCAGCGCATCCGGGAGGCCGAGCGCGAGCTCAAGTACGAGGAGTACGCGGGCCGCGAGGGCGACATCGTCACCGGCATCATCCAGCAGACCGACAGCCGCTACACGCTGCTCGACCTCGGCCGCGTCGAGGCGCTTCTGCCACAGGCCGAGCAGGTCCCTTACGAGCGCCCGGTGCCGAACACGAGGCTCAAGGCCTACATCGTCGAGGTGCGCCGCACGGCGAAGGGTCCCCAGATCGTCGTGTCCCGCACGCACCCTGGTCTCATCCTGGAGCTCTTCAAGCTGGAGGTCCCGGAGATCGCCGACGGCGTCGTCGAGATGAAGGCGTGCGCCCGCGAGCCAGGACACCGCACGAAGATCGCGGTGTGGTCGAACGACTCGAACGTCGATCCGGTCGGCGCGTGCGTCGGCGCTCGTGGCGCTCGCGTCCGCCAGGTGGTGAACGAGCTGAACGGCGAGAAGATCGACATCGTCCCGTTCTCGGATGACCCCTACGACTTCGTGATGAAGGCCCTCTCACCCGCGAAGGTGAAGGAGGTCCGCATCGACATGGAGACCGGCACGGCGACCGTGATCGTGCCCGACTTCCAGCTCTCCCTCGCGATCGGCAAGGAGGGCCAGAACGCCCGACTGGCCGCGCGGCTCACCGGCTGGCGCGTCGACATCAAGAGCGAGAGCCAGGTGGCCGACGAAGAGGCGTACGCGGGGGAGGAGTGGGCGCAGGGCGAGTGGGTGCTCGATCCCGAGTCCGGCGAGCAGGTCTGGGTGCCGGCGGAGGGTGGCCCCGCGCTGTCCGCCGAGGAGTGGGCGCACGCCGGTGAGGACTCGGCCGACTCGGACGCAGATGCCGGTACCGACGCCGATGCACCTGTCGAGGAGGCCGCGGTCGAGGCTCCGGCCAACACCGAGACCGAATCCGAGGTCGCTGAGGCCGACGAGGTCGCGCCGGACGATGCCGGTGGCGACGCGCCGCCCGAGGCGGAGTAGCCACGACGCCGGAGCGGACCTGCGTGGGTTGTCGCCGGCGCGCGCCGCAGGACCAGCTCATCCGCATCGTCCGGACGCCCGACGGGAGCCTCCGGTCAGGTCGCTCGCTCGCGGGCCGGGGTGCATGGCTCTGCGCGGGATCCCCCGCATGCCTCGACCTCGCCCTGCGTCGCAAGGCCTTCGCCCGGGCCCTGCGAGGCCCCGTCGCGCCTGACGCGGCGGCCGCGCTCGCCGAGCACCTCCGGCCCTGACCGCCGGGTTGCCGAGGGGCATCCGAATCGTGCGAACCCTCAGGTTCGTGCGAGGATGGACGGCCGTGGTGTGACCGACTGGCCGCATCGCGCCCCCAACCGCGAGACCTCGAAGGACTGAACCAGGAACTTGGCAGCGAAGAAGCGTGTGCACGAGCTCGCCAAGGAGCTCGGGATGACGAACAAGGAGACGCTCGACCTCTGCGTGTCGCTGGGGATCGGTGTCAAGACGCACTCCTCGAGCATCGAGGACGCGCAGGCCGACCGCGTCCGCCGCAAGGCCGAGCGCGAAGGCCTGGTTCGAGACGTCCAGCCCGAAGAGCCTGCCAAGCCCGTCAAGGCCGTCAAGGCCACCAAGGCGACGGCGAAGGCGCCCGCCACCGCAGCGCCCACCCCTGCTGCGCCGGAGGCCCCGGCCTCCGTGCCGCCGGCCGAGCCGACCCCAGGGCCGGCCGAGGTCGCACCCGCGGCGAGCGTCGAGACCCCTGCACCGACGCCCGCGCCCGTCACCGCGCCGCCCGCACCGCCTCGTTCGACCCCACCTCGACTCGTCACCTCCAGCGGTAGCGAGCGTCCTGTACCGCCCGCGCGCCGCGTCGACGAGGAACCGGCGCGCCCCGCACCGGCCGCCGCCGCGCCGCGCCCGCCGGCACCTGCACCCGAGCGGGCGATTCCGCCCGCGCCACACCCGACTCCGGCTGCGCCTCCCGCCGCGGCCGCAGGTGCACCCGCACCCACCGACGACACCGATACGTCCGCCCCGCCACTGCGTGGTGTGAGCGGCAAGCCGATCCCGCCGCCCCCCGGCATGGGCGGCCGCGGCCCCGTGCCCCCGCGCAGCCCTGCTGGTCGAGCGGTTCCGCCACCGCCAGGTCGTCGAGTCGGTGGTCCGCCGAGCGGCGCGCCGGTTGGCGGCCGTGGCCCCGGCGGCGGCTTCGGAGCGGCCCGTCCTGGCGGCGGTCCCGGTGGTCCGGGAGGCCCCGGTGGCCCCGGCGGAGGTCCAGGGGGCGGTCCGGGCGGCGGCCGCCCGGGTGGTGGCCGCGGGCCCCAGCAACGTCCGCCGCGCCGGAAGGGAGGTCGCCGACGTCGGAGCCGTGAGGAGCTCCAGCCGATGGACCTCCCGACCTACACGCCCAAGGAGGCGCCCGTTCCCGAGGGCGAGGTGGTCCTCGAGCGCTCGTCGACCCCCCAAGAGCTTGGGCCGAAGCTCAACCGGACCGCCGCCGACGTGGTGCGGTTCCTCATGCAGCTCGGCGAGATGGTCACGGCGACGCAGTCGCTCAGCGACGAGCAGATCGAGCTCTTCGCCGAGGAGATCGGCGCCGCGATCCGGCTCGTCGATCCCGGCGAGGAGCAGGAGGTCGAGCTCCAGAAGGTGCTCGGCATGGACGCGCTCCTCGACGAGGACGCGGAAGACGCGGTCCATCGGCCGCCGATCATCACGATCATGGGGCACGTCGACCACGGCAAGACGAAGCTCCTCGACAAGATCCGCGACACCAACGTGGTGGCGGGCGAGGCGGGCGGCATCACACAGGCGATCGGCGCCTACCAAGCTGTGAAGAACGGCCGTCTGATCACCTTCATCGACACCCCCGGCCACGAGGCGTTCACCGCGATGCGCGCCCGCGGCGCGGAAGCCACCGACATCGTGGTGCTCGTCGTCGCGGCCGACGATGGCGTGATGCCCCAGACCGTCGAGGCGCTGAGCCACGCGAAGGCCTCAGGTGCTCCGATCGTGGTCGCGATCAACAAGATCGACCGGGAGCAGGCGCAGCCTGACCGCGTGCGCCAGCAGCTGTCCGAACACGGCCTCATCCCGCAGGAGTGGGGCGGCGAGACCGAGATGATCCCGGTCTCCGCGTTGACCGGCGACGGCGTCGACGATCTCCTCGAGACGCTGCTGCTCGTGGCCGACGTGGAGGACCTGAAGGCGAGCCCGAGCGGGCGAGCTGCGGGAGTCGTCCTCGAGTCGCACCTCGACATCGGGCGCGGTCCCGTGGCCAACCTCCTCGTCCAGCGAGGCACGCTCAAGGTGGGGGAGCCCCTCGTCGCAGGCCCCGCATGGGGTCGCGTTCGTGCGCTCATCAACCACCTCGGCGAGCAGGTGAAGGAGGCGGGCCCGTCGATGCCGGTGCAGGTGCTCGGGCTGAACGACGTCGCCGATGCCGGCGACACGTTCATCGTGGCACCCGACGAGAAGACCGCGCGTTCGGTCGCGGAGAAGCGCGAGCACTGGCACCGCGTCGCCAACCTCGGCCGGGAGGCCGCCGCGCCCGTCGGCGCGCGGCTCGAGGACATCTTCGAGCAGATCCAGCGCGGCGACGTCGCGACGCTCAACGTGCTCCTCAAGGCAGACACCACCGGTTCGCTCGAGGCGCTCACCGAAAGCCTCCGCAAGCTCGAGCGTGACGACGTGAAGCTGGCGTTCGTCCACCGCGCCGTCGGTGGCATCACGCAGCAGGACGTGCAGCTCGCCGCCACCTCCAGCGCGACGATCATCGGCTTCAACGTGCGACCCGACCGCAAGGCTCGCGAGCTCGCGCAGGTCGAAGAGGTGGAGATCCGCAACTACGAGATCATCTACCAGATCCTCGAGGACATCGAGAACGCACTGGTCGGCATGCTCACCCCCGAGTTCGAGGAGGTCGTCACCGGCGAGGCCGAGGTCCGGGAGATCTTCTCGGTTCCTCGGGTGGGCAAGATCGCGGGGTGCATGGTGCTCAACGGCACGATCACCCGCGGCTCGAAGGTCCGGTTCCTGCGCGAGGGCACGATCATCTGGAAGGGTGCGGTGAGCTCGCTGCGGCGGTTCAAGGACGACGTTCGCGAGGTGCAATCCGGCTTCGAGTGCGGCATCGGCCTCACCGACTTCCAGGACCTCAAGCAGGGCGACATCATCGAGACGGTCGAGGAGCGCGAGATCCCGCGCAGCTGACCGAGGGTGACATGACCAAGCGCACCCGTAGCCACAGCACCGCACGCGACTTCCCTCGGACCGCGCGCTTGAACCGCCTCTTCCAGCAGATCCTCGCTGAGGAGCTCGAGCTCGTCGACGACGATCGACTCGAGCTCGTCACGATCATGTCGGTCGACTGCGAGGCCGACCTGCGCCACGCCACCGTCTTCTACGACACCCTCGGCGGCGCTGCTGACGACGAGGAGGTGCTGGCAGGCCTTGCGGATGCGCGGCACCGTCTCCAAGGCGCGATCGGGCGTCAAGCGCGCGTGAAGCGCACCCCCGAGCTGCTGTTCCGGCCCGATGACGTGGCGCGCGGTGCGGCACGGCTCGAAGAGGTGCTGCGCTCCATCCGCGACGACGACGCCTGATGGCACGCTCCGGCTCCTCGGCCGGACCCGACGGGCTGGCGGTGATCGACAAGGCGGTCGGATGGACCAGCCACGACGTCGTGGCGAAGGCACGCGGGCTGCTCGGCACCCGCAAGGTCGGCCACTCGGGGACGCTCGATCCCGACGCGACCGGCGTCCTGCTGCTCGGCGTCGGCAGGGTCACGCGGCTCCTCCGCTACCTCGGAGGCTTCTCGAAGCACTACACGGGGATCGTGGTGCTCGGCACCGCGACCTCGACCCTCGACGCCTCCGGCGCGGTGACCGGGACCTGGGACATGCGCGGGATCGGTGTCGACGAGGTGCGCGCCGCGGCCGCGCAGTTCATCGGCAACATCTCGCAGGTGCCGCCGATGGTCTCGGCGGTCCAGGTCGGTGGCCGCCGGCTCCACGAGCTGGCCCGCGAGGGCATCGAGGTCGAGCGCGAAGCCCGATCGGTCACGGTGCACCGCCTCGAGGTGGGGGAAGCCTGTGCACCCGGCTGCTTCCCGATCGCGGTCGAGTGCAGCACGGGCACCTACATCCGGTCGCTCGCCGCCGACCTCGGCGCGGCACTCGGCGGCGGTGCCCACCTGCGCGAGCTGCGTCGCACGGCCATCGGGTCCTTCGGCGTCGAGACCGGTGTGGCGCTGGATGCGCTGCGGGTCGAGGTCCTGTTGTCGCCCGCGCAGGCGATGCGCGACCTCGCGACGCGCACGGTCGACGCCGACACCGCGGCGGACATCGCGCACGGCAAGGTGCTCGGCACCGACCGGCTCCGGCTCGACGCCGATGAGCTGGGGCCCTGGGCGCTGCTCGATCCGAACGGCTCGCTCCTCGCGATCTACGAAGCGCATCGACCCGGCACGGTCAAACCGGGTGTCGTGGTCGCTGCAGCCGGTGCCTAACCTCACCCGGATGGAGGTGCTGCGCGACGTCGACTCCTGCCGGCCCGGCACCGGGAGCGTCGTCACCATCGGCGCGTACGACGGCGTCCACCTCGGCCACCGCGCGGTGATCGCGGAGGTGCGTCGACGAGCCGCCGAGGTCGGTCTCGCCAGCGCGGTGGTCACCTTCGACCGCCATCCGGCCGCCGTCGTGCGCCCCGAGTCGGCCCCGCGGCTGCTCACCGACCTCGATCAGAAGCTCGAGCTGCTCGCGGAGACCGGCCTCGACCGCTGTCTCGTGCTTGCGTTCGACGTGGCGCGCTCGCGGGAGCCTGCCGACGAGTTCATACGGGAGATCCTCGTCGGAGCGCTCGGCGCCAAGGCGGTGATCGTCGGGGAGGACTTCCACTTCGGGCACCAGCGAAGGGGCAACGTCGAGCTGCTCCGGCAGATGGGAGGTCAGCTCGGCTTCGAGGTGGCCGGGCTCGAGCTCGTCGACGCAAGCGGCGCGCCCGCAACCCCGAGCGATCGAGCGTCCTCCACCGCCATCCGCCACGCGCTCGTGGAGGGAGATCTCGACCGGGCCCACTCGATGCTCGGTCGTCACCACGAGGTGCGGGGGATCGTCGCGCACGGCGACAAGCGGGGTCGGGACCTCGGCTTCCCGACGGCCAACGTCTCGGTGCCAGGCGACATCCTGCTGCCCGCCGACGGGATCTACGCCGGCTGGTTCGAGCGTGCCGATGGCACGGTGCTGCCTGCGGCGCTGTCCCTGGGCCGCCGCCCCACGTTCTACGTGGAGGCGCACGCGAGCCTGCTCGAGGCGCACGTCCTCGACTTCGACGGCGACCTCTACGACGAGCACGTGCGGATCCGCTTCGTGTCGCGTTTGCGCGGCGAGGCGCGCTTCGAGCGTGTAGAGGACCTCGTCGCCCAGATCGCGCGCGATTGCGACGATGCGCGCAGATCGCTCGCCTGACCACGACGGGCTCACGTCGATCAACCGAACGGCCGATGACCTGAGGATGACCAGCGGGCGGACGCCGACACGCGAGAATCGACCCATGCTCGAAGACGGGTGGGAGCCGGTCGAGGTGCGCGTCGAACCCGACGACGCCGAGGACGCGCCACGTGGTCGCGCCGCGAAGGTGCGCCACCTCGCGACCTCCACCGAGCCGATCATCGGGCCCGGCCCGGCGCCCCACGAGATGCACGGCGTCCTGCCGCGCCTCGCCCGGCACGAGATCACGCTTCCCGACGGACACCAGGTGGGCGTCGCGATCTGCGGCCACGGGGTGCCCTTGGTGGTGGTGCACGGCTTCTCCGCCGAGGGGATCTTGTATGCCCAGACCTTGTCGCGCCTCGTCGACCTCGGCTTCAAGGTGATCGCGGTCGACACCGCAGGCCACGGTGGCACGCTCGGGCTCCCCACGAACGCCCACAGCCTGGAGAGCTACGCGCAGCTCCTCGGCCGCGTGTTGGATCACCTCGGCATCCGCGAGGCGGTGCTGGCGGGTCACTCGATGGGCGGACGACTCGTCACCGAGCTCGCGGCGCTGGAACCGGATCGCGCGATCGCCGTGCTGTTGCTCGACGCGATCGTCGGTGACACGTGGGATCGCATGGTCAACTTGTTCCGCGTGTTCCCGCCGCTGCTCGTGGGGATCGGCGCGACCCTCGTCGTCGACACGATGTCGACGGTGCCGTGGTTCCAGGATCCACGCCAGGCGATCAAGCTCGGTCGTCTGGTCACCCCCACGATCGCGGGGCACGCCCGCCGTCCGTGGCGGCTGCTCGGACCGGCGGCGTCGATCCTGCGAAGCCGGGGCACGAAGCCGATGCTCGACACCCTGCGGCGCGAGCGGATCCCTGTCTTCGCGATCCACGGCGACCGCGACGTGGCGGTCCCGCTCGCCACGGCGAAAGACGCCGCCCGCCGTTCACGAGGTGATCTCGTGGTGGTCTCCGGCGCCACGCACTCGTGGCTGCTGAAGGATCCGGAGTCGCTCCCGGCGATCATGCATGCGCTGATGCGTGGGCGCCTTGGCACCGCAGTGCTCAAGGCGAAGCTGGCGCGCGGCGTCGACGTCGATGCCACCCCCGACGAGGTGGAGGCCGCGCTCTACGAGCCCGGTGCGCTCGTGCTCGAGCTGACCCCTCGCCAGCACTTCCACGACACCGAAGATCTCCACCGCGCGCCGCGGTACCGCTGGACCCTGCTCCCGGCGCGCCACCCGAGCGACTAGCAACCAACGTCTGTGAACCCTGGCGGCCGCAATGCGGACGTGGCGGTTCACAGACGTAGATCAGTAGATCAGCAGCTCGCGGGCGGCGGTCGCGATGTCGGCGACCTGCGGCAGGATCGCCCTTTCCAACACGGGGGAGTAGCCGACCTGGGTGTCGAGCGCGCCGACGCGCCGCACCGGCGCGTCGAGGTGCTCGAAGCACTCGCTCGCGATCCAGGCAGCGACCTCCGCGCCGAACCCGCAGGTGAGCACGTCCTCGTGCACCACCAGCGCTCGGTTCGTGCGCCGGATCGACTCGGCGACGATGTCGCGATCCCAGGGGCAGATCGTGCGCAGGTCGATCACCTCCGCAGACCCAGCGCCGGACGCCTCGAGCTCGGCGGCGGCCTCGAGGCTCTTCTGCACGGTCGCACCCCAGGTGATCATCGTGATGTCGGAGCCCGCGCGCCGGATCTCGCCGTGTCCGAACGGCAGCACCCAGTCCGGCGGTGGCATCGGGTCACGCGTGTAGGCCTGGCGCAACAGGTGCTTGTGCTCCAGGAAGAGCACGGGGTCATCGCAGCGGAACGCGTAGCGGAGCAGACCTGCTGCATCGCGCGCACGCGATGGGAACGCGATGAGCAGACCGGGGACGTGCGCGAAGATCGACTCGCCGCTCTGGCTGTGCCAGATCGCACCACCCGCGAGGTACCCGCCGATCGGGACCCGGATCACGGTTGGACAGGAGAACTCGCCGTTCGAGCGCCAGCGGATCGTGGCCGCCTCGCTCTTGATCTGGTGCATCGCGGGCCAGATGTAGTCGAAGAACTGGATCTCTGGCGCGGGCCGCAACCCTCGCAGGGCCTGCCCCACGGCGCGTCCGACGATGTTCGCCTCGGCGAGCGGGGTGTTGAAGCAGCGCGCGGCACCGAACCTGCGCTGCAGCCCGTGAGTGGTGCCGAACACGCCGCCCTTGCCCTCGAGGTCGGCCAGGAGGTCCTCGCGCGCGTCGGCCACGTCCTCCCCGAACACGCGGATCCGCTCGTCAGCCTCCATCACCTCGTGCAACGTCCGGGTGATGGCCTCGCCGAAGGCGACCTCCTCGCCGTCGCCCGGGGGCTCCGACGGGAGCGGCAGCGTCGGCAGGACGTACACGTGCTCGGTGGCCGAGGCTGGGTCGGGTGCGGCGGCGGCGGTGGCCGCCTTCGCCGCGTCCGCGACCTCGGCGACGGCCGCCTCTCGGATTGCGTCGGCCTCCTCGTCGGTCAGTGCGCCCGCTTCGACGAGCGCGGTGCGCAGCAGCAGGATCGGGTCGTGGGCGGCCTCGTCGGCCAGCTCCTCAGGGGGCCGGTACTTGCTCTGCGTGTCGGCAGCGGAGTGCGAGTACGGCCGGGTGACCGTTGCGTGGATGAGCGCGGGGCCGGTGCCGGCACGGACGTGGGCGACTGCGTGCGCGGCGGTGGCGTGCGCGGCGAAGTAGTCGCGCGCGTCGACGCGGTAGGTGCGCAGGCCACGGAACCCGATGAGCAGGTCAGCGATCGGGGCGGGGGACTGGTCGACCGCGGGAACGGAGATCGCGTACCCGTTGTCGGCCACGACGTAGAGGACCGGCAGGTGCAGCGTGCACGCCGTGTTGAGGCTCTCCCAGAACTCGCCCTCTGACGTCGCCCCCTCGCCGAGGCTCACGTAGGTGAGCTCATCGCCGTGGGCGACGCACCCGGGCAGTCCGGGGCGACGGGAGATGTACCGCGCCGCCTCCGCCGAGCCGACCGCGCTGAGGCACTGCGAGCCGGTGCACGAGGACTGCGTCACGATGTTCAGCGACTTCGCGCCCCAGTGCGCGGGCATCTGCCGTCCTCCGGAGGCCGGGTCCTCGGCCGACCCAACCGCCTGGAGGAGGACCTCGGTGGGGCTGACCCCCAGAGCGAGGACGAGCGCGAGATCCCGGTAGTAGGGGAAGAACCAGTCGTATCCCGCCCGAAGGTGACGAGCGAGCGCGAGCAGGAGCGCCTCATGGCCCGCCCCCGAGATCTGGAAGAACACTCGGCTCTGCTTCTGCAGTGCCATCTCGCGGTCGTCGATCGCACGCGAGATGCAGGCGGTGCGGAGGTCCGCGAGGGCATGGTCGACGGGAACGCCCCGCAGGCTGGGGGCGGTCGAGGCACGGCGGGACATCACGGCCACGGTAGACCCGTGATTGAGGTCCGGCGGGACCCTGCTGCTACCTTGTCTGGGTCCTCGGCGGGCGCGCGGCGCGCGCCGAGGGGTTACGCGCACCGAAACGCCACTGGTCCACACCCAGCGATCGCCAGAGCAGGGCCTCAGTTCCCACCTCCCGATACGGAGCATCCCAACGAATGTCAGAGCAGATCGACAAGGCAAAGGCCGGGATCATCGCGGAGCACCGCCTCCACGACACCGACACCGGCAGCCCCGAGGTGCAGATCGCGATCCTCACCAAGCGGATCAACCATCTGAACGACCACCTCCAGAAGCACAAGAAGGACCACCACAGCCGGCGCGGCCTGCTGATGCTGGTGGGCCAGCGGCGGCGGCTCCTCGACTACGTCAAGAACAACGACGTCGAGCGCTACCGCACGATCATCGCCAAGATGGGCTTGCGCCGCTGACAACCGATCTGCACCCCGGGCGGTCCACCGAGGACCGCCCGTTGCACATCGAGCGACAACCAAACCACAACACATGGCGGCAGGAAGGCCAGCTGCCAGTTGCCGACTCCCGGGGGTGCACCTCCGGTGGTCGCCAACTGGGAACTGGCTCCGCCGCCCGATCCGGCCAGGGGGAGTCCCCGGCCGGCTAAGGAGTCACACACCATGGCTGAAGCCATCACCGTGTCGGGGTCGATCTCCGGCACCAACAAGTCCCTCACGTTCGAGACCGGCAAGCTCGCCTTCCAGAGCCAGGGCGCGGTCATCGCCAAGATCGCGGGCACCGAGGCCCTCGTCACCGCCAATGCGGCGAAGTCGGTGCGTGAGGGCATCGACTTCTTCCCGCTCACGGTCGACGTCGAGGAGCGCATGTACGCCGCGGGCCGCATCCCCGGGAGCTTCTTCCGTCGGGAGGGTCGCCCGACCGATGCCGCGATCCTCGCCTGCCGGCTCATCGACCGCCCCCTGCGCCCGAGCTTCGCCGACGGGTTCCGCAACGAGACGCAGGTCGTCGTGACCGTCATCGGCCACGACCGCGAGAACCCCTACGACGTGCTCGCGATCAACGGCGCCTCTGCCGCGCTGTCGATCTCCGGCATCCCGTTCCAGGGCCCGATCGGGGCCGTTCGCATCGCGTTCAGCGCAGAGGGCACCTGGGTGCCGCATCCCACCTTCGAAGAGGTGGAGGACAGCACCTTCGAGTTGATCGTGGCCGGCCGCGGCGTCGGCGACGACGTCGCCATCATGATGGTCGAGGCCGGGGGCACCGAGAAGGCGTGGAGCCACTACGAGGCTGGCGCACCGAAGGTGACCGAAGAGGTCATCGCGTCGGGTCTCGAGGCCTGCAAGGTCTGGATCAAGGAGTCGATCGAGCTCCAGAAGGAGCTCATCGCGAAGGTCGAGGCAGGCCGCGGGATCACGCCGCTCCCGTTCACGCCGATCCTCGACTACCAGGACGACGTCAAGGCCCGCGTCGAGGCCGTCGCGGGAGACGCTCTCGGCAAGGCCGGCACGATCGCCGCCAAGGCCGAGCGCAACGCGGCCACCGATGCCGCCATCGCCCTGGCCCTCGACGCGCTCAGCGAGGAGTTCGCGGGGCGGGAGAAGGAGATCAAGGAGGCGGCGCGCAGCATCCAGAAGGCGCGGATCCGGGCGCGCACCGTCAACGAGGGCGTCCGCATCGACGGCCGCGGCCCGGCCGACCTGCGAACGGTCACCTCCGAGGTCGGTGTGATCCCGACCGCCCACGGCACTGGCCTGTTCCAGCGCGGCGAGACCCAGGTGCTCTCGGTCCTCGCGCTCGGCATGCCGAAGATGGACCAGCTCCTCGACAACCTCGGCGACAAGGCCAAGAAGCGGTACATGCACCACTACAACATGCCGCCGCACGCCAACGGCGAGACCGGCCGCGTCGGGAGCCCGAAGCGCCGCGAGATCGGCCACGGCCTCCTCGCCGAGCGGGCGCTGCTGCCGGTGGTGCCCTCGCTGGAGGAGTGGGCGTACACGCTGCGGGTGGTGTCGGAGGTGCTGAGCTCGAACGGCTCCACCTCGATGGGCTCGGTCTGCGGCTCGACGCTCGCGCTCATGGACGGCGGCGTGCCGATCAAGGCGCCCGTTGCCGGCATCGCGATGGGCCTCATCTACGACGGCGGCAAGTACACGACGCTCACCGACATCCTCGGCACCGAGGATGCCTTCGGCGACATGGACTTCAAGGTGGCCGGGACGAGCGAGTTCGTCACCGCCCTCCAGCTCGACACGAAGATCGACGGCCTGCCGGCCGACGTCCTCGCCCAGGCGCTGCAGCAGGCCAAGGAGGCTCGTCTCGCGATCCTCGAGGTGATGGCGAAGGCCATCGCCGAGCCGCGCGCCGAGGTGGGAGAGACCGCGCCGAAGGTCGTGAGCTTCGAGATCCCGATCGACAAGATCGGCGAGGTCATCGGCCCGAAGGGCAAGGTCATCAACGCGATCCAGGCCGAGACCGGCGCCGACATCTCCGTCGACGACGATGGCATGGTCGGCACGGTCACGATCGGCAGCGTCGACAAGGGCGCGATCGACGAGGCCGAGCGGCAGATCAAGCTCATCCTCAACCCGCCCACGGCCGACGTCGGCGCGGTGTACCCGGGTCGCGTCGTGAACATCACCAAGTTCGGTGCGTTCGTCAACATCCTCCCGGGCCGCGACGGCCTGCTCCACATCTCCAAGATCGGACAGGGCAAGCGCATCGACCGCGTGGAGGACGTCTTCAGCCTCGGCGACGAGGTCGAGGTCAAGGTCGACGACGTCGACCCGAACGGCAAGGTGTCCCTGAGCCTCGCCGGAGCCGTCGCGATCCCCGACAGCACGGTGTCGAGCGGTGGCGGCCGCGACCGGGACCGCGATCGGGATCGAGGTCCGCGCGACACCGGATCCGGTGGCGAGGGCGGCGCCCGTGAGTCCGTGTCCTTCGAGGACGCGTTCGACGCCGAGGTCCGTCAGGAGTTCGGCGATCTCGGTCCCGCAGCGACCCGCGATGGCGGCGGCGGCCGCGGCGGCGAGGCCCGCGGCGACCGCGGACGCCGTGGCGGTCGCGGAGGACGCCGGTAGCCGACGGATCCTGCTCTACGCTGCGCGAGTTCTCGCGAGCAAGGAGCGTCAGATGGGATTCCTCGACAAGGCCAAGGCCACCGTCAGCGAGGCCACGAAGGCCGCGCAGGAGGGCGTGGCGGAGATGTCGGCGAAGCGCAAGTCCGACGCGCTCCTGCGTGAGCTCGGCGCGTGGACCTACGCGAAGCACAAGGGTGGGTTCGCTGACGCGGACGAGAACATCACCCGAGTGCTCGGCGAGCTCGCTGCGCACGAAGCCGAACACGGCGAGCTCGGTGCCAAGGACGAGGAGCCCGCGCCCGCACCACCGCCGCCTCCCGCACCGCCGCCTCCCGCACCTGCACCGCCTCCGCCGCCTCCCGCACCTGCACCACCGCCACCCCCTCCGCCGTCGGCTGCGCCTGCACCACCGCCGCCTCCGCCGCCGGCTGCGCCCGCGCCGCCGCCACCCCCTCCGCCATCTTGATGAGGCATCGGTGATCCGCGTCGGCGTGTTCGGCGCGGCCGGACGGATGGGACGAACGGTGTGCGAGGCCGTCGTGGCCGATCCCGAGCTCTCGCTCGTTGCCGCGGTCGACCCCGAGCACGCCGGACTCGACCTGCGCAACGTCGCGAAGGTCGACAGCGATCTTCCGATCGCCGGGAGCGCCGAAGCGCTCGTCGAGTCGGGTGCGGAGGTCGTGGTCGACTTCACCGTGCTCGACGCGGCCCGCGAGAACCTGGCCTTCCTCGCGGCGCATGGCCTGCACGCCGTCGTGGGAACCACCGGGTTCACCGACGTGGACCTCGCACGGGTGGCGGCGTCGTTCACGACGAGCAGCTGCCTCATCGCGCCGAACTTCGCCATCGGCGCGGTCCTGATGATGCGGTTCGCGGAGATGGCCGCGCCGTGGTTCGAGACGGCAGAGGTGATCGAGCTGCACCACGACCTCAAGGTCGACTCGCCCTCCGGTACCGCGATGCGCACCGTCGAGCGGATGGCGGCAGCATCCAGCACCTGGGCGCCCGACCCCACCGAGCGGGAGGTGATCGCTGGTGCTCGTGGCGCCACCGGTCCTGCGGGGATCCCCATCCACTCTGTGCGTCTGCGCGGGATGGTCGCCCACCAGGAGGTGCTGCTCGGCACCACCGGCCAGAGCCTCTCGATCCGTCACGACAGCTACGACCGCACGAGCTTCATGCCCGGGGTGCTGCTCGCCGTGAAGCAGGTGTCGCAGCGGCCAGGGCTCACGGTGGGCATCGACGCGCTCCTGTTCCCGGATCCCTGATCCGCCGCGGGCGGGCGTCGCCTCAGCCTGACCCTTCGACTCCGGGCTCGTCGTCGGTCTCGAGGTCCTCGTCGAGGTGGAGGACCGCCTCGATCTCCCCGTCGCCCCTGCGGAGCTCGAGGATGCTCATCGTCGCGACGATCACGACCGACACGCCGAGCAGCGGCAGGCGGTAGTCGCGAAGGAAGCCGAGCAGATCTTGGATCGGTGCGTCGAACGCCTCGCCGACCCGCCTGATCAGGTAGAGCCGCACCAGGGTGCCGGCGACGTTCGCCGCGAAGAACGCCGACACGCTCATCCCCGCGGCTCCGGCGAGCAGGCACACGATGTTGTTGGGGGCGACGAACACGAGCACGAGTCCGGCCTTGCCGAACCAACCTTCGATCTGGCGCATCGTGTTCCCGATCGTGCGCGTCCGCTTCTCCATCCAACGGACCGCAGCCTCGCCGTACCAGTAGCCGAGCAGGAAGAACAGCGGGTCGCTGAGGAGCAGGCGGAACGTCGCCACGCCGTAGTAGCTGAGGGCGTCGAGCTGGTTGGTGACCAGCACGAGGTTCCGGTTCCTGGCGTTCAGCGCGATCAGGGTGAGCGGGTGTGTGGTGGCAAGGGTCGTCGCGAGGGCGTCACCCACGTTCGAGGCGATGATGAGCCCCACGATCGGCGCCACGAGGAGGGTGAGCGTGCGGCGAGCGGGACGATGCCGCACGGGCGTGTCGAGCGGAGGCAGGTGGTGCGCCGCAGGGACGCTCGCAGGTTCGGGAGGGGGATCCGGCGCCACAGCCGGTGAGTCTGGCATCTCCTAGTGTGCGTGCGACCGTTGTCGACGATTCCGGGGGACCTCGCCATGCAGGGCCTGATGCAAGACGTGCCGCTCACGCTGCCGCACCTCTTCGAGCGAGCGGAGAAGCTGTTCTTCGACAAGACCGTCGTCACCGCCACCGCGGTGGGCCTCGAGCGCACCACCTACGGCGCGTGGGCGGAGCGGACCCGTCGCCTGGGTGGGGTCCTCGACGACCTCGGCGTGAGCGCGGCAGGCCGTGTCGCCACCTTCGGCTGGAACACCGCACGCCACCTCGAGCTCTACTTCGGGATCCCGTGCACCAACCGCGTGCTCCACACGCTGAACATCCGCTTGTTCCCGGAGCAGATCGTCTACATCGTCAACCACGCCGAGGACGAGGCGATCTTCGTCGACCGGTCCCTTCTCGGGTTGCTGTGGCCGCTGGTCGACCAGTTCGAGACCGTGCGGCACATCGTCGTGATGGACGACGGCAAGGGCGACGTTCCGAGCCCCGACGGTGGGCGTGCGCTCCATGACTACGAAGACCTCCTCGCCGCGGCAGATCCGGTGGAGTTCCGAGTGGACGACGAGACCCGTGCCGCCGCGATGGCCTACACGAGCGGCACCACGGGCAACCCGAAGGGCGTCGTCTACTCGCATCGCTCCACCTACCTGCACACGCTCGGCACGATGTCCTCGAGCAGCATCGGCGTGCAGGAGAGCGACGTGATCCTCCCGGTGGTGCCGATGTTCCACGCGAACGCGTGGGGGCTCGCGCACGCCGCCGTGGCCACCGGTGCGAGCCTCGTGATGCCCGGCCCGGACCTTTCGCCCAAGGCGATCGCCACGCTCATCGAGAGCGAGCGGGTCACGATCGCGGCCGGCGTGCCCACGATCTGGATGGGCGTGCTGCCCGAGCTCCAAGGCCGCGACACGTCGTCGCTGCGAGCGATCCCGTGCGGCGGCTCGGCTGTCCCGAAGGCGCTGTCGGAGGGCTACCGCCTCCAGACGGGACTGCCGATCATGCAGGCATGGGGCATGACGGAGACGAGCCCCATCGCCTCGGTCGGCCGCATCAAGTCCACGATCGACGCGACGCTCGACGACGAAGGCCGCGCCGAGCTCCGGACGACAGTCGGTCAACCGTCGGTGTGCGTCGACGCGCGCATCGTGCGTCCCGGGAGCACCGACAGCCTGCCCTGGGATGGCGAAGCGTCCGGCGAGCTGCAGGTGCGTGGTCCGTGGATCGCCTCCGCGTACTACAACGACGAGCGCTCGCCGGAGAGCTTCACCGACGACGGCTGGCTCAAGACCGGCGATGTCGCCGTCATCGACCCGCACGGGTACATCCGTCTGGTCGATCGCACGAAGGACGTCATCAAGTCGGGCGGCGAGTGGATCTCCTCGGTCGACCTCGAGAACGAGCTCATGGGGCACCCGAAGGTGGCCGAGGCCGCCGTGATCGGCGTGCCGCACCCGAAGTGGTCCGAGCGTCCGCTCGCGTGCGTCGTCGTGAAGGCCGGGGAGGAGCTCACGAAGGAGGAGGTGCTCACCTACCTCGAGGGCCGGGTCGCCAAGTGGTGGCTCCCCGACGATGTCGCGTTCGTCGACGAGATCCCCAAGACGAGCGTCGGCAAGTTCTCCAAGAAGGATCTGCGCGACAAGTTCGCCGGCTACGAGCTGCCCACGGTGTGAGTCAGCCGGTGGCAGCGCGCTCGGTGAGCAGCGCGCGCGTGGCGGCCGCCTCGTCGCCGGTCGTGAAGAACTCGAGCGCGGCGAACTCCGTGGCCCCTGCCGCGGCGAACGCGTCGAGTCCGGCGTTGACGTGCGCCTCGTCGCCGATCAGGGACACGTCCGCTGGCCCGCCGGCGCCCTCGGTGTCCATCACCCCGCGATATGACGGCAGGTCGTTGTAACCGTCGAGGACGCTCGCCACGACCCCGCGGACGCGCTCGGGATCATCGGTGACGCACACCGGGACGCTGGCGACGATCCGCGGCGCCGGGCGGCCGGCCGCTGCGGCGGCGGAGTCGAGCGGCGGCTTGATCTGCGCGGCGATGGCCTTGGGTCCGCTGAGCCACAAGATGGCGCCGTCGGTGCGCGACCCGGCGAGCCCCAGCATCCGCGGTCCCATCGCGGCGAGCAAGACGCGCGGCGCCGGAGCGGGGCCCCCGCCGAGCCCTTCCACCTCGGCCGACCAGATGTCGCCCGCAAAGCTCACCTTCCGCTCCTCGAGCGCGGGAAGCAGCACCGAGAGGTACTCGTCCATGTGCTTGGCGGGTGTCGTGAAGGGGATGCGCAGCGTCGACTCCACGCTCGACTTGTGCGCGAGACCGATGCCGAGCGCCAGCCGGTCGCCGATGGCCTCCTGCACCGTGAGCGCCTGACCGGCGAGCATGAGCGGGTGGCGAGGCCAGGTGGGGATGACGGCGGTCCCGAGCTCGATGGTGCTCGTGCGTGAACCCATCATCGCGATCACCGTGAGCGCGTCGGGCGCTCCGAGCTGGGCAAGCCAGTAGGAGCTGAACCCGGCTGCTTCCGCCTCTGCGGCGTGGTCGACGATCTGCCCCACTGGGGCGCCGAGGGCGATGAGGCTGGAGCCGTTGATCCCGATGCGCATGCCCGCATCATGCCCGATCGTGGACCGACCGCGGTTTGGGGAGGATCGTCGATGACCTCATAGCCTCCACGAGGTGAGCTGGCGCTTCGCACTGACCCCCAAGTGGCTCGTGCGCCACGTCCTCGTGATCGCGCTCGTCGTCACGATGGTCTACCTCGCGTTCTGGCAGCTCCGACGCCTTGACCAGAAGCAGACCTACCGGGACCTCGTGGCCGCGCGGCAGGAGCAGCCCGTGATGGACGTCGAGTCGGTCGTGCCCGCAGGTGCAGCGCTCGACTCAGCGGCGGTCGATGCCGTCCTCTATCGCTCCGTCCGTGCGGTGGGCAGCTACGCCTCCGATGACACGGTGGTGGTCAGGAACCGCACCTTCAACGGTGCGCCGGGCGCGTGGGTCCTCACGCCGCTGCTGCTCGACGATGGCACCGGGGTCGTCATCAACCGAGGCTTCATCGGCTTCGACCGCGCCGGCGCGATCGTCGCCCCGCCTCCGCCAGCCGGTCGCGTGACCGTGGACGGGCTCGTGTACCCGAGCCAGCGGCGCGGCAGCTTCGGTCCGACGGACGCCTCACAGGGCCGCCTGCGCGAGCTCGCCCGCGTCGACCTCGAGCGCTACGCGGCGCAGCTCGACTACGACCTCCTCCCCGCGTACCTCCAGCTCGTCGCCACGGATCCAGCGGAGCGCGCGGTCCGACCGGGCGAACCACAGCTCGTGGCGCTCGGGGCCCCGAAGCCGGATCTCGGACCTCACCTGTCCTACGCAGTGCAGTGGTTCATCTTCACCACGATCGCCGCCGGCGGCTACGTGATCCTGCTGCGGCGCGTGGCCCGCGACGAGGGGCGGCTCCGCGCGGCACCGTGACCGCCTGGACACCGCAAGACCCGAACCCCCGTCGTGGTGGTACCACCCTGTCGAAGGCGCTGTGATCGTGATGAGGTGTGGCCGTGCAGTGGCGCCGCAGCTCGGTGAGGCCGAATCGATGACGGCGATCCTCGCCCTCGCGCGGGCGCTGATGCGGCGAAGCCTGCTGGGCCTGGTCCTGATCGGCCTGCTCGGCGGGATCGGCGCCGGCTTCTCCATGACAGCCGCCGCGGGCGCGCGGAGGGCCGACACCGCCTACACCCGCCTTCGTGAGGCCACGCTTTCACCAGACGGCTTCCTCCAAGCCGAGGCCCTGGACGACGGTGACATCGCTCGGCTGAGCGAGCTACCGGAGGTCGCGGGGGTCGCGCGCTTCTCCTACACCCCGGTCGCGCCAGCCCCGCTGCGGCCCGCTCAGGATGCCGGCGCGTTCGTCGCCCTCGACGAGGACCTTCTCGAGCGGGTGTATCGACCGCTCGTCATCCAGGGCCGCCTCGCGGCAGCGGGAGCGACCGACGAGGTCGTCGTGAACGAGTCGCTCGCGCGAGTCGGAAACATCGAGGTCGGTCAGCGGGTCGACCTCCAGTCCGGCTTCGAGGAACCGGTGTCGATCGGCACGGCGACGGTGGTCGGGATCGTGCGAGGCACCTTCGACGTCGGCGTGACCTCGGGAAGTCCGTTGATGTTGCTGAACAGCTCCTTCTTCAGCGCGCACCGAGCCGCGATCTCGATTGATCCGCAGCCCCCGGCCATCGCGCGCCTCACGCGCGGAGAGCGTGACGTGGCGTCGTTCCGACGCAGCTCGACGAAGGCCCTGGGCCGTGACATCGGCTTCCAGTTCTCCGGTGGCGACGACGCTGTGGCGATCGATCGGACGCTTCGGGTCCAGACAGTCGGGCTGGGTGTGCTCGCAGCGGTCGCCGCGCTCGTCACCCTGGCCGCCGTCGGCCAGGCGCTCAGTCGCCAGCTCGCGCGCGTGCTGATCGACCTCCCGACCCTCGTGGCGATCGGCGTGCAACCTCGACGGCGGCGAGCGATCGCGGCACTCGTCGCTGCGCCGACCGTGGTCGTCGGCGCGGCTGCGGCGGCGGTGGTGTCCTACGCGGCATCCCCTCGAGTCCCCACCGGGTTCGCGCGCAGCGTCGACCCCGCGAGGGGGTTCCACCTCGATGTGCTCGTGACGGCGGCGGGCGTCGCCGTGTGGGTGGCGGTGATCGGCGGCTCGGCCGCTCTGTTCGGCGGCCGCCAGCGCTCCGTGAGCGTCGCGCCCGTGGGGCGGCCGGCTCGACGGCTCCTCGCTTGGTTTCCGCTGACGGCGCGGCTCGGGAGCGAGGCAGCGCTCGCGCCGAGCCGCAGCGCGGGCGGGCCCGCGGCCCGCGCCGCGCTGAGCGCCGCCGCGCTCAGCCGGGCCGGCGTGATGGTCATCGTCACCTTTGGAGCATCCCTTCACCACCTGCTCTCCACGCCGGCGCTGCAAGGGTGGAGCTTCGACGCCGCGATCAGCG